>CAZEUV010000069.1:1835-14847 GCA_964515285.1 uncultured Maribacter sp. | reverse complement strand
TAAAACCATAGATATCATCGTTTCCTTTACCTCCTTCTCTATTGGAAGAAAAATATCCTGAGAAACCGCCTTGTTCGCTACTTTTTATAATAAAGCCAAACTCATCGAACGAAGAGTTGATTCCCGAGCCCAAATTAATGGGTATACTAAAATCTTTATCAGACCGAATGTTGGTCTTATAAATATCCATTCCGCCAAGGCCGTAAAAAATATCCGAAGAAAAATACATACTGTTCCCAACGATAAAAGGTGCTATCTCATTTGCTGGTGAGTTTATTCGCGGCCCCAAATTGACGGGCTCTGACATTATTTGTCCTTCGTTTGTATATACATAGTAAATATCGGTGCCCCCATAACCATCTTCAAAATTTGCGGCAAAATATATCTTGCCGGTAGACTCTTCATAAAAAGGATAGTAAAAAGATGTGCTCAGATCTTTCAATAAAAACCTAAAAAAACCATTGTTATAGACCATACCTATTGCAAGTGAATTTTTGCCGTTTTCATCAAAAGACAATTGGTTGTTCTCTGTATTTGACAACACATAGAATATTTTGTCTAACCCTTCAGAATAGTGGGGCGTTGATTTATGGAATTTCGAATCGGGTATAAGGTTAAAGACGTTTGGGTTCAGCACATTGCCATCACTACCGATTCTCGCTATATAAATGTCTAAATAAGATTCGCCCGAAGGCCCATAGGTGTTCTTTGATTTATGCATGCGCCCACTACTAAAAAGAAGCTTGTTTTTATAAAAACCAGGTGCGAAATCAGCCTGAGCACTATTACCGTCAACATTGAAGACATGAAACTTTTGCTCGTTCCCAGCACTAGAATCCAATAGTTCAAAATTGAAATCGGCATTTTCGACCAGTTCATTGGCAAGCGAATCACTTTTTGTTTTCAGAAGGGCCCTTACCCTTTCTAATTCAGAAGTTTTTGATAGGCTTTGCAACATCTTATTAAAACGATGGTCGCTCATGATGGTATCTTTACTATTGATATCAAGGTATATTTTTGAGGCGTTTTGATAATCCCCGGTCATAAAATACGAATCGGCCAAGTTCAAAAACTGATAATTGGTAATCAATTTTCCCTTGCCCATATCCTTTTTATACTCGGCTATGGCCGCCTTATAGGCATAGCCGTAAAAATATTTGTCAGCTTTTGACTTTATTTCTTGGGCATACGATGCCACAATGGCCATTAAAAAAAACAATACGGAAATTTTTGTTTTCATTTTCATTATTCTTTAGAAAAACCGTGGCGTATCAATCTGTTTCGGTTTGCCCTTTAGACTTTTATGATTCGAATCATTACTGCTTTCTCCTCCCCTGCCCAAATAAAATTTCAATATAATCTCATGAGAACCGTTATTGAACTGCCCTAAAGCGTTGGTATTGTAATCATACGAATACCCAATGAACGTACTACCGCCTACTTGAAAACCGGCCAGTCCACTAATAGCATTACCCAATCGGTACGAAGCACCTAAAGTGAATTTTTCGTTGATCAGAAAGTTGGTCGAAATATTTGTGTTGAGCGGTGCACCCCCTATATAATTAATCAAAAAAGCGGGCTTGAACTTCAAACTTTCCGACAGGTCGAATACATACCCACCAATGAAATTCAACTGCATCTTATCTTCGACTATAGTTGCCACGTCATCATTATAAATACCATCGGTCAAGAAATTAGGTATTGAAGCACCTAAATACCATGTATCTTGCCCATAAAGAAAAAGACCTGCACCAACCGTTGGGTAGAATTTCTTAATCAATTCACGGCCCAATATCGGTTCACCAGGGTTTTCAAAAGTACCTTTCGAAAAATCAACGTTCAAGAAAGATCCACCAACATCCATACCAAAAGATAATTTGGTGTTTTCCGATACATTGAACTGATAAGAATAGGCAAGATCAATATAGGTTTGGGTAGAAGGCCCCAACTGATCGTTCACAATATTAAAACCTAGACCCATCTTTTCATTCGAAAGCGGAACATTGGCCCCGAAACGAATCGTTCTCGGTGCCCCTGGCAGATCGATCCATTGCGCCCTATAAAGGCCCGAAATATCAGGAGTCTCTACCGTACCCACATAGCCCGGGTTGAAGCTGCCTATATTGTACATATATTGAGTATACTGGGGCTCTTTTTGGGCATGGATCGAACATACCGATCCTAGGGCAAGGCCAATAATTAAAAAGAGGTACTTATATATGAATCTACTCTTGTTACAAGTCATTCTTACAATTATCTTATCAGCTGTATCCAGCCTTTTTTGGATTTAGGACCTTCACCTACATCTATACTCATTGTATAGAAATAAGTACCTTCGGGGGCGTCCTTTCCTTTCCAAGAACCGTTCCAAACTTCTTCGGTATCTTGACCGTTCGCTTCGAACACTAAATTACCGTATCTATTAAAAATTTGAATATTGTATCTAATCTGTTCCCTTTGGTTGGTTTCACTGTCAAGTCGATTGATTTTTAATACATCGTTCGTACCATCACCGTTTGGCGAGAATTGATTGAACAAAAAGCCAACTTCAGCAGGTGTCGGCAAACTTACCGTCACACCAACCGTTGATTCATTGTTTGCCGGATTGCCATCTACCGGAGTGGAACGCTGTATGGTAGCCGTATTCAAAAATTCACCTTCTCTGGGCACTTTGACCCGTATGGTCAAAAACACCTCTTGTCCCTTTTCCATTGAAGGAATATTCCACAAACCAGAATTACTATCATAGTCTCCGACTAAAGTATTGTGATCTATGTACTCAAAACCGCTATCATCGATAACATCTTTGACCTCAATATTCGTGACCGGGTTGACATCTACAGAGGCATTGAAAATCTTTATCATGAATATCACTTCTTCTCCTACAAGCGGGTTCGCACTCAAGGCCGTTTTTTCAATAACGAGATCAATACCTTCTGGCAACTCAATGGGCAAGGTAATGGTAGCCTTGTCATTGTCAGTATTATTATCCATCGGAAAAGATTCCAATAGCTCCGCTGTATTACTATAGGTACCGCTTTCTAAAATATTGACTTTTATTTCTAACGTTGCTGATTGCAACGCCTCTAATTCAAAAATACTCCATTCGCCTGTTTCCCTATCATAACTTCCGACAGAGGCATCGTGTGCTTCATATTCAAAACCACTTTCTAATAGTTCTCCTATTTTAATGCTTTTTACCAGACTCTCCGAAAGATTGTTGAGCGTGATTTTAAACACAACTGTTTCTCCTAGCAACCCATTCATATTGTCAACCTCTTTCAATACCTCCAAATCAATTGGGGTGGGATCGACACAGGCCTCGGCCGTAATATCAGGATCACAAGGGTCGAGGTGGTCTGAACCATTGGCAATTTCATCACCATCGGTAATGCCATCACCATCAGTATCACAAAGGTTATGTGTGTTATCTGGTATACACGGGTTGTCATTTGCCAGATCTAGCTGGTCGACCACGCCATCACCATCTGCATCAAGAATATTCGAATCAAGGGCATCGATGATGCCATCGCCATCTTCATCCAACGGGTTTTCAACATCATCACCTACCTCATCGCCATCATTGATACCATCACCGTCAGTATCAGGGTTGGTAGGATCCGTACCCAAGGTTGCCTCTAGGCCATCGAAGAGCCCGTCCAAATCAGTATCCATATCACAGTCGTTTACTGAAATGGTCACTTCAGAAGATTCATTGCTACAAGGTGCTTGTGCCCCAGTAGTGGTAAACGTAAAAACATAAATGCCATCGGGCCTGTTAACAAAATTGACAATATTACTTGCGTCAATGGTCAAACTACCCGAGGGATCAGTGGTGATCACCCAAGTACCCGCACTTTCACCTGCCAACCGATCATCTAGATCCACAGTGGTCGGCCCGTTGGTAATATCACTACAAGACGATGTATTAGTGGGCATACCAGCAGAAGGTTGTGGCATTATAGTGGCCACGGCTTCTTTTCTTTCGGCCGAAGGACAATCATTCAAGGTAGCCTCGGCAAAATACGATGTCGTTGTAGAGATTATTGGCGTGGTAAAGTTCGCTCCTGTACCAACAATACTTCCCCCACTGGCCGATAAATACCAATTAATGGTGGCATTTGCCGATGCGGTAGCCCTGAGAACAACCGTGCCCGTACCACATCGAACATCACCCACAGCGTTATTCAATGTTGGCATTTCATTGATGACCAAATTGATCTGTAAAACAGGACTTGCACAGTTGTTGACCGTATCATAGAAGAAAGCGTAAAATGTTCCACCAACTGTTGGGGGGCTAGTGACTTGCGCCCCTGATAAATGTGCATTTTCGTTTGTTGGGTCCGAATCGGTACTCCATGTGAGTACTGAGCCTGCCGGTGCAGTACTATTTGTATATTCGCTCAGACTACGATCTATGACACCACAAAATATAGTAGGCACTCCCGCATTCAAAACCGGTGCCGTATTACCTGCAGTACAAGGATCGCAATCAGCAACTGCAATGGTCACTGTAGCTGTATCGTTTGTACAAGGTGCCACTGCTCCCGTAGTCGTATAGGTATATACATAATTACCGACCGCCCTATCGTCGAAATTCACAACATTCTGCCCATTCGGGCTTACTGTCTCAGGCCCAGATGTAAACGCCCAGCTCCCTGTAGAAACAAGCCCTGTGAGTAAATTGTCTAAATCGACCGTTATACTACCAAACTCATTATCGGTACAAGCTGAACCATTTGCCGCCGTACCTGCGTTGGGCGATGTAGACATTGTAAGAACCACTTGCGTAGAAGGGCTGGCACATATGTTAATGGCATCCCAATAAACACCGTAGTACGTACCTGATGCTGTTGCTGTTGTCGGTATCAAATCACTGTTTGCAACTGGGTTTGCAATTGTACTCCAACGCAGGGTCGTACCCGGAGGGGCACTTGGCCCCCCACCTGTTATAAAAGTGTTCAGGTTTACGTTGGCTACATCGCAATAGGCAGTTGGGGTACTAGCCCTCAAAGGAGGAGCGGTAATACCCCCGTTACAATCATCATCAATAATGGTAACAATAGCCGTACTGGGCGAGCCTATCGTAAAAAGAGGGTTGCTGGTGCCGGTAAGTGTTATGATTACCGTTTTATCAGATTCTGGAACCAAGTCATCAAAAGGCATAACGTTTACATGTCTGAACCTAGTGATATCATCATTGGGATAGGGTATGGTCATCGTCGGTACATCAACTGCACCCCCTAGGTCATGGTCGGCCGGGGGAGAACCCGGTTGCCCTGATGTTCCGGCAATGGTGAAATTAACCGTAATTGGGGTCGAAGTACCATTTGCCTTATCCATTATCAATCTAAATCGACCGTATTGGCCTCCTTCGGTTGCCGTTGGCAGAAACCTGTTTGGAGCCTCCACTAAATCAAGTACAATTGTTCCTACATCATTGTCCTTAATACCAATTTCCGCTGTATCCTGGGTTGGATCTATAATACCTTGTGAAACCCCCGTTAAGGTAACGATAACCGTCTCGGCGCCCTCAACAAGATCATCGTCGACAATACCTATGACCTTGATTACAACTTCATTAGCAAGACCAAAAACCACGGTACCCGTCAATTCTTGATAATCACTTGTAGCCGTGGCCGTACCTGCAATACTATAAGTAACCGTAAGAGGAGCTAAAGTAAGAAGAGTGCGCCTTACCGTAAACAAAGCCTCGTTCACAGCACCAGGTGCTACAATCTCAGCAGCAACATCATCAGTTGCCTCAATAGATATTACTTGGGCCTGCATGGTTAGACTAGTGAACATCAATAGAAACAATAAAGGCCTCTTAAAAATGTTCAATAAACCCGTAACCGATAAAAAATGTTCTCTTTTCAATTTCATAGTCTGTCCTGTTTGAATTATTACAAATTCAAAGTACAGCACAAATAGCGTCAGAAAGTAGGTAAAAAATGGGTGTCAATATTACTAAAAAAATTAGCTAATACCTTAAATAACGGTCTAAATATGGGTTTTTAGGTTGAAATACGGTTCTTATCGATAAATGTATCTACGTAAGAACGGCCGAAGTAGTTTCTGAATCGGGATTTATTTTTCTCACAAGCCCTTGTAATACCCTGCCTGGCCCAACTTCTGTAAACAATAAAGCCCCGTCATCTACCATATTTCTTACGATTTGAGTCCATTTTACGGGAGCGGTCAATTGCGAAATCAAATTTTTCTTTATTTCTTCGGAATCAGTAACCGAAACGGTCGTAACATTTTGATAAACTGGGCAACGGGCCGTGCCAAAAGTGGTGTTTTCAATCGCCGCCGCTAACTCTTCCCTTGCAGGTTCCATTAACGGAGAGTGAAATGCCCCACCAACGGGAAGCACCAATGCCCTTCTCGCACCTGCCTCCTTTAATTTTTCGCAAGCGGTTTCAATAGCCTGTACTTCGCCCGAAATCACCAATTGACCGGGACAATTGTAATTCGCCGGAACTACGATTCCCGAAGATTCCTCACATATTCTTTCAACAACATCGTCTTCCAGTCCCAATACGACCGCCATCGTACTCGGTTGCAGTTCACAGGCCTTTTGCATGGCCAATGCCCTTTGGGACACTAATTTTAACCCATCTTCAAAATTCAAGACGCCGTTCGCCACCAAGGCGGAAAACTCCCCAAGGGAATGTCCCGCTACCATATCGGGTTTAAAATCTTCGCCCATGACCTTACTGAGTATGACCGAGTGCAAAAAAATGGCCGGTTGGGTCACTTTGGTCTGTTTTAGGTCTTCGGGAGTGCCTTCGAACATTATATCGGTTATCGCAAACCCAAGAATCTCATTGGCTTTTTCAAACAGTTCTTTTGCACGAGGATACTTTTCATATAGGTCTTGCCCCATACCTACAAACTGTGCTCCTTGACCGGGAAATACATATGCATTCATCTTTTCTGTTTTCGATTGGCAAAAATAAGGAAAATATGTTTGTTGTTATTTCGTCTAGCACTGTTCGAAGAAGAGTTCGTTATTTAATTTCACCTATAGTAAACACGAGGAGTTATTACACAAAGCTTCACAAAGAAAAAAGAAGATTCATAAAGAAAAAAAGCTCTTTATCATCAATACCTGCTACACCTACTTACCGTAACCTCCAGAATATTTTGAAATTTGGTTTTGAAACCTTAAGTACAAGACAATATTTGAATGCCCGGTTAATCCTTATCCTTGAACCAGCCAGAATATTTTACATAATTATCGGCTATACGATCTATCTCGCCAGAACTCAGTTCAGGACTGATGTTTTTTATCTTTTTTGCTGGCATACCTGCAAAAACAGTCCCAGACGGCACATGAGTTCCCTTAGTCAGTACTGCACCCGCTGCTATTATACTGTTGCTTTCCACAATACAATCATCCATGACAATACTGCCCATACCAATCAACACATTGTCTTTTATGGTACAGCCGTGCACAATGGCATTGTGGCCGATAGAAACATTATTGCCAATTGTGGTAGGTGATTTTTGATAGGTGCAATGTACTACCGCCCCATCTTGCACATTTACCTTATTGCCCATTTTTATATAATGAACATCGCCCCGTAAGACCGCATTGTACCATATACTGCATTGGTTGCCCATGCTCACTTCGCCCACTATGGTGGCATTCTCAGCAATATAGCAGTCACTGCCAATTTGGGGAGTTTTTCCTCTTACCGATTTAAGTATCATATTTCTTGGTGTTTTCTAGATTCTACGGGTTTATGGTTTATGGGGGGAAATTAAAAAAAATGTAATGCTTAAAAATAAGCCAACAAGTCTTTCTTCTTCGATGCTGACACCAATAGTTCTTTACCGTTCGAAACAACTACACTGCCTCCTTTTCCCTTTCTATATTTCACCACCTCATTTACATTGACCAAGTATGATTTATGAATACGTGCAAAGGCAAATTTCGACAGGGCTTCTTCAAAATACTTCAAGGTCTTACTGACCAATATCTTTTTGTTTTCAAGAAAAATTTGAGTGTAATTATCATCGGCCTTACAGTATAAAATATCGGCAACGTTAAGCACTTGAAAACCATCTTGTTGTGGTAGGGTGATCTTATCATCTACCTTGTTTAATTTAGAAATAAGCACGCGACCGTCTAAGGCATCTTCTTTTTGCCTAATTTCCATCACATAGTCCACTGCTTTTATCAGCTCATCAATATTAATGGGCTTCATCAAATAGTAGGCTGCGTGATTGTTAACGGCATCCATCGCATATTGGTTATAGGCCGTTACGAAAACCGTTTCAAAAGTACGATCAGGTAATTTATCAAGCAGGTCAAAGGCATTGCCAAAAGGCATTTCAACATCTAAAAAAACTAAATCCAACGGTTGTTTCTTGATGAGTTTCAAGGCATCTTGAATAGAGGCGGCCTCCCCTGTCAAATTAACGTTCGGGCAATACTTGGCCAAATAATTTCGCAGTATTTCTCTACTATTAGCCTCGTCTTCTACTAGGATCGCATTGAGTTTCATCTGTTTTATGTTTTTAATGCAGACAGTTTATGAATCGATTTTTCTTAAAGTGAATACCACTTTGGTACCCGAACCGTTGGGGTTCAAATCAGAAATACGAACATCAACCTTGTCTTTGTACATATCATTTAAAATGGCAACCCTTTTTTTGATATTGCCCATGCCTTTTGACTTCTGCTTTCTTTGGTTCTGTGTTTTCAGTTCTTCGGATTTTTTTCTACCAATACCATCGTCGGTGATGGTAATCACTATAATTTCATTATTCTGCTGTTGCAGATCAATGTTCAAAAACCCTTTTTCCTCTTTATACCTCAGACCGTGCCAAATGGCATTTTCAATATAGGGTTGTAATAACATGGGGGGGATTTGAAAAGCAGTAATATCTAAATGCTCATCAATGCGTACTTTATAATCGAATTTATCAGAAAAACGGGAATGCTCTAGTTTTACATACAGTTCTAACAACTCCAATTCTTTGGACAGGGGAATAAAATCTTCCTCTGAATTTTCAAGCACGGCACGCATTAAAGTTGAGAATTCGCTCAAATAACGATTTGCGCTACGTTCATCGTTTTTGGCTATATAGTTGTTTACCGAATTGAGTGCATTAAAAATAAAATGCGGATTCATTTGCGAACGCAACGATTTTAAAGCCAAAAGGTTATTGGCCAATTTCTGTTGTTGATTGCTGCGATAGAAGAAGAAGGTCGTCAGACCCATCAGTATCAACCCAAAAATCAAAGAATAAATTATCCATCGTTGGCGCTTGTAGTTTTCTTGTACCAATTGTTGTTCGGTCAGGGCGAGATCGTATTTGCTCTGCGAGAGCTCTCTTTCTTGCTCAAGGCCAGAGATTCGACTTTGCTTGGTAGAAATCTCACGATTAAAACGGGCTGCTCTAGAAATTTCCTGTTCTTTTCTAATATATAGGGTGTCGACCAAGGCAACGTAATCTTTTAGGGTCTCTAAGGCTTTTGAATATTCTCCTTTATACTTATAGACTTCTGATAATTTTCGGGTGGCATCCTTTTGTACAATGAGATCGTTATCGCTATCGGCCTCGACAATACTTTTTTCTAAATACGGTATGGCCTGTTCATACTTGTCTTGGGCAACATAGGCAGTACCTATCTTATAGTTAATACGCTGAGAGGTTATAGTATCCGCCTGCATATAGACCGATTTGCTTTCCACCGCTGGCTTGGGCAGCTTTTTAAGTTCGTTCAGGCTTCTTTTTCGCATTTCTATTTCTTCCTCATAACGATTCTTTTTGTTATAAAAATCGGCCACTTTTTCCTTTTCGAGAATAGCTCTTTGAGGTGCTTCTTTCTCTGCCAATTTCAATGAATTACCATAAAAGCCCTCCGCTTCTATTTCTTGGTCGCTATTGGCATAGGCATCTGCTATTTTAGAGTTCAGATCGGTCAATTTTGGGGTTATCTGATTTTTCTTTGCTATGGCAAGTCCCCGCTCATAAAAAGCGACGGCCTTGCTGACTTCACCTAGACCCGTATAAGAATCTCCAAGACCTTCGTATACTTGAACCTGTTGAAAAGGTACCATGCCCTTTTCGTCGACCAAGGGGCTCAGAACCGTTTTCGCCTTCCCATGATCTTTATTCAGTAAATGGGCATTGCCCAGTAAGATAGTTGTCTTGGTAGATCTATGGGCCTCAAGGGCATCTTCGAAATTGGTTATGGCCAGATCATATTGTTTGTAATACTGATATACCTCACCCAAAGTAGTCAATGAAGTGGCCAATTTTTTCTTGTTCGCCCGTTTGCCCAATTGCACGATCGACTGTGTTATATAATCGATGCTCTTCTCTATATCTTTCTTCTTATATAGGTTGGCCGAATCAAGATAAGAGCTGTGCCATGAAACCTTACGGTTAAAAACTTTGCTCGATGTCTTATTTTTTTCTTTTACGGAGTACCCTTCGACCAGTACATCAACATCTTCATCACTCTTGATCGTATGGCGTTTGGTCTCAAACTCAGGGCTCTTGAATATCAGTACATCGCCAACCTTTGCGGTGATCTTATACTCGCCCTGCGAATTTGTTTGGGCAAAGGCTCCTTTATCGGTAGAGACCTCAACACCTGAAATGGGCGCATAATCTTCCTTGCCCTGTACAGAGCCTTTTATCTCAACACTTCTTGCAGCTTCATAAACCTGAGCGTGCATCGAAAAACAACCGAAGATAAACAGTACCAATATGTAGCTATACTTTGTCATACTAATAACAATACAACGTAAACTTAGCTGATTTAAGTGTTACTAAAAAATGAGAAAACTTCAAAACCTCCTTTAAAAAACCCCTTTTTTCCCCTTTACGCAACCAAAAGGCCCTTTTACGAATTCAAAAGCCTGCTTTACTCATTGCTTGTTTTTTTAGAGAACGTTTGAAAATACCTTTATGCCGTGAAAAATAATAAAACACCTCATGAGAACATTTGTAAAAACAAGATTTAAAAAATTCCTTTCAGCATTCGTACTTCTATTTATAGTTCTATTTGTTTGTAGGTTAATCTACGGATATAAAACCGTACCCGACCAACAGTTACCCGAAGTATTCAATGAAACTATTGAGTTTCAAACCGTCGAAACTGTATCAATAGGAAGAAAAAACTACGCCACTAAAAAATGGGAACAAGTAGGACAAAGTTTGACTAGCGTTGATCAAAAATATGAGAAGGTTGCTGATATTACAGCCCTATCAACACAATTTGAGGATGAAGAAAAATTGATTCGAAAGCAAATCAAAAAATACAATGGCCTGATTCAGTTTGAAAACAAAAGCGGAAACCATGGCCACCGTAAATTGAATTTGACTATTGGTATACCTCCAGAGAGCTTTGACTTAATTTACACAGATTTAGTAAAAATTGGCATCATACTATCAAAACAAATTACCAAAACTGATAAAACCAACGAATATAAAGAGCTCAATGCTCGTAAATCATCCCTAGAAAAAATACGAAGATCATTAGTTGATCTCAAATCAAAAGGCGGTAGAATAGATGAATATATGCAGCTAGAAAATCGTATTCTAGAAATTGAGCACCAACTTCAAGAGCTTGGAGTGAGCCTAGGCAACTTTGATGACGAGAACGAATTCTGTACCGTAAAAATAATGCTCTCAGAAAGTAGTTTAACTACCATAGGCATGCTACAACGGTTGAAGGTTGCTTTTGAATGGACGGTCAAAAACTATTTGTTTCTGATGATAGGCCTAAGTTTTATGACCTTATTCACTTACCTACTTCTTTTATCCATAGAAAAAATACGAACTAATTTTAAATAGATAATTATGAAAAAAACAACACAATTATTCGCAATCGGGCTGATGACCTTTGCCCTGACCAGCACATACGCATGTGGGTCAAAAACAGAAAGAAAAACTACTGAACCCCTTGTGGCACAAGCTACCGTGCACAAAGACAAAGCCGATAACAATGTGGTGAAGATCGCACTGTTGCTCGACACCAGTAACAGTATGGACGGTCTCATCAATCAAGCAAAAGCACAGTTATGGGATATCGTCAACAAATTCACCTATGCAAAATGTGGCAACGATACTCGACCCACATTGCAGATCGCCCTATACCAATACGGCAATGATAACCTTTCTTCTCGAGAAGGCTATATTCAGCAAGTACTGGGGTTTAGCAGTGATCTTGACGAAATTTCAGAAAAACTGTTCTCATTGACGACCAACGGGGGCGAGGAGTTTTGTGGTGAAGTCATACAAACCTCTTTGAAACAACTCGATTGGGGCAAAAACCCCGATAACCTTAAAATGATCTTTATTGCGGGCAACGAGCCCTTTACTCAAGGGAAATTGAACTACCATGATGCCGTAACCAATGCCAAAGAAAAAGATGTCATCGTAAATACCATCTTTTGCGGTGACTATGAACAAGGCATCAATACAGAATGGAAAAAAGGGGCGATACTCACTGGTGGCGAATATATTGCCATTGACCACAACCGACAGGTGGTTCATGTAAAAACACCCTATGATAAGATCATCATAGAACTCAACTCAAAATTGAACAAGACGTATATCAGCTATGGTTCAATGGGAGCCTCAAAAATGACCATGCAAAAAACGCAAGATGACAATGCCTATGAACTAGAAGAAACCGTGGCCGTAAAACGTGCCGTGAGCAAAAGTTCAACCCTCTATAATAATAAGAAATGGGATCTGGTCGATGCCTCAGAGGATGCGGAATTTGATGTCGCCGAGTTCAAAACAGAAGAGCTTCCCGTAGAATTAAAGGGCAAGTCAACAGAAGAAATGAACGCTTATATCAAAGAAAAGAAAACAGCGCGAAAGAAGATACAGAAAGAAATTCAAGCACTGAACACCAAACGAGAAGCATTTATCTCAAAGAACCAAAAAGAAGATTCAACAGGTGAATTGGAAAACGCTATGCTAAGAGCCATTAAAAAACAGGCCGAAAAGAAAAATTATACTTGGGATTAAT
>CAZEUV010000069.1:0-1735 GCA_964515285.1 uncultured Maribacter sp. | reverse complement strand
ATTACTGTGCCGCTGGGCAATAGCAATCATACCTTCTTTCGGTCTGTCCAAAATTGTAGCCCAGTGTGATTTGATGAAAACCGCCATTATCAAAGCGTATATCACCCGTTTGGTACGAATAGTTATAAGACACCATAACGTTCTTAAAATTAACGCCAACGATAGGTGTAATCAATTGCAGTCGCTGTTCGCCAAAACTACCATCGGTCTGAAATTGTGCGCCAGCAAAACTTCTTCTGTATGATAGGCCGCCCCATATTCTTCCAAAATCGACATCTTTATACACCTTGGCATTGATATCCATAGTTTTTTCACGGGTAAATTCGGTCATTTGAAAAAGTATTGAAGGTTCGATCTGCCATTCGCTTTTTCCAAACACATACCCTACAGAGAATAAATAACGTCTTAAATTATCAAATTCAATTGCCGAATAAAGATCCCTTCCGCTACCTAGAACGTTCAAGGCAGCAACATGGGCATAAAATTCCATAAGGCTATAAGACAAGCCCATATCTATGTTAAAGTAACTCACACTATTGTTTGTTCCTGTAATAAAAGGATCCGGCTGCACAGAGCGAAATTCAGATTCGTCTAAATTACTTTGCAACAGGCCACCACTAAGTCCGAACGAGAGTTGGTTCAGATAACGGGCGTCGCCTCCCATTTTTAAATGATGTGCATAGGTCAATTTTACCCCTGTTTGCGAATGATATCCATTGGCATCGTTAAAGACTATTGCGCCCACACCACTGTTGCTATCCCCCAATCTAAAATGGGCATTTAGGGTCTGTAAACTCGGTGCTTCATCAACGTTAAACCATTGTTTTCTGATTGTGGCCCGTATTTTTCCACCTTCACCTATACCCGCCATTGACGGATACACCAAATAATAGTTATCTGCCAAATAATCAAAATAAACGGGTATACCCTCTTGGGCAAATGATTGTAGCCCAAAAGCGAAAATAGAAAAGAGAACTAAGAATCGGTTTTTCATATAGAATCCAAGAAGTAGCGGTTAAGAACACTAAATATATAATAAAACGAAGGAAACCCAACATTATTATATACTGTTTAACTTAGAATTACTTTGTATTTTTACACAAAATCATTAAGTAATGAAGGAGTATTCGATAACGGTAGTGGAAACCAACAACCCCACCATATTAAAATTTGAGACCAATCATCGTATTACTGAGGGTACAAATTACGAGTTCAAGAATATTGATGAGGCCAAAAACTCGCCCTTGGCCCAACAATTATTTTACCTTCCGTTTATAAAAACCGTTTATATATCCGGCAATTTCATTGGCCTAGAGCGTTTTGATATTGTAGAATGGGCCGATGTAAAAGATGAGGTTGCGCAACAACTAGTTGAATACCTCAATACCGAGCAAGCGGTGGTTATCGAGGATGAAAACGCAAAAAAAGTTGCGGTTACCGTATATGCCGAGGTTACGCCTAATCCGTCAACAATGAAATTTGTAGCGAACAAGCGCCTAGTGCCTGCCATCTATGAATTCAAAAGTATTGATGAGGCCAAAGATTCAGAGCTGGCAAAAGAACTTTTCCATTTTCCTTTTGTAAAACAGGTTTTCTTGGATGAAAATTATGTGTCGATCACAAAGTTCGATGTTGCCCATTGGGAGGATATTACAATGGAATTAAGAGAACATGTACGTAATTTCATCGCAGATGGCAAAGAAGTTATATCGGCCAATAGTATTCCGCAAAACCC
>CAZEUV010000068.1:11714-14911 GCA_964515285.1 uncultured Maribacter sp. | reverse complement strand
AAACATTAAGAACCAAACCATAAAACAATAGTGATGAAAATCAATAAAACACTTTTAGGAATTTTAGCCGTACTGCTTATCTCTACAAGCTGCAAAAAGGATGATGACAGTAGCTTTGAAGAAATAACGGGTCCAATCAATGAGGTCGTTGGCAGTCTTTGGATAAACAGTGGCAATACCTTTACAGAATTAGATTTAAAAGACGCTCAGGAGATTAATTCCCTTACCACCCTAAATTCATTTCGTTGTAACGAGTTTGATGGTATTTTTATCTGTACCGAAGGAGGTTTTTTAGATACCAAAAGATTAATGCGAAAAGGTACTTTCAACGGAGAGTTGATTTGGTCGAAAGAATATGAGAGCACTGAAAATTATTATCGTCTGAATAAAACCGAAATACATCAAAATACGGTTTTACTAAGTTATATGATAATCAATTCAACGACCTCCATTTCTACGTACCATATTGAATCTTTGGATCTTGATACAGGCAATGTCAATTGGAGCATTGAACTGGCCGATGAAGTCAAAAGAATCACCACCTACAAAAACCAATTAATCGCAGAACTGAGCATTGGCTCTAGTACCAAAGAACTTTTGAGCATAAATATCACCAATGGCCATATTGACCATAGAATACCCTTTACGGATCGAATTGGGCAATTAATTAGTGGTACTTCTTCGATTTTTGTTATGACATGGAACAATAGTGTTGTTTCGTTCGATGAAAACCTAATCGAAAATTGGAGTTTTAGTACCGAAAGCCCTAACATTTTGGGAGGATACGAAAACGGAAATCAATTTATATTCTACTCCAGAGATCTGTCAATATACAGTATTGACAAAGATAGCGGAAACCTGATTTGGAAAAACACCTATATGGCAACCTTTCCATTGGCCATAAAAACCTCAAATGACAAGGTATACATCGCTCATAAAAAAGAAGGTGAATCGAACATTCAAACTAAGATACTGGATCTGTTTTCAGGCGAAGAATTAGATTCTTATACCTATATAACCAACGAAGAGTTGAATCCTTCTCCAACAAAATACTATTTCTTTGACCAGCACCTATTGATATTCAAAATAGTACCTGATGATAACAAGGCGAATATCGCATTGATCAATATTTCCGATAAAATATTGGTATGGGAAAAAGAACTCGATCAAGTAGCCTATCCACATTTAATAATTACACCAACAGCTTATTATCAATAATCAATTAATGTCGTCTCTAACATCGGATTTTTTTTGCATGATGCCAACCCTTTCAAATTCTAAACATAAAAACAAATAACAATTCTAAAACCTTTACTTATGAAAATTTTTAAAAACAGCATCCTTGTCTTATTATTAATCGTACTGGCTTCTTGCGAAAAAGACGAGTTGGTATTTAAGGCAAATGAAAGTCAAATAGAATCGGCACACTTAAAAGGTCCGAAAACCGATAAGGGCCATGGGCCACACTATACCCTTGAAAGTAGATTTCATAAGATGGGTGGTTTTGCGAATAATGCGATGGTGGTCTTTAAGGGCAATATCTGGTCCGTAGGTGGCAACAACGCCTATAGCCCACTATACTTACCAGGGTCTGACATTTGGTGGAGTAAAAATGGCAAAAATTGGACTTTTGTAAAAAGAAACGTCTTTACCGAGCGGTCAGGGCATTCTTTATTAGTTTACAAAAACAAGTTATGGGTCATCGGCGGTGTCGATAGTGCGGGTACGGTATTGAACGATATCTGGAATTCTTCTAATGGGGTCGATTGGCAACGGGTCAATAGATTTACACCTATAGGCGAAATTGGCAATAATAGCTCTGTGGTCTTTAAGGATAGAATTTTCGTTTTTATAGGAAATGGACAAACCAGCACCAAAGTTTGGTCATCTAGTGATGGCGTGGCGTGGCGATTGGAAAGCTCAGGAGCTTTTCCGGTAAGAAACTATACCCGTACCATTGTTTTCAAAAACCACTTATATGTCGTTGGTGGTTGGGATCGCGACAGTGGCGTCTATTCAAACGATGTTTGGGCCAGTCATGATGGTCGGTCTTGGCATAGAAATATACCTGGGCCGAGTTCCATTGCAGGTGCGGAACGTATTTTTTCACCAAGAATAGGGCATACTATGACCGTCTTTAATGGAAAGGTATGGGTAATAGGAGGAATGGATCAAGATAATATTTTTTCCTCCGAAGTATGGACCACGACCAATATGAAATACTGGCAGAAACAGGAAATTAACCCAAGAATTGGCCCTTTGAAGGGTCATTCAAGTATTGTTTTTGATGATGGATTATGGCTTTTCGGCGGTTATCGACAGGCATCTGATCTTTCTTCTACAACCAGTAGTCACATCTGGAGTTTGACCGAATAACCTTTTTAGTTTTTCTTAAAAAATTTAAAACCGAGATCCACACCTCGGTTTTTTTATACACAAATGTTAACCTTTTCAAACCTCGACCATTAAGTGACATATAATATAAACCTTAAAATAATTAATTATGAAAATTGCAGTAAAATTTTTAACGTACGGATTACTACTAACCGCCTTGACCTTTACCTCATGTGACAAAGAAGGGCCTCAAGGACCTGCTGGTATTGCTGGAACAAATGGAACAAATGGCAATGATGGACAGGATGGGCAAGATGGCATTTCTAACATAATCACCTCTGATTGGTTCGAAACAGGATGGATCCTTCCCGATGACCAGGATTTTTACGATGTTACCGTGCCTGCCCTAACACAAGATATTTTGAACCATAGCGTGATTATGGTCTATATGAAGTTTAATTTTTTTGGGGAAGATGTTGTACAACCCTTGCCCGTTTTTTTTCGAAATAGTACAAATCCGGTATCCTACAGGTTCTTTGCTCATGAAGGTAATCTCAATATTTCGTTTTCAGCGGATGCACCTGCGAACGACATAATTACAACATTCAAATACATTATTATACCTACGAGCAATACGGTCGGAAAAAGCAGTTCGAGCGGTAAGGGCAATGTGTTGGCCGAGCTTAAAGCGAAAGGTGTAGATATCAATGACTATTACGCCATGATGGATTATTTAGGAAAAGATTATTAACCAATACATTTCTACCAGTTCAACTAAACCGAGGCTCAAGCCTCGGTTTTTTAATGCACCGATGTTAACCTTTTCAAATCGATTCCATAAAAAAGAAAACAACAATGAATTT
>CAZEUV010000068.1:10323-11614 GCA_964515285.1 uncultured Maribacter sp. | reverse complement strand
GAAAACAACAATGAATTTTTTAAAAACAGGGTTAATGATAATCGCCCTTGTAACAACGTCTTGCAGTAAGGACGGTGAAGTAGGCCCCATCGGTCCAATAGGAACTCAAGGAGAACAAGGGGTTCAAGGCCAACAAGGGCTGGCAGGGCAAGACGGCGAAGCTTTAGGCGTACCAGGGCCTCAAGGTGATCAAGGCTCGGCTGGTGCTAATGGAACAAACGGGACAAATGGAGCTGATGGTTCCGATGGAGCTGATGGTTCCGATGGAGCTGATGGGACAAATGGAACAAACGGAACTGATGGTTCCGATGGGACAAACGGGACTGACGGAGCCGATGGAAATGCTAATGTGAACACTTTCATCTATGATGTTTCAACAAAATCAGGGGCATCGATATCTGTAACCGCCCCTGTTCTAACTCAAGATGTTCTTGACAATGACTTGGTTCTAGGGTATCTTAAAAAAGGTGGCGGCACATACACTCCAATACCAGCACCCATTTATGCCGTTTCATTAGGCGACAATTATGATATTGCCGTTGAAATGCAATTGAGTAAATATTGGATGTTCTTCTACCAGGTAGGTACCGAAAATTTAAAATCGATAAGTGCGGGAAAACTGGACGAATTGAAACTAGTCGTTGTAGAATCAAATAGTACCACTTCTGGCAAATCGGGCAAGCATGGTATTCTCTCACAAATGAAATCTGCTGGAGTTGATATCAATGATTACTACGCCGTGATGGATTATTTCGGATTAGATTATTAACCCATTTTAAGTAGAAGAAATAAAAACCGAGGTTTAAACCTCGGTTTTTTTCTTTAAAATCTCAGCCTCGAAAAGCAGTTCAAAATACCGTAGCAACTTCTCTTTCACCTCGGCCATATCAACCTCTCTTTTACCCAATTCCACATTGAGCGAAGTAACCGCCTTGCCTTTTATCCCACAGGGGATCATCATATCAAAATACCCCAAATCGGCATTTACGTTAAGTGCAAAACCGTGCATGGTCACCCACCTGCTGGCACGTACGCCCATGGCACAGATCTTTCGGGCAAAAGGGGTGCCCACATCCAACCAAACACCTGTTTCACCCTTTGAGCGTTCAGCTTTCAAACCATATTCGGCCAAGGTAAGAATGACCATTTCCTCTAACAAACGTAAATATTTATGAATATCGGTAAAGAAATTGTCAAGATCCAAAATAGGATACCCTACAATTTGACCAGGGCCGTGGTAGGTGATATCTCCTCCCCTATTTATTTTGTAAAATTTTGCTCCCTTTGCCTT
>CAZEUV010000068.1:0-10223 GCA_964515285.1 uncultured Maribacter sp. | reverse complement strand
CCTTTACCGATAACCGATAAGGGCGGAAATAGTATTGCCAGTAAAACACGTAAAAAACTCATTGTTGTAGCATTTTTTTTTGATTGACCAACCCATCCGTTCGGACGGGTGTACTCATTTGACGCAAAAAGGGTTTTTTTGTTACAGTAAGAGAAACGTATAATAACATTAAGGCCATTGGTCAAAGGTTAAAAATCAAAAGCTATAAGGTCAAAATCCCCGTATCTGTAAAAGGTGTTTTCCAATCAGCAGTACTCTTTTATTTTCATATTGGATCATTACCACATTGATCCATTGAAATACTATATTTGCAGCTTTAACAAACAGGTATATGCAACTTTCGGAACAAGAAATCATCAGAAGGGAAAAATTGACCAGATTAAGGGAAATGGGCATCGATCCATACCCCGCAGCTTTGTATCCTGTTGATGCGCTTTCAAAAAATATCAAGGATAATTATACAGAAGGAAAAAAGGTAGTCATTTCAGGTAGGTTGATGTCGCGTAGAATTCAGGGAAAAGCCTCTTTCGCTGAACTGCAAGATAGTGAGGGCCGTATTCAGGTCTATTTTAATCGTGATGAAATATGTACTGGAGAGGATAAGACCCTATACAACGATGTCTATAAAAAACTATTGGATATTGGTGATATCATTGGTATAGAAGGTGAACTGTTCACCACTCAAGTAGGTGAAAAAACGGTCATGGTCAAAAACTTCACGATTTTGTGCAAAACCCTGCGACCGCTTCCGTTACCAAAGAAAGATGCCGATGGCAACGTTTATGATGAGTTCAACGATCCTGAATTACGGTATCGCCAACGCTATGTGGATCTGATCGTAAACCCATCCGTTAAGGAAACATTTATCAAACGCACAAAGATTACCAATAGCATTCGCGAGTTTTATAATAAGTGTGGCTATTTAGAAGTAGAAACTCCTGTTCTACAACCCATACCTGGTGGGGCGGCAGCACGGCCATTTTTAACCCATCACAATGCTTTAAATATTCCCCTGTATTTACGAATCGCTAACGAACTATATCTAAAAAGATTGATCGTCGGTGGCTTTGACGGGGTCTACGAATTCTCTAAAGATTTCAGGAACGAGGGTATGGATCGCACCCACAACCCAGAGTTCACCGTTATGGAACTTTATGTAGCTTATAAGGACTATAATTGGATGATGGACACTACCGAAGAACTTTTAGAGAAAGTCGCCATTGATGCCAATGGATCTTCCAAGGTAACCGTTGGAGAAAACGAAATCGAGTTCAAAGCTCCTTATCCAAGAGTGCCCATCTTAGAGGCCATTAAAGAACATACCGGTTTTGATGTGGCCGAAATGGATGAAATACAGCTTCGGAAAACAGCAAAAGAGTTAGGACTAGAGGTAGATGATACGATGGGAATAGGGAAACTGATCGATGAAATCTTCGGTGAAAAATGTGAGCATTTTTATATTCAGCCTACTTTTATTATCGATTACCCCAAAGAAATGAGTCCCTTAACCAAAGAACACCGTAGCAACCCTGCTTTGACCGAACGTTTTGAATTGATGGTGAACGGAAAAGAATTGGCAAACGCCTATTCAGAGCTCAATGACCCCATAGACCAACGCGAACGTTTTGAAGATCAGTTAAAGCTCTCTGAAAAAGGTGATGATGAGGCTATGTTCATCGACCAAGATTTTTTAAGAGCATTAGAATACGGTATGCCCCCAACCTCAGGTATTGGTATTGGTATTGATCGTTTGGTTATGCTATTGACTAACAATTCTTCTATTCAAGAGGTATTGTTCTTTCCTCAAATGAGACCTGAACGTAAGGGAGTTGAGTTGAGCGAGGAAGCAAAAATGGTCTTTGAATCGTTAAAAAAAGTCGAAAAATCCACATTGAACGATTTAAAAGAACAATCTGGCCTATCGAATAAAAAGTGGGACAAGTCCATAAAGGAATTGACCAAAAACAATTTGGCAAAGGTGAACAAAACCGATGACGGCCTGTTCGTTGAGGTAGTTGCCTAAGGTATCGCCCCACAACTTCCACCGGCTTTTTGGTATTTCGAGCAGTTGTTCTTAATTTCGAACATGGATTTCCTTAGCAAAATCAAGCCCATTATATTTTTAGTTGTTACTTATGGCTCGTTCGGTCAAACACCGATCCAGCTTCTTGAGTCGCACCATGACCTTCATTTTAAAGAACTGGCCACCACCTGGGACGAAGGTGTTCCCCTTGGTAACGGTATCGTAGGGGCCTTGATTTGGAAGAAAGAAGGTAAGCTTCGCTTTTCACTTGACAGGGCAGATATTTGGGACCTTCGTCCTATGGAAAACCTGAAAACACCTGAATGGAAATATAGCTGGGTGTACGAGCAATGGAAAAACGACTCCTACGAAAAAGTACAGGAACGCTTCGATGTACCTTATGATAAAAGTCCTGCACCTTCGAAATTACCAGGTGCGGCATTAGAGTTTGATATTTCCTCTTTTGGGGATGTGGCTTCTGTTCATTTGTATGTAAAAAATGCCATTTGCGAGGTGAAGTGGAAAAACGGGATCCGCTTATTAACGTTCGTGCACGCCACCGAACCAATCGGCTGGTATCGTTTTGAAGGTCTTACCAGACCCTTGGCCTATGAACTGATCCCTCCTGCGTACCATATCCCAAGTGACAGTCTTGAAGATAACCCGGTGACCGGACTAGATCTGCGGAGACTTGAATACCCTAAAGGAGTTGTTTCCAAAAAAGACAATGCCATTAGCTATGATCAAGAGGGCTGGGGCGGCTTAAAATACCAAGTCCATGTTTCTCAAAATACGGATAAAAGCTCAGTTGTCGGTTGCTGGGGCCTAAGTTCGGAATTTCCGGAAAGGGCAACGGCCCCCAATGCGATCGAGGTCGTAGCTGGCGAAATACAAAAAGGTCTTTCCCAGTCTTTCAAGTCCCATATTGGTTGGTGGAACGGTTTTTGGGCCAAATCATCTTTGGCGATTCCCGATGCCATTCTAGAAAAGCAGTGGCATCTAGAGCAGTACAAATTCGGCTCCGCAGCACGTGCATCCGCACCACCCATTTCGCTACAAGCGGTTTGGACCGCAGATAATGGAAAGCTTCCCCCATGGAAAGGCGACCTCCATCACGACCTCAACACCCAACTCAGTTATTGGCCTGCCTATACCGCGAACCACCTTGCCGAAGAAATAGGTTTTATAAATTGGTTATGGGCATACCGTAACACTTTTAAAAAATACACTTCCGAATATTACGGAACAAAAGGCCTGAACGTGCCCGGCGTGACCACCTTGGCCGGGGAACCCATGGGCGGTTGGATCCAATATTCATTCGGCCCTACAGTATCGGCATGGCTCGGCCATCATTTTTACCTGCATTGGCGATATTCCTTTGACAGGGATTTTTTAAAGGAAAAAGCATATCCCTGGATAAAAGATGTGGCTGTTTATTTTGATGCCATTTCGGAAATGAACGGTAAGGGAAAACGAAAATTGCCCATCAGCTCTAATCCAGAAATACACGACAATAGCCGAAAGGCCTGGTTCAACCAGACTACCAATTTTGATTTGGCATTGATTAGATGGACATATGAAAAAGCCGCCGAATTGGCCATCGAACTTGATTATAAAGAAGAAGCACGGCGATGGAGGACAACATTGTCAGAGTGGCCCGAATTGGCCATTGACAACACCGGATTGCTAATTGCCCCGAATTACCCGTACCAAGAATCGCATCGCCATTTTTCTCATCAAATCGGTTACCACCCTTTAGGAATTATAGATGTCTCTAATGGAGAAAAAGACGTCGAAACCATTCAGAAAACCATAAACACTTTAACCAACAAAGGCACCTCACAATGGGTCGGCTACTCTTTTAGTTGGCTTGCAAATATGAAAGCCCGTGCTTTCGATGGGAAAGGAGCAGCCAAAGCCCTTAAGATTTTCGCCACAAGTTTTTGCCTGCCGAATAGTTTTCATGTAAACGGTGACCAATCAGGGAAAGGATATTCCGATTTTACCTATCGCCCATTCACCTTAGAAGGAAATTTTGCCTTTGCTGCCGGCCTTCAAGAAATGTTACTACAAAGCCATACAGGAATCATTCATATTTTTCCGGCTATTCCTGTTGAATGGAAAAATGCCTCTTTCAAACGATTGAGGGCCGAAGGAGCCTTTCTGATTTCGACTTCGATGGAAAACGGCACTGTAAAAAAAGTAATTGTAGAATCGAAAAAAGGAGGTAGGTTGAAATTGAAAAATCCTTTTCCCAACAGCTCTTTTAAGTGTAACTATAAATTTGCAATAGAGGACAATACCATTTTCGTTCATACAAGGCCCAATGATGTCGTTGAATTCGAGCTGAAAGACTAAGGCATTAACATGTTGTTTTCATCGTCTTTTGTCAAATTACAAGTTCGATTCATTTGTACAGGCTACACGTGCCCAATAAATTTTAGTATATTTAGGTGGTGAACCCCCCAAGCAATATTCGAGCCGCATGATGAAAAATAAATTTCTAGAAAATATACAATTCGCTGCAGTCATATTAGCAATTGTTTTAATGGGAAGTTGTTCTTCTTCTACTGAAAAAGTTGATTTCAGCACCCAAATAAAACCCATTTTCAACACTAAGTGTATTGTATGCCATGGCGGGGTCAAAAAAAATGCCGATTTCAGTCTACTGTTCGAAAAAGAAGCGTTGGGGAATACAGAATCAGGAAAACCGGCCATCATTCCCGGTAATGCTTCAGGCAGTGAATTGATCAAACGCTTACATGAAGATGACCCTGAACTTCGAATGCCCTACAAAAAGCCAAAACTTTCCGATGAAGAAATAGATCTGTTGACACGTTGGATCGATCAAGGGGCAAAATGGGGCCAACACTGGGCTTATACGCTTCCTGAAAAAGTAGAGGTTCCATCAGTTATTGAAAAAGCGGGTTTTGCTCTGGATAATACATCCGACTTCCTGAAAAACAATATTGATAATTTTGTTCTGTCCAGACTGGAAAATGAACAATTAGAACCCAATTCACCAGCTAATAAGAATATAATTTCCCGTAGGTTAGCATTCGACCTAACGGGTTTGCCCCCGAAAAAAAGAATATTCGATTTGTTTGAAAGCGGTCAAATTTCTTATGAAAATATGGTCGATACGTTGTTGTCTCGAAATACGTTTGGTGAAAAATGGGCCAGTTGGTGGTTAGATATGGCCCGCTATTCAGATACAAAAGGATATGAAAAAGACCTAGGTCGCAACATACACCAATACCGTGATTGGGTTATCAAGGCCTTCAACAATGACATGCCCTACGATCAATTTACCATTGAACAACTGGCCGGAGACTTGTTGCCAGAACCCTCAATGGATCAACTTATTGCGACCGCTTTTCATAGAAATACCATGAACAACGACGAAGGCGGTAGTGACGATGAAGAATTTCGGGTCGCTACGGTCATTGACAGGGTGAATACCACTTTCGAAGTCTGGCAAAGCACCACAATCGGCTGTGTTCAATGCCATAGTCACCCTTACGACCCCTTTAAACACGAAGATTATTATAACATCATGGCATTTTATAATAATTCAAGGGATGAAGATATTCCCAGTGAGGCTCCTGTATTGAAATTCTATTCCCCTCAACAACAGCTTCTGGTCGATAAGGTCAATAACTGGGTATCTCTATACGGAAATAAAAAGACAGCGGAAGCATACCATAATTTTCTTCGTTATACTGAGCCAGTATACAATTCACATCTTTTACAAAATTTTAAAAACGGAACTTATGACGACCATGCATCGGCAGTACTTTGGAACAATGGTTCTTGTATACTGAGAAATGCTCATACCCAAAAAGCCGGTTTTATGTATTTAAAGTATGCATCCCATTTCGATGGCTCTACTATGATCGTTCGAAGAGGTAATGCACAAGGTGAAACTCTGGCACGATTTACTTTCAATAAATCAAAAACAACTGGTATTGCGAGATTTCCCTTCAAAAAAATAGATGAGGTAACCGATCTATATATAGAAATCAATAACGACAATATTCCAAAAGAAGCCAATGCCATCAATATCTATTGGTTGGCTTTTATCGAAGATATTCCCAGAAAAGATAAAGCTGGGTTTACAGAAGTCAATAAGGCATTCATTGATGCTATAAATGCCAAAACCCCAACGGTACCGATAATGGTAGAAAATCCAGAATACATGAAACGGGCTACCCAATTGTTCGATCGCGGAAATTGGCTTTTAAAAACCGATACGGTACAACCCGGAACACCTGAGGTGTTGAATTCTTGGAGCCCTGATTGGCCAAATAATCGATTGGGTCTCTCAAAATGGCTGGTGAGCAAAAAGAATCCCCTGACCGCCCGTACTTTGGTCAATAGGATCTGGCACCAGATTTTCGGCAGGGGCCTTGTTTCAACAATTGAAGATATTGGATCTCAATCTGAACCACCGAGTCATCCCGAATTATTGGATTGGTTGTCACTTCGGCTTATGAACAAGCACAAATGGAGCGTAAAGGCATTGATCAAAGAAATCGTACTATCTGGCACCTACCGACAAAGTTCTGAAAGCAGTGCTGAACAATATCAAAATGATCCTGAAAACGAACTTTACACCAGAGGCCCAAGACAACGCCTAAGTGCAGAACAGATCCGAGATCAAGCCCTGGAAGTATCTGGTTTGTTAAGTGCTAAAATGTACGGGCCGGGCGTAATGCCACCACAACCCGATGGGGTTTGGCAAACCGTGTACAGCGGTGAGGAATGGAAAGAGAGCAAAGGGGAAGATCGTTACAGAAGAGCCATTTACACCTACCTGAAACGCACAAGTCCCTACCCATCTTTTTTGACTTTTGATGCCGGTAGTAGAGAAGTATGTACCATTCGGCGAACAGTTACCAATACACCTTTACAGGCTTTGATAACGTTGAACGATCCCGTTTATCTTGAAGCAGCGTATCAGTTGGCGAAAGCCATGCAGGTTTCAGATAATCTTGACGAGATCATTGCTAATGGTTATGAAAAAGCCACATACTCTAAAATCACCCCGACACAATTGAAAACCTTAAGGGAACTGTACCAAATCTCATTGTCAGAATTTGAAAATAGCGAAGAAACCCCACAGCGGTTCTTACATTTAGATAAAAGACCAAGTGCGCAATTGGCCGCACTTACCATTGTGGCCAATGCGATTATGAACCTGGACGAATTTTTAACCAAAGCCTGAGCATGGACAATCTGAAAAAACTGATACAGGAAAAAATAGATCGCGACGTGCAGGCTAAAACCCGAAGGCATTTTATAAAAGAGTGCGCTACGGGTATTGGTGGTCTGGCCTTGAGTTCGATTTTCATGGGGTGCGATCCGCTCGGAACACCTAAAGGGAAATCAAAAATAGTATTTTCAGAAAGAGATTTGAATCCGTTGGCGACCTTGGCCCCTCCACTCCACCCTAAAGTAAAATCGGTCATATATCTGCACATGGCAGGTTCTCCATCACAATTGGAGATGTTCGATTACAAACCCATTCTTCAAAAACTAAATAATCAAGATTGTCCGCAGTCATTGTTGGAAGGCAAAAAATTTGCCTTTATCAAAGGAACCCCAAAATTATTGGGGCCACAGGCCAAATTTTCAAAAGAGGGCGAATCTGGCAATTGGGTATCTGATTTCTTGCCGCATTTTAAAAAAGTGGTCGACGAGGTCGCCTTTCTAAAAGCGGTGCATACCGATCAGTTCAATCATGGTCCGGCACAACTCTTCATGCATACTGGAAGCCCTAGATTAGGAAGGCCCAGTATAGGATCATGGGCAACCTATGGCTTGGGGTCTGAAAACCAAAACCTACCGGGTTTCGTGGTATTGACTTCAGGAGGGAAAACTCCCGATGCAGGTAAAAGCGTATGGGGCAGTGGTTTTCTGCCATCGGTATACCAAGGGGTACAATGTAGGTCAAAAGGCGATCCCGTTCTTTATATAGAAGATCCTGAAGGAATCTCTAGAAATCTTAAGAAAAGTACCATCGACGCTATCAATAAAATAAACAAAGATGAATACGCCAAATATGCCGATCCTGAAATATTGGCCCGTATCAACCAATATGAAATGGCCTATCGTATGCAAATAGCCGTACCCGAAGTGATGAACATCAATACAGAGCCAGAAAACATCAAGAAAATGTACGGGGTAGAACCCGGCAAAGAATCCTTTGCCAATAACTGCCTGTTAGCGCGAAAGCTTGTTGAAGATGGGGTTCGGTTTGTACAATTGTTCGATTGGGGTTGGGACAGTCATGGTACCGATCACAGTACCGCTGTTGACTTGGGTCTACGAAATAAATGTAAGGAAATTGACCGCCCTATCACCGCTCTGATTTTAGATTTGAAACAAAGGGGGCTTCTTGACGAAACCCTTGTTGTCTGGGGAGGTGAATTTGGCAGAACGCCCATGCAAGAAAATAGGGGAAACAAAGAAATGGGTTTTAAAGGTCGTGATCACCACGGCGATGCCTTTACAATGTGGATGGCCGGTGGAGGAGTCAAAAAAGGGGTTTCTCACGGAAAAACCGATGATATCGGGTTTTCTGGAATTGAAGGGCAGGTATCGGTTCATGACATACATGCCACCATTTTGCACCTGTTAGGTTTTGACCATGAACAATTTACTTTTGATTTTCAAGGAAGGCCTTTTCGATTGACCGATGTGGAAGGAGAAGTTATTAAGGATATTTTGTCATAAAACCATCCGTTTTGATAAAGGATAATCAATTTATTTCGTGCTTCTTTTGAAGGAGAGCGCCCAAAAACAAAAAAATGACCAGACTATTAGTACTATTACTATTCTCGACCCTTACCACCTTTTCGCAAAAACAAGGGCAGCTACAATTCTTCCAGACTAACTGGGGCAATGAACTTTCATGGGATGCTTTTTGTGAACGCACCAAAGAATCAGGCTATGATGGTATTGAAGTATGGATGCCTTCCGAAGAAAAAAGTCGAAAAAAATTAAGGGCCGCACTTATAAAGTATGACTTGGTGGTGGGTTTTCTAAATGGCACCGACAAATCAATACCCTTTGAAGAAAGTTTGAGAAAGTACACAGCCCATTTAAAACTTCTAATCACTTGGAAACCCGTTTATATCAACGGACATACGGGAAGTGATTTTTTTACCCAAGAACAGAATATGGCATTCATCGATGCCGCCAATAAACTAGGAAAAGAAAATAACATTCCTGTCTACCATGAAACCCACCGTGGCCGGTTCAGTTATAACCTGCCGGATACCGAAAAATACCTGAAATCGATTCCTGATCTAAAACTGACACTTGACATCAGCCATTGGATGGTCGTTCACGAATCGTTGTTAGAAAATCAAGATAAGAATTTAGAAGAAGTCTTGAAACGATCAAACCATATTCATGCACGGGTAGGTCATGCCGAAGGTCCCCAAGTAAATGATCCCGAAGCCCCGGAATGGAAAAAAGCACTCGACAGACATCTAGACATTTGGGAACAGGTCATTCGCATAAAATGGAAAGAAAATCAAAACCCATTCACCATTACCACAGAATTTGGGCCAGCCGGCTATATGCCAACATTACCCTATACGCAAGTACCTGTAGCAGATCAATGGAAAGCGAACGTGTTTATTATGAACGCCCTGAAAAAAAGAATGAACATTGAGTAATCTCGGGGCAAGCCCACGAGGCATTAATAGGAATTCATCTTTTACATTTCGACGCAAGCGTAGGAGTATTAAACCCACTGGTGGGAATAAATACGTTTTATGGATCTTTTAAAACAACTGTTGGGTAGGTTACACCCGTTGCTCGTACATCTGCCCATTGGGTTTATCGTACTTGGGCTGATGTTGCAATGGTACGACCGAAAAACGAGGCAGTACAGAAAAATTATCGGACTTATTTATCTATGGGGCGGTACAAGTGCTGTTTTGGCATGTATTACGGGCTATCTACAATATTTAGGTGAAGGCTATGCTTTCGAAACCGTAAAATGGCATCTTTGGTTGGGTATTGTTACTGCGGTTTTTTCTTTTTTGATGTATTTCAAATTTCAAGATCCACTTAAAATTCCATTCTTTGAGCGGATTCCCGTTTTAGGACTTACCAGTATTGTTTTCTTGTTGATTTCATATACAGGCCATTTGGGCGGTAGTATTACCCATGGGGAAGATTTTTT
>CAZEUV010000067.1:0-14917 GCA_964515285.1 uncultured Maribacter sp. | reverse complement strand
CTAAAACTATTAAAAATTATGGATTCAAATGTTAAACTAGTAAAAACACTATTAAAATACACTTTCGGACTCGTGCCTATTATTGCCGGATTGGATAAGTTCACAAATCTATTGACCGAGTGGAGCCACTACATTCCCACTGCGCTTTCAGACATAATACCTTTTGAAGCAGAGGTCTTTGTAATGATCGTGGGGGCAATCGAAATCGTTGCGGGCGTATTGGTCTTCTTAAAGCCTCGGATTGGGGCACTAGTGGTTATGTCATGGTTGATTGCAATTGCGTTGACATTGGTTTTCTCAGGAAATTTTCTCGATATCGCTGTAAGGGACCTTGTTATGGCCGTTGGGGCATTTTCACTATCAAAACTGTACCAAAAAAATCAGGGTTAATGATATTTAAGGGATTGCATTGTTAGGTTATTCAATTCTAAGTGACCAACAATGAGTATCTTAAAGGTATTCTTCTTATTCAACAACTAAAAAACAACTACTATGAAAATGAACAGAAAAGTATTTATCAAAAAAGCGGCAGGAGCGATTTTTGTGGCAATTCCCGCCTATTCGCTCGTGGGATGTTCCAGCTCAGATGACAGTTCAGATGATCCTAAACCGGATCCTGGAGCTGATGCCAATTGTTTAGCGAATGGCACTGCAAGCTCGATCGGCAGCAATCACGGCCACACCTTAACAGTTTCTAAGGAAGATGTGAATGCCGGGGCTGAAAAGACCTATTCTATTCAAGGGACTTCAAATCACAATCATAGCGTGACGCTTACGACCGCTAGTTTTGATTCTTTAAAAACCAATGCATCGATTACGGCCACTTCTACAAACGACGGCGGTCATTCACATTCAGTTTCGGTTTCCTGCGCATAATAAATGAGTTTCCAATAGAAAGAAGGATCGTATGAGCAATACGATTCTTCTTTTTGAAACCAACTTATACCGTCATTAAGCGATATACCATAAAATATATCCTTAATTTTACGGCATGATCGGCATAACCATTATAGGTACGGGAGTTGTTGCAAAACACCTATGCGAAGCTTTTGCCCAGTCAGATATGGTCATACTAAAACAGGTAATAGGACGTAACAAAAAGGCGCTCGTACACTTTCAAAACTATACTGAAACTTCTTCTGACTTTAAGGGAATCAAAAATTCAGATATTTATATTATTGCTATAAGTGATGATGCTATAAGCACTATAGCAGAACATCTTACTGATAAATCAGGGTTGATAGTCCACACCTCTGGAAACATTTCGGCCCATGTACTTCCCAAAGAAAAAAGAAGAGGTGTTTTTTATCCGTTACAAACTTTCAGCGATGGACGGAAAATCGATTTCAACACCGTGCCCATCTGCATTGAGGCAGAAGATAAAAACGACCTAGAGTTACTGAAAAAACTTGCAGGCATGATTTCAGGATCAATTTTTGAAATTTCGTCGGATCAACGTAAATCGCTTCATTTGGCCGCTGTATTCGTAAATAATTTCACCAATCATTTATATGCAATAGGTCAAGACATTTGTCAAGAAAACAAATTACCGTTCGACCTACTAAAACCCTTGTTGCTTGAAACCGCAAAAAAAACAGGAGACCTATCCCCTATTGATGCACAAACGGGGCCAGCAAGACGAAAAGACCAGAATACCATTGACAGTCATTTAAAACAACTAAGGCACAAAAACCAAAAAGAAATATATAAGGCATTAACCCGCTCAATCAAAGAAACCTATGGAGAAAAGCTATAAAAAATACCTAAAAGACATTACCACTTTTGTTTTTGACGTTGACGGGGTTTTTACCGATGGTACTCTGCTCATTACCACAGATGGTGAAATGCTACGGAAAATGAGTGTAAAAGATGGGTATGCCTTAAAGATCGCCTTGCAAAAAGGTTATAACGTTTGTATAATTTCAGGTGGAACCAATGAAGGAGTCCGAAAACGTTTAAGTGCCCTCGGCGTAACCGATATTTATTTGGGTGCCCACCTTAAAAAAGAACCGTTAAAAGAATATCTAAAGAAACACGATATAAAACCAGAAAATGTGCTTTACATGGGAGACGATCTACCTGATATTCCCCCCATGAAAATAGTAGGGCTGCCAACCTGCCCTCAAGATGCCGTGAACGAGGTAAAGGCCGTGGCCAAGTACATCTCACATAGGGTCGGAGGCGATGAGTGCGTTCGCGATGTCATTGAGCAAGTTTTAAAAGTACAGGGCGATTGGTACGAAAGCGGTAATACTGAAAATTAATATGATGCACGGCATTTTAAAGGGTCACAAGCTTATTCTAGCATCGAAATCACCAAGAAGACAACAATTTTTCAAAGGACTTGGATTAGATTTCGAAATTCAACTAAAACCCATTGAAGAGGTATATCCCGATGAATTAATAGGATTTGAAATTTCTGATTTTCTGGCAGAATTGAAAGCCTCCGCTTTTGAGGGGGATTTAAATCCGAAGGAAATTCTGATTACTTCAGATACTGTGGTATGGCACAACAACTGTTCCATAGCAAAAGCAGTAGATAGCAGCGAAGCCTATCAAATGCTCAAAACCCTATCTGATGACTGGCACGAGGTCATTACCTCGGTTACGTTTACGACGAATAAAACACAAAAAACAGTCAATAGCACTACAAAAGTAAAGTTCAAAAAACTTACCGATGATGAGATTTGGTTTTATATCAAAACACATAGCCCTTTTGACAAGGCCGGGGCATATGGAATTCAAGATTGGATCGGATTAATAGGTATCGAGGAAATTAAGGGTTCTTACACCAATGTTGTTGGCCTGCCCACTCACTTGGTATACAAAACGTTAATGAACATGGTCGATTGATTGTTTTTAGGTAATTTTGAAAAAAAAAAAAAATTGACAGCATGAATATTACAAGACATTCTATTAGGTTTGATATCACACTTTTAACATTAATCACCCTTGTTTTCTTCACGACTTCCTGTGCCGAAAAAGCAAAAGAAAGCAAAGACGACATAGCGGTAAATGGTAATTTGGAAGAAGTAGAGGAAAAATCACCTAAAAGGAAAGTTTCAGGGGAATTTAAAAAATACTGGTATGCCGGTGAAGCGGAAATCACATCCTACAAGTTAGAACAGGCACGCTATGGTGAAATGAGAGAAGGGAATGCCGTACTTATTTTCGTTACAGAACCTTTTCATAAAGCAAGACAGGTGAAAGCAGACGGCAGTAACCCTGATAATATTCCAGTGCTCAAATTGAACAGTACAAAAAACTACTTGACGGGTATTTATCCGTATTCTATAATGACCAGTTGCTTCTACCCGGTTCATGACAATCAACATGCGATAAAGGTTTCTTTTTCTGCGCAAGAATGGTGCGGTCAGGTGTATGCCCAGTTGAATAATAGGGAAAAGTTTGAAATCACTTCGCATTCCTATTTTGAATCTGATGCGGATCAAATTCAAAAATCAGAAAAAAACACTCTTGAAAACGAGCTTTGGAACAAGCTACGCGTTAATCCACAAGAATTGCAGATCGGTGATTTAAAAATAATACCATCTTTAGAGTATATAAGATTGATGCATAAAGAATTAAAGGCATATGAGGCAATCGCTTCTTTAAGTGAGTCAGATAGTATAAAAACCTATCAGATCACCTACCCTGAACTTGAAAGAACCTTAAAGATCAATTTCACCACTGCCTTTCCGCATACAATAGTAAGTTGGTCAGATAGTTATGCGTCAAAAGGAAAAATCATGGTCTCAAGGGGAACAAAAATAAAAACCATTAAGACACCATATTGGCAACAGAACGGCAATAAAAACCTACCCTTACGTGATAGTTTAGGGTTATAGTCTTCGCTATGGAAAATTTTATTCTCACCAACCAAAATGAACTATTGCTGACCTTGGCAACTATAGTTGTGATTTTGTTGCTCAAATTTATTGGCAACAAAACCGTAAAACGAATAGGTAGGGTCAGCCATATAGTCGAAGCACGTATTCTACTTATTACCAAATACGTATCGATCTTGCTAACGTTTTTTGGTATTGGCGCACTCGCTTTTATCTGGGGAGTCAATTTCAGGGAATTAGGCCTTCTCTTTTCTTCTATCTTTGCCGTTGTTGGGATTGCACTTTTCGCCAGTTGGTCTATTTTGAGTAATGTCACCTCGGGTGTTATTCTTTTCTTTTTCTTCCCCTTCAAGATCGGGGATCGAGTTAAAGTAATGGATAAAGAAATCATCGATGGCACGGACAAGGGTTATGGCGTGTTTGTCATCGAAAACATTAAGTCTTTTCATGTGCTATTGAGAAACAGCGAAGGAGAACTCTTGACCTATCCCAATAATATGATGCTTCAAAAAGGGGTAACCCTAATCAATACCCACCAAGAATTAAAAAAGAAAACCGAAGTTCTTTAGTATGTTAAAGAAGTTTAAAAAAACGCTCGAATACCCTTTATCTTTCTATCTTTGAGTACCAACTAAAATCTATTCGATGTTTCAAATTAGGGCGTTCTTTGCCATCATTCTGCTTGTATTAGGCAATACTTTCGCCCAAGCGCCAAAAAAAAGCTCTCCATCCGATATCCATCATTCCCTTCAAAAATTGAATTTTTTGGGCTCTGTTCTTTATATAGCCGCACACCCCGATGATGAAAACACGCGATTGATCTCTTATATGTCGAACAATATAAAGGCCAGAGCTGGTTATTTATCGCTCACCCGTGGTGACGGCGGGCAAAATATGATCGGGCCTGAATTACGCGAGCTCTTGGGTGTTCTGCGCACACAAGAACTTTTGGCAGCAAGACGAATTGATGGTGGCACACAGTTCTTTAGTCGGGCAAACGATTTCGGCTACTCTAAACACCCTGACGAAACCCTTGAGATTTGGAATAAAAAAGAAGTCTTGGGCGATGTAGTACAAATTATTAGAGATTTCAAGCCCGATGTGATTATCAACCGTTTTGACCACCGATCGCCCGGTTCAACACACGGTCATCATACCTCTTCGGCTATGTTGAGTGTAGAAGCTTTTGATCTTGTCAATGATCCCAATGCATACCCAGACCAATTGGGTGCCTTACAATTATGGCAGCCAAAAAGACTGTTCTTCAATACTTCTTGGTGGTTTTACGGTAGTGAGGAAAAATTTGAAAAGGCCGACAAATCAAAAATGTTGAATATGGATGTTGGCGTCTACTACCCAACCCTTGGTGTTTCAAACAACGAAATAGCTTCGTTGGCCAGCAGTCAGCATCGTTGCCAGGGCTTTGGTCGTTTGGCAACACGAGGCAGTCAAAATGAATATATAGAATTTCTAAAAGGTGATTTTCCGCAAGACAAAAGCAACATCTTTGATGGCATCGATACGACCTGGTCGCGCATCGAAGGCGCAGCGCCCATTGGTCAACTATTGAATCGAATTGAATCGAATTTTGATTTTATAAATCCTTCGAAACATCTACCGCAATTGCTGGCTGCCCATAAAATGATCTGTACACTCACAGATCAACACTGGAGAGATATCAAGCTCAAAGAACTCGAAAATATCATACTTGCAGTGACCGGGCTGTATTTAGAAGCCTCAACAGATGTTGCGTATTCAAACCCCAATGGCAATCTACATGTGAATATAGAAGCGTTGAACAGAAGTGACGTCAGAATGACCCTTCAATCAATAGGTATTTCTATGGTAGAGGTAGACATCGATTCTAGTATTCAACTAAAGAACAACGATAAACATACATTTGAAATTGAGGTAAAAGTGCCTGAAAATATAAATTATACAAGTCCCTATTGGCTGAATGAAAAAGGTACATTGGGCATGTATAGGGTAGATGACAAAAAGCTGATAGGCAAGCCAGAAACCCCCAACGTTTTTGATGCAAATTTTATAGTCGATTTCGATGGCTATACAATCGAGTTCAAAAAACCGGTAATCTATAGATATGCAAAACCTGATAAGGGCGAACTCTACCAACCCTTTGTAATACTACCAGAGGCGACCGCAAGTTTTGGCAATAAGGTCTTGATTTTTGCAGACGGAAAAGCGAAACAGATTCCCATTACCATAAAAGCACATAAAGACGATTTAAAGGGAGAAGTAGAATTATGTTTTTCGGAAGGATGGACGGTCGACGAAGCAAAGAAACCTTTTGAAATCGATAAAAAAGGTGACGAACAAGTCATCATGTTCACTTTGACCCCACCCGAAAATGAAAATGAAAGTTATATTTCGCCTATCGTCAGGGTAAACGGAAAAATAATAACCAAAGAGCTGGTAACGATAGCCTATGACCACATACCCACACAATCTATTCTATTGCCATCAGAAGCGAAGGTAGTTCGCCTCAACATACAAAGACTGGGAGAAAACATCGGGTACATTATAGGTGCTGGTGATGATGTGCCCACAAGCCTAAAACAAATAGGATACAATGTAGTGATTATAGACCCTACTGATATACAGGCGGGAAGCCTTGATAAATTCGATGCCATTGTGATAGGAATACGGGCTTATAATGTCGTTGATGAACTAAAGTTCAAACAGCGTTTTCTATTAGACTATGTAAAAGACGGCGGAAACCTTATCGTACAATACAACACCGCTGGAAGGTGGAACAAAAATTTTACCGTTCAAGCCCCATACGAGCTAAAACTATCACGTGATCGGGTGACCGATGAAAATTCAGAAGTAACCATTTTGGCGAAAAACCATGCGCTGGTAAATTTTCCAAATCCGATTACGGAAGGTGATTTTGACGGATGGGTACAAGAGCGCGGACTTTATTTTCCAAGTGATTGGAGCAATGACTTCACCCCTATTCTTTCAATGCAGGATAAAGGTGATTCTGCTAAAAAGGGAAGTCTCTTAGTAGCTCCCTTCGGAAAAGGAAACTATATCTATACGGGGCTGAGTTTTTTCAGAGAATTACCTGCAGGCGTTTCGGGTGCATATAAGCTATTTGCCAATATGCTCTCGATCGGAAAGGAAAAAATAAATAGTTCAGAGGATATTAAAAAATAGATATGCACGACAAATTGGTTTGGAAAAAAGAATATTCGTTGGTACTCGTACTCAATATCCTATACATTCTCATTTTCTCATATATAATGTCATCGTTCACATAATATGGCAGTACTTGATTGGCTCATACTCGCTGGTACACTTTTATTCATCGTCGGTTATGGCGTGTGGAAAACAAAAAACAATAAGAGCGTAGATGATTACGTTAAGGGAGGAAGTGATGCAAAATGGTGGACCATAGGCTTATCTGTCATGGCCACTCAGGCAAGTGCAATAACCTTTCTATCTACACCAGGGCAGGCCTTTCATGACGGCATGGGCTTTATACAGTTTTATTTTGGGCTTCCGTTGGCAATGATCATCATCTGTCTTGTCTTTATTCCCATATACCACAAATTAAAGGTTTATACCGCTTACGAGTTTCTTGAAAAAAGGTTTGACCAAAAAACACGTTCTCTAGCGGCCATTCTCTTTCTAATTCAACGGGGTTTGGCCGCAGGCATCACTATTTTTGCGCCTTCCATAATACTTTCGGCGATTTTAGGCTGGGATCTAAGAACACTAAATGTCATTATCGGTACACTGGTTATCGTTTACACCGTTTCTGGTGGCACTAAGGCTGTAAGCGTAACACAAAAGCAGCAGATGTTGATTATAATGATGGGCATGTTCATCGCTTTTTTCTTTATTCTAGGATCGCTACCTGCCGATGTTACGTTCAGCAAAGCATTGAAAATTGCGGGAGCCAGTAATAAGCTGAATATTCTTGACTTTGATTTCAACACCAAAAACAGGTATACTTTTTGGAGCGGTATTACCGGAGGCCTCTTTTTGGCCTTGGCATATTTTGGCACAGATCAAAGTCAGGTACAGCGATATTTATCGGGCAAATCAGTTCGAGAAAGCCAACTCGGCTTGGTTTTTAATGGTTTGTTAAAAATTCCCATGCAATTTTTCATACTCTTGGTAGGCATTATGGTCTTTGTTTTTTACCAGTACAATCCCGCCCCATTGAATTTCAACCCCTCTGCAACCAAAATAGTAATGGAATCCCCTTTTTCAAATGACTATAGGCTATTGCAGGAAGGCCACTTAAGTATGGAAATCGAAAAGAAAATCGCGCAAAACCAATTTTCAACAGCTCTAGAATTAAAAGAATACAGTGCCATCGAAAAGGCCAAACAACAGATTATCTTCATAAATAAAAAAGACAGCACGAATAGGGTTGCCGCCAAGGCATTGATCAAAAAAGCCGATAATAATGCCGAGACCAATGACAAAGATTATGTTTTCATCCATTTTATCTTGAACAACCTGCCCAAAGGGCTTATAGGGCTTCTATTGGCTGTGATCCTGTCAGCGGCCATGTCTTCAACTGCCTCAGAGCTCAATGCATTGGGTACTATTACGGCTTTGGATCTATACAAACGAAACCAAAAAAAGGAACACACTGAAAAACACTATGTGACCGCAACAAAGGCATTTACCCTATTATGGGGCATTGTCGCCATACTGATTGCCAATATTGCCAATCTTTTTGATAACCTGATACAATTGGTGAACATCATTGGTAGTATTTTCTATGGTAATGTTCTCGGTATATTTTTACTGGCATTCTTTATACGGTTTGTAAAAGGAAACGCTGTGTTCGTTGCTGCCATTTTAACCCAGATAATTGTTTTCGCGCTCTATTACTATCTTATTCATATCTACCCTTCAGGAGAAGAAAAGCTAGGATATTTATGGTTGAATGTTATTGGTTCTGCCCTTGTGATTATAATTGCCATAGCCTTTGAAGTATTTGATAGGTTCTTGAAAAATCCTCTTATAAAAACCATGAAATCTTAGTGGTTTCATACCTTCAACTTATTTGATGCCATATTTAGTATATTGCAGTAACTAGTAAATTTCGATTCGCAAGGTATCGGGTCAACTGGAATTATTTGGTTGATTTCTTATGTTTGAGCACAAAATTTAATGAATCATGATAAAACAAAAACAACGACGGAATTTTATCAAAACAGCTGCTATGGCCGGTCTCGGTCTCGGTCTCGAAGGATATACCTTAATACCCGATAAAATCATCTTTAACAAAAAAAACAGTGTGGGTATTATCGGTTTGGATACCTCGCACAGTATTGCTTTTACAAAATTATTGAACGCTGCTGAGGCCGACCCTGAATTGACAGGCTACCGAGTGGTTGCCGCTTACCCCTGGGGAAGCGAGGACATTGAATCAAGTACCAGCCGAATTCCCAAATATACTGAAGAAATGAAGGCAATGGGTGTAACGATAGTGAATTCGGTAGCCGAACTTTTGAAAGAAGTCGACGTCGTTCTTCTCGAAACAAATGATGGTCGCCCGCATTTAGAACAGGCACTACAAGTATTTAAAGCGGGAAAACCTGTGTTTATAGACAAACCCGTTGCAGCTTCCTTTTCTGATGTCCATGCAATCTTTGAAGCGGCCAAAAAGTATCAAGTGCCCTTGTTTTCCTCCTCCTCCCTGAGATATGGAAAGAATGTCCAAGAAATCAGGCAGGGTGGCACAATTGGGAAAGTTCTTGGAGCAGATGCCTACAGTCCGGCCCATCTAGAGGAAACCCATCCTGATTTATATTGGTACGGTATTCATGGAGTAGAATTACTTTTTACGGTTATGGGCCCAGGTTGTAAAAGTGTTACCCGCACCCATACAGCAGATTCCGATGTTGTTGTTGGAGTTTGGAACGATGGTCGAGTAGGTACTTTTCGAGGCGGTCGCTCTGGTAAGATCGGTTATGGGGGTACGGCATTTGGTGAGAATGGCAATGCGCAGATCGGTCCCTATGATGGGTATAAACCTTTATTAGTGCAGATCATTGAATTTTTTAGAACAGGAAAATCCCCAGTGGACAGTAAAGAGACCCTTGAGATCTATGCCTTTATGGAAGCTGCCGATGAAAGCAAACGCAATGGAGGGAAACCCATTTTGTTGGATACCATCTTTTCAAGTGTAAAAAATAACTGAGGGGTATGTGCGTAAGAGTTGAATCAATATTCTTGTGATAATCCACCCAATGAAAGCAAAATATAAAACATTGTTTCTTTTGTTCAATATTATTTTCTTGGTCGCCTGTGCCGATACCAAAAAGGAATCCAATAACATAGAGCATCTTGCTGGCAATGATGAAGTAGCAGATTACATGAAATCATTTGAGGGCAGGGGGGCTCTTACCGATAATTCTGAACCTACGCCTCCTGAAGATGCCCTGAAAGAATTTAGATATCCCACCGATTTAGTATTGAATCTGGTACTTGCAGAGCCTAAAGTCCGTCAGCCCGTTGAACTTAATTTTGATCACCGTGGTAGATTGTGGGTGGTACAATATAGTCAATACCCATACCCAAAGGGATTGAAAATTATGGGAATGGATAACCATTTAAGAATCAAATACGACAAAATACCTGACCCACCCCCTAATGGAATATCCGGTGCGGATAAAATCACATTTTTCGAGGACACTAATGGCGATGGCATTTTTGATAAGGCCACTGATGCCATTACAGGTCTGAACATTGCGACCAGTGTCACTTTTGGAAGGGGAAAAATTTGGGTCTTGAACCCGCCTTATTTATTGGCTTACCCAGATAAAAAAGGAGATGGAATACCCGATGGCTCGCCAAAGGTTCATTTAGATGGTTTTGGTATGGAGGACACCCATGCCGTGGCCAACAGTCTGCGTTGGGGACCTGATGGGTGGTTATATGGTGCAACAGGAAGTACGGTTACGGCAAATATCAGTTCTGAAGTATCAAAAAACATTCGGTTCAAAGGACAATCTATTTGGAGATATCACCCTGAACGAAAGATTTTTGAAATATTTGCTGAAGGGGGTGGCAATACCTTTCATGTTGAGATAGACAAAAAAGGAAGAATTTATTCTGGTGACAACGGATCGAGCAGGGGTCCCTATTATAAACAAGGGGCGTATTACGGTAAAAATTGGGGAAAACATGGCCCATTGACCAACCCCTATGCTTTTGGGAATTTGGCGAATATGGAATTAGAGGGTGACGATACACGGTTCACCCATGCTTGGATCAAGTATGAAGGGGGTACATTGCCTACACAATATCAGGGCCGTATGTTTGCAATCAATCCGCTTCAAAATTTTATACAGCTTAGCGAATTTGAAAATAACGGTTCAACGTTCAAGGTGACCGATCAATCTCGAATTCTGGAAACGGACGATCAATGGTTTCGTCCTGTAGACATAAAAGCAGGGCCTGATGGAGCAATATATATGGCCGATTGGTTCGACAGTCGCCTATCACATGTGGATCCAAATGATACCTGGCATAAGAATAGCGGTCGAGTATACCGCCTGCGAGGTCAAAAACATACTAATGCACCAAAATTTGATATAAGTACCTATTCAAATGAGCAGTTAATTGAATTGTTGTCGCACCCGAACAAATGGTATCGGCAACAAGCACTTCGTCAGTTTGGCGATAGAAAAGATAAAGCTGTTCTTCACCCCTTAAAGGATATTCTTATTGAACAAGAAGGTCAATTAGCACTTGAAGCGTTATGGGCGATTCATATTAGTGGTTTTTTAGACGATGAAATCACTCAAATTGGTCTGGCACATGTTGATCCTTTTGTACGAATGTGGAGCGTAAGGCTATCTTGTGATTTAAGGGATGTATCTACAAAGGTTGCTAACAAAATAACGGAGTTGGCTCGCACAGAATTAAACCTTGAAGTCAGAAGCCAAATAGCTTGCTCTGCAAAACGTATCTCAGGGGTTGCAGCGTTTCCTATAATCAAAGGTTTGATGGTAAGCGAAAATGATGCTTCGGATCCTGATATTCCTTTATTGATATGGTGGGCACTTGAATCTAAGGTGGCTGACCATAGTGATTTGATTTTAGAGTTGTTCGAAAATTTATCGCTATGGGAAAAACCGATGGTAAAAGAAAATATTTTAGAACGCCTCATGCACCGTCTTGTTCTTGCTGACAGATCTGAAAATCTACAAGCCGCAACACGTTTATTTCAATTGGCACCCTCAAATGAACACGCCAAATTGCTTTGGAACGGTTTGCAAGAAGGTATGTTGGGGAAAGATATGTCAGAACTCCCTGTTGATTTGGTGGTGGCTATAAATCCGTATATGGATGGGTTTGGTAATGGACCGTTAACATTCTCGATACATCAAGGAAATAAAAACGCTATAGAGAAATCATTGAGAGTTATTGAGAGTCAGCAAGAAAATTTAGATGATAGATTGTCATATATAAAGCTTTTAGGGGAGCTGAAAATTGCCAAGGCAACTCCTGTATTGTTGAAAATTATTGAGGGCAACCAATATAGGGCATCTGTACGAGAAGCGGCTATTCGTACACTGTCAAATTTTGAGGATAAAGAAATTGGCATTCGGGTGGCAGAAGCATACCCAAACAAGCTTAGGGCGAATCTTGATCTGAGGAATGCTGCTCAGGATCTGTTTACAAGTCGTGCTTCTTGGGCAAGAGAATTTTTAAAACTTATTAAAATCACCAAGCAAGTCAGTTTCGATGATGTACCCATTCAAATAGTTCAACAATTTCAATTGCTCGGCGATCCAAATATTTCAGAAACCATCAAAAAATTATGGCCGGCTGTCCGCCCCATATCGTCTTCGGATAAAAAAGAACGTATAAAAAAAATAGCATCGGTGCTCTCTTCAGGTGCAGGAAATCAAAAATCAGGCAATAAATTGTTTCAAAACCTATGCGCATCTTGTCATCGTCTTTTTAATGAAGGTGGTGTTCTTGGTCCTGATTTAACAGGATATGATAGGAATAACGTCGATTATTTACTGTTCCATATAATTGACCCCAATGCCGATATTCGAGAAGGATACGTCAATTATCAAATTATTAAAAAAGATGGGCGTACCATGGTGGGCACCATAACGGATCGAAGTGGTGAAACCATAACAATAAGATCGTATAGCGGAGAAGAGATCATTGTTTCTACGGATCAAATTGAGAAAATGCAGGCGCAAACTACTTCGCTTATGCCCGAGCGTATATTGAGCACATTATCTGATCAACAAATTCGAGATCTTTTTTCATATATCATGAAAACTACCCAGAACTAGTTTAAACGAATTCTAGCACTAAAGAAAGAACAGTAAAGTACTGTATAAAAACAGGCTGATAATATTTGTTTACACTGAAAAACACATTAATGATTAAAATATCGAAAGTAGATTCAAATTTCGAACGAGAACCGTTAACTACACCCTATAGATTTAAAGGCAGTGGTGTTTCTGAACTCTGGCAAACTATTGCCTACATAGAATCAGATACTGGTATCAAAGCCATAGGTTTAGGCACACAAGGGGTACTTTGGTCTGATGCAAAAGTGTTTTTCGGTCATTCTGAAAATGGTGGCAATGCCTTGATGTATACAATGAGCGAAAGAGCTCTTCAAATGCTAAAAGGTATTTCTTTTAATAATCCTATTGAAGTTTTAGACAGATTGTTGCCTGAAATCTTAGCATATGGCAGGCAGATTTCAGGTAATAAGAATTTAAGGAAAACATTTGCCCTTAACGCCTTGGTATGTGTCGACAATGCCCTATGGCAACTTTATGCACGCTATAACAAGTTTGTGAGTTTTGATGACATGATTCCCAAAGAATACAGGCCAGGACTGTCGTTCAAACATACTAAAGTCGCTAGTATTCCATCATTTAGTGTCAGCACGACCATGTCCAATATCAAGTCAGCCGTCGATCAAGGCCATTTTATCCTAAAATTGAAAATAGGTTCAGCTGGCAATCAAAAAGAAATGCTGGAAAAAGACATTGAGTTTCTTACCAAGGTTCACAAAACAATAGGCTCTCGCGAAACTCCATATACCAAAAATGGCAAAATTCCGTATTATTTTGATGCCAACGGAAGGTATGAAAACAAAGAAACCATGATGCGGTTTTTAGACCATGCCGATAAGATCAAGGCGCTAGATCAAATAGCGGTATTAGAGGAGCCCTTTGACGAATCAAATGAGGAATTTGTTGGTGATATGGGCGTGCGTTTGGCAGCAGACGAAAGTGCACACACCGTTGAAGACGTAGCACGCCGAATAGAGCAAGGATACGGAGCGATAGCTGTAAAGGCCATTGCAAAAACGCTGAGCATGACCCTAAAAATAACCCAATTGGCATTCGAAAAAAAGATTCCCTGTTTCTGTGCCGATTTGACCGTAAATCCGATACTGGTTGATTGGAACAAATCTATTGCAGCGAGGCTACGGCCTTTTCCTGAAATGGAAATAGGATTGCAAGAGGCCAATGGTCACCAATATTACAAAAATTGGAACAAAATGATGACCTATCATCCTCTAGCAAATGCAGGATGGACGCATCCAAAAAATGGAGTTTACATTATAGATCAAGAATTTTACGACCAAAATGCCGGTATATTGATACCTTCAAAACATTATACCGAGATGTTTTAAAAAATTCGCAGGTAAATCTCCCCTGAAGAAGGAAACCCGTGGGCATTTTTAAGAAATACGTTCACAAACTTTAAAGTTGACTGATGCGGCAAGCTCTGGGGTATTTACCTTCTAGAATAAAATGATAACCTCAGTTTATTCCCAATAAACCTATCTATTAGAATCCAAAGTTATCGAAATATTTTGTTTAGTTTAAAGGTTTTGTTTAGATTATGCCCGTTTATTTAAAAAGTACTCTGTGCCAAAATACCACTACTTAGGTTCGTGATGGTTTTTTAGTGAATCAAGATTACGTATACAATATAGCATCTTAATATTTCAATGGACAAAAAATATACGATAAAAGACATTGCACGTTTGGCCGGAGTCTCAAAAGGCACAATAGACCGAGTGC
>CAZEUV010000066.1:0-15122 GCA_964515285.1 uncultured Maribacter sp. | reverse complement strand
GAAGGAAAAAGAGAAGACCCGTTTGGCCGCAATCGAAAAACTCAAGGAAGATGCCAAGAACAGACGTAAACAACAAATTGAAAAGACGATTAGGGATCTAGGGTATGTATATTTTGATTTGAATTCTTCATATCTGAATTCGAAGTCGAAGAAAGTACTGAAAGCATTGTCAGTTGTATTGACCAAAAACCCTGAGTTAGCACTTAAGGTTACGTCACATACTGATTCAAGAGGGCAATCGACATATAACAACTGGTTGTCTGAGAGAAGGGCCAATAGAACCGTAGATTATCTTGTTGATATTGGAATAGCTTCCAATAGACTTACGGCCAGATCATACGGCGAGGAAAATTTATTGAACGACTGTGATGACAATACCTATTGTCCTGAGGAGAAGCACCAGATAAACAGGCGATCCGAGTTTGTTATAGTCGAGTATTGATATTGTCGCTATAGAAAAATCTAATTTGGGCAAAAAAGAGTTGTCTTAAGATTTCAGTAAACTTTTTGGAAACCATTTTTTCTTTACCCAAAAATTGAATTTCATATAATAATATGCCATGTGCATTGGCCACGATAACCAATATAGACCCTTGGCGTACATATAGGGTTTAACCTTGACAAGTAACCGAAAAACTTTTTCCGGTGATCTTAAGAACTTTTTAAAAAGAGCAGTTTTCGAGCTCCGTAACTGATTGGGGCTGTAAGCCAAGCCCACTTTGTTTTCACCAACATTTTGGTAGAAGCCTTTCGAGAGGTCGTTAATAAATATAATTTTCTTTTTGCTTGTAAGAATACCGTTTCTTAACGCCATATTGGTCAAATACTCTTGCACCATTGTGTGCGAGTAATTTATAGACCTTAAGGCCAAGAACAATATTTCAAACTCCAACACCATATATTCTTGTACATTTTTAACGAGTTTGTCAAAAACATATTTTTCGTTTTCTTCGTGAAATTCAATGGTCTGTGGTGAGCCATTTACAATAGAATAGCCAAGAGTGCTACCGTGCGGTGCACCTAAAAGTTGCTCGTAGAGTTGGCCATTGGCTTTAAGAATATCGTCAGAAATACCATGACTGGGGTATATTGAAAAATTCAAACCAAATCGCTTGGTGTTGGGCTCTATATCATATATTTCCTTTAGACCGATGTAGTATCCAGTTACAGGTACTTCTTTATTAAGAAAATGATAAATACATTCTTGCATTGTACCGCCCCAACCTACATCTACCAAAGCGATGCCCTCTTTTTCAATATTAGTGTCAAAAGATTCTATATATCTATGAAATGCGTGTTGTTGATTTTTTCGATGTTTCTCATATTGTTCAATGAAAAGTTCGTTTTCACGTAGTTTCTGCATTATTACAGAATTGAAAAAGTCAGGTATAATTTGGTTGGAATCTATTTCTAGTTCATCAATTATTATTGTTTTTACCTCTTCAGAAAAAAGAAACCACTTCAACAATAGGTCTAATGACATTTCAGCGTTCACACCACCTATTTTTTTGAAATCCTCATCACAAAGAGGTCTTAGGACTATTTTCTGTGCAGATTGTCTTGAGGCTTTAAAGTAATGTGTATGAATTTTATTTTCTAATGTAAATTGATTCAGGTCTTGATACATATCAAAAATACGCTTGAGAAAAAGGCCTTCCCTAGAAAGGAAAAAAAGATTTTTCACTCCGTCTTTTTGGGCTTTGATATATAGTCTTTCTGTAAAAAAGTAAAAATGAATGATATACTCGCTCAAAGGGTAGTTACTTTTGGCGCAGCGGGACTCTACTTTTGAACATGCCTTTTTAAAACCGCATGCATCGTCACCAAAGAGATTTCGTCTATTACGTAATTTATGGTATAAGTGTTTTGTATGAATACCTTGAATACCATATTTGGCAGCATTGAGAATATCGCTTTTTTTGTTGTCACCAATCATGGTGGTCTCCTCTGCCTTTGATTGCGTCATTTCAAGTACATAAGGATAAAGGTTACCATTTTCCTTACTTTTGCCGACAGAGCACGAAATGAAGATATCTTCAAAAAGGTGTTTGATTTCGTGAAAGTCAAGTATTTTGGCTATTATCCTTTTAGGAAGAAAGAAATCGGATACTAGGAAAATACAATGCCCTTTTTCTTTTAATTGTATTAGGGTTGCAATTAATTTTTCGTTTTTGAACTGTACCGATATTTCTGAAATATAGTCGGCGTGTTCAAATACTCGTTTAAAAGTATCAAAGGGTGTGTCTCTAAGAACATTAACATTTAAAAGCCGAAGGTATATTTCTTTGAGCAGTAGTTCGTAGGGCAGTTCAATTCCCCTTGTTTTATGCTTTTTTGATAAATAGTTGAGGCTATCTATACGAATAGTGAAAAGTTCGTCAGGAGAGATATTAAGACCAAGTTCCCTACTCAAAAATTTACCCCATAATTTAATAGCGTAGTGGGGGTGAACCGTTCTGTGGACTAAGGTGTCGAAAAAATCTGTAAAAATAATTTTACATAAGGGAGCATTCTCAATTGTACGAATTAAGGTTTTCAATTGGGGCTTTTGTTATTGAATCATTGTGGTCAAACTAATTTCAGCGAACAAATAGCATGAAAATAACAGGTGATCGACTGTAGATCCAAATAATAAAAGTCTCTTTGATTTTATCAATCAAATTTGTAAGAATCGAGGGCATATAGTGTTTCAAAACTTGGGGTTGTTTTAAATTCTAATGTAATAGTACAAAAAACTCGTTGAAATACAAATTAAATACGTTAAAAAGCAGATTTAGGGCTTTTAAAACACTCTTTTTTCGATAAAATGCTTGAAATTTGTTTTTCAGACCCGAAGATTGTTTAAAATCAGTGGTATTTTAAGAGACTGTTAGCTCGGAAAAAGTGAAAATGTAATTGTGGGGTAGGTATTCTTGTTCTTTTTGTACGTGAGCGTTGGCATGTATGTTCAAACCTCGATCTACTAGGGCTATAGTTTGCCACCCCATGCCATTGGGTGTGACAAAGTCTTTTTTAGTATTATCCGCGATATAATAATATGATGTTTTGTTAAATCTTTCTTCTATGGCCTTGTAGTTTATCTTGTTGGGTTTTTCTGAACCGATTTCTTCCGATATCACAATGTAATCAAGATAGGGCGCCAGGCCCAAAGCATTTATTTTATTCATTTGGGTGAGTTTTCTGCCATCGGTAATGATGCTTATTTTAGCGTTTTTACCCTTGATTTTATCGAAGGTTCTAAAAACCCCGTCAAAAGGTTTTATATGTGGAACGTGGTTACGGTAACTTGATATCAGGTCTGTTTTGGTAATGTTATAGGTTGTTGAAATAAATTCAAAAGCGTCAAGGTTATTTCGGTAGAGTGAAAAGATATGTGCAAAGAGTTGTTGCCAAGATTCGGGTTCTAGTTCTTTTGCGAACGCCATGTAGGCCGACCTCAGGTAATCGACTTCGTTGTACAGGGTATCGTCTAGGTCAAAAACGACTACGGTATTTTCGTCAGCTTTTATATCCATGAACCAAAATTTCATCGTCGTAACGTATCATCAATAAATTGTCTTCCCAACAATCGAATTGATCGTCAATTTGTTTACCCAACATATATTCTTCGATAATCCATTTCGGAAAATTGGCCCCGGCCAAGTAGGATAGGGGATACCCACCGCCAAACCTCGGGTTGATCTCTATACCGTAAATAGCCGATCCTGATCTGTGCTTGAAAAATTGGGCGGTCAAACACCCAATCGCGCCTTCTACATAATTAAGGTTTTTTCTAATATATGTAACCAATTCATTGTTCATGGTCAAGGCCTTGTTCACTTCACCATCTCTAACTTCGATTCTTTTTCTCGGTACTGCACATTTGAGTTTATGGTCTCTGCCATAATATAGGTCACAGGTGAATTCGTTATATTTATCGTGATCCAAATACTGCAAGAACATTAATTTTTCATTCGAAAAATGATAATCGGTCAAGTCTTCTTTGGCCCGTATCAAATACGTGTCGACACTTCTACTGCCATCAATGGGTTTGATAAACATGGGTAAGGTATAGTCTTTTTTACTGTACTCTTTGGCAATGGCGATATCGTGCGATTCAAAAAAATCATGGATCACTCGTTTATCCCTACATTTTTCGATAAAATCGACCGAGGCAATAATCGGCGTAATGTTGTTTTGTTCAAGAAGTTTTTTGTTTTTTGACAATAAAAGAAGCTCTGTATCTATAGTAGGCACCACTAATTTTATTTGATGATCTTTGCAAGATGCGATTAATGAACTGATGTAATCAGGGTGGTCTAATCTCGGCACTTTGAAATAGCTGTTTGCGGCGTGACATGCGGCAGATAAAGATGGGTTGGCGTCGGCGGCAATTACTTTCGCTTCTGGGAATAATTTTTTAAGTTCTTTTTGAAATGCCCGAACCAAAGAAACCCGTCTTCCGGCAGAAGTGATTAGTATATTCATTTGGCTAAATTATAAAAACTTCGGAAGACTTTTATAAAAGAGTTTATCAAAGATTTTCGATTGAAGATAAATACGAGGCATGAATAGGCAAAGCCGTGGTAATCTTCGCCCAAAAACTTTTTAAGGGGATAGGCATCTATTTTTTCAAAATCCGATAACATTTCAGGAATTTTATCAACTGATATATCTGACTTCATCAAACGTACCATCAAAAAGAAAACAAATGATTGTTGGCGCGTTTTTAAACGTTTGACGCATCGTTCAGCTTCTTTGTGCGACTCGGGAATCGTTTTTATCAATTCGGCGAACACATGGGCGGCATTGGCATTGTCGAAAATTACTTTGTTGTAATGTTCGGGTGTTTTGTTGCGCATTGCCGATGTTGGTAGAATACGGTATCTATGTACATCGTAGCCCACATGAGCCATCCTTTGGGCCTTGCAAAACAGTTCAGAGGTCAGAATGGCATCTTCCATCCATTTTCCCTCTATAAATCGAATACCAGACGAAATCATGAATTCACGATTGATGATATACCACCAAATTTCATTATTGTATTTGAAATTTGCGATATACGTTATACCGTCCTGTACATCCAACTCTTTTGTGCCGTGCTCAATGTTTTTTGATTTTAGATGTTTTTCATTCACTACGGGCAGGCTGTCGAATGTTAGAATATCTAAATCATTTCTCTCGATCAAGCCTAAAATAGTCGTTAAAGTATTTTTGGCCAAATAGTCATCGGGATCTAAAAAGTAGAGATACTTTCCTTTAGCTATATCATACCCAGTATTTCTTGTGGCGCCTACACCTGCGTTTTTTTTGTCGATTACTAGCATATTGGAGTGTTTGGCCGCATAATTTTTGGCCACCTTCAATGTGGAATCTTTTGATTCGTCGTTTATGATAATTACTTCATAATCTGATGGATCGAGGTTTTGATCCAAAAGGCTGTCCAAGCATTCTGGTAGATAACGCTCCATATTATAACAGGGTATGACGATACTTAACTGCATAGTTTTAATTTCCTGTAAATATTTCCATAGTAGCACTGGTCTCGGAAGAGATATCATCTCTTTTGACCACTTTTAAAAAAGTGAGCCAAAAGATTCTAAGATCGGTTATAAAAGAACGATTGTTAACGTACCAAATATCATATTCGAATTTTTTTTGCCACGAAATCGCATTTCGCCCATTCACCTGTGCCCAACCGGTAATACCTGGTTGAACGAGGTGTCTCTTTCGTTGTTCTTTGCTATACAGGGGAAGGTATGAAATCAGTAGTGGTCTAGGCCCTATAAGGCTCATATCGCCTTTAAGCACATTCAACAATTGTGGTATTTCGTCTAAAGAGGTCTTTCTTACAAAACGCCCGATGGGCGTTATGCGATCGCCATCAGAAAGAAGGTGGCCGTCTGAATCTTTTTTGTCGTTCATGGATCTGAACTTTATTATTTCAAAGGTCTTTTCATTTTTGCCTGGGCGCTTTTGAACAAAAAATGCCTTGCCATTATTCGCAATGCTCAACAGTACAAAAACTATAAGGAATATAGGGCTCATTAAAATAAGAATAAACAGGGAAAGCAAAATATCAATGATCCTTTTAACGAATAGTCCGTACATCTTACCTGATTAGTAGAATTCTCTTGCAAAGTAAAGATTATAAATCAATTGAAAACATCATATAGACCAAAAGCAGTATTACTTGTTCAAAGGGGTTAACCTTGGTTCTAGGTATCAAATAAGGTGCAATTAACTAGTTTCGCCAATTTGTTGTAATACAGTTTGATAGGCCGTCTTGCCCGACAAGTGTTTTTTCATATAGGTGTACCCATTCTCGCCCATTTCTTTTCTCAATTGAGGATTGTTGTACAGTAACATCAATTTCTCTTTGAGTTCTTTTGTCTTTCTGGCCTCTGCCCATACACCAACATTCAAATCATTTAAAATAGTCCCGAAATCTGTGTTACTATCAATTGAAGCCAAAATTGGGGTTTTGGTATTGTAATACGATAAGGCTTTCGACGGTATGTTTGGTATCGTAAACTTTTCACTTAATGAAATCAGGCCAACATCGGCCATTTGCACCCAATGCATGTATTCTCTTTGAGGCAGTCCGTCTCGCAATTGTATATTTTCAACAGATTTGGATTTCACTAGGTTTTCAAGACTTTTGTACTCACTTCCGTTACCCATAATCAAGAATACAATATCTTTTTTTTCGTCACAGGTCAATGCAAGTTCGACTATATTTTCCATTTTTTGTGGTAACCCGATATTCCCTCCGAAAATGACGACAAATTTGTCTTCGAGACCTTCCTTCTTTCTTAATTCAAGTATGGTTTCATCTGAAGCCAAGGGTATTATATCTCCCCAGTTGGGCAACATATGAAGTTTGTTTGAATTAATTTGTGGATTATGTTCTTCAATAAACGAAATGTTACCTTCTGACATACAACCTATGTGATCCATGCCTTGGTACATTTTTTTTTCTTTTCTCCTGAAGTAAGCATGAATTGGGTCTCCTTTTTTTAGCATACCGAGGTCAACTGCGTTCTGTGGAAAGATGTCGCGAAGAATCAAATATGCCTTTGCCTTTGATTTTTTCTTTAGCCATGATACAACACCAAAAAGGCTAATAGGAGGGGTGGGCATCAATATAAGGTCAAAGCCTAAATCTAAATTATGTTTTTTGATGGCACGTTTGTATTGATACGGTAGTAATACGTTGGCAATGCCCTTTTTTATCAGCCCAATGCCAAATAGGGGCAGGGTCTTGACCCGTATTATTTTGATTTTCTCTTCAATTTGGAGGCCTGTAATACTTTCGTCATATGCTGGTGCCACAACCGTAATATCATGTCCGTTTTCATAAAACTGTGAGACCAACTGTGTATAAAGGTATTTGGTCTTATCCATTTTCGGAAAAGCAAGTGCAAGAAAAATTACCTTCATAGGGGGATTAGTATTTAGACCAAACAACACGATTTATATAATCTACGTAAGAAAGTATGATTCGGACGACCTTTTCACTCACATTGGGCATTGAATAGTCGGCTACCGGCCTAAAATTACGAGTAGGGTTTCTTTTCTGAACTTCCAATGCTGTCAGTGCTTGAAGAATTCGCTCAGGGTTCATACCCACCATCATTACAGATGCTTCTTCCATGGCCTCAGGTCTTTCATGCGCTTCCCTGATATTAAGTGCCCTAAAGTTCAAGACAGATGATTCTTCAGAAATCGTACCACTATCTGAAAGTACGGCAAATGAATGGTATTGTAGGGCATTATAATCGGTAAACCCCAAAGGTTTTAAAAACTGAATGTTCTTATGCGTTTTCAAGTTCTTCGAATCCAGCATGTTTCTTGTTCTGGGATGGGTAGAAACAATGACAGGATAATCATATTTTTCGGCGATAAGATTTAAAGAGGTAATAAGACCCTCAAAATTTTTAGGATTACTGATATTTTCTTCTCGGTGCGATGAAACCACAAAGTATTTTTCTTTTTCAAGGTTCAGGTCCTTTAGTACTTGAGACTTTTCTATTTTAGGAAGAAATTTGTTCAATACTTCAAACATAGGGCTTCCTGTCTTGATAATCCTATCAGCGGGCAAGCCCTCTCTTAGCAAGTATTCTCGTGCTATATCACTATAGGTGAGATTTACATCAGAAACATGATCCACGATCTTTCGGTTGGTCTCTTCGGGTACGCGTTGATCGAAACAGCGATTACCAGCTTCCATATGAAAAACGGGAATTTTTCTTTTCTTGGCAGGGATAGCACATAGACAAGAGTTGGTATCGCCCAACACCAAAAAGGCATCAGGGTTTATTTCCTCAAGAATAGGATCTATCTTGATAAGAATTTTACCAACGGTTTCTGTAGCATTTTTTCCTGCGGCATTCAAAAAGTAGTCTGGTTTACGAATGCCGAGGTCGTCGAAAAATATTTCGTTGAGCTCGTAATCGTAGTTTTGGCCGGTATGCACTAATATATGCTCAATAGCCTCGTTTGCGTCTAAGGCGTTCAATACGCAAGACAAACGAATTATTTCGGGTCGCGTTCCTACTACGGTAAGTACTTTAAGTTTTTTCAATGGTCGATTCTTAGGGATTATTTATATCTTATTTTAAAAGGTGTAATTTAATTCAAAATTATCGATTTTACTGACTTCGACTGCGCTCAGTCTGACATTGCTGTTTACTGATTACTGCTTACTGATTCTCGACTGCGCTCGGTCTGACATTACTAATTAAGAACGTCTAACCTCGTATCACACATCTTCAAAATAGGTATCTGCATCTTCTTGGTTATAGGGTTCGTTGATCCAAAATAAGGTAATTAATTCGGTATCACCTATATTTTTTATATTATGGGTGTACCAGATCGGCATATCAACATAGGCGGGCTCTTCACCGTCAAGATAATAATCGATGACCTTATCGGTGCCTATTTTTCGTAATTGTATCAATGCTTTGCCACGTATTACGGCAAAACGTTCTGCTTTACGGGTATGAAAATGGTTTCCACGGGTGATACCGGGTACGGTGGTGGAAAACGAAAATTGTCCACTTGTTTGCGTTCTTGCAATTTCGACAAAACTACCTCTAGGATCTGTATGTTTTGTAAATTTTACCGGATAATGGCCTTCGGGTACATAGCAGCGAAAGGTATTGAACAATGCTTTCTCAAAAGCATTGTTCAAATTAGGAAATATGCCATTGCCCATATAATCTTCCTTATAACGATTCAGCAAAGCCAAAATTTTTGAAACTTTGTTCTTGCTGGTTGGTTTTATTCGTACTTCAAAACTGTTTTCACCGAGTTTGTCTGCGTCTATTTGATTCTTAGCGGTATCTATAAAAATACGAACAAGTTCGTTGATATAGATCAAACCAACTTCACCGTCTTGAATAATAGTCGGCTTTTCGTCTCTGGCTACTTTATGGCAAAAAGTAGCGACTACTGAATTGTAATCGGGTTTTCCGAAAGGGCCAAAAACATTGGGTATGGTGAGTGAGGTAAATTTACCACCACTTTTTGCAGCCCATGCTTTAAACTTTTCTTTCCCCTCTTTTTTTGATTGCCCATATAAGTTGTCACGATCTTCTTGAGACGATGAGGAGAAGATGATATGAGGGGTTGCGTTTTTACGCAAGCAGGCATTGATCAGATCATCGACAAGTTTAAGATTGGTATTGTAAATGACGTTAGCATCGTCATGCCTGTTCATAGCTGCGAGGTGTATGATACAATCGCATTGCACTACAAAATCTTCGAGTGCGGCTTTGTTATTGAAAAAATCGCGCTCAAAGGAGACGAGTTCTACGGTTTTATCTAACGAAAGCGTAGTGTAAAGATGGTTGCCCACGAAACCTGCTTGCCCGGTAATTCCTATTTTTTTCATCAAAATCAATTTTGTCATTTCCGCAAAGGCTGAAATCTTTCAAAGTTTCCATTCAATCTCTTTTAAAATTGAGAAGCCTTTAATTGCTGTCCTCCCTTAATCCCTCCGGGGGAGGGAGACTTGTCTCTTTGTTTTTTTAAAGGATCTTAGATAATCACACCTATGGTTCCTTGTTTCAAATGGAAAACACATACTTGATGATTATCTCTTTTGTTTATTATCGTCCTCACTAAATCCCTCCGGAGGAGGGAGATTGAATTAGTTTTTAAAAAGAGCTTTAGTTAATTTCACCTCGGCTTCTATTTCTAAAACACCCAATTTATAGCTTCCATTTTCTTACTTGAACCAAGAAAGTAGTCTTACCATTTTACTTTCCAAGTATCTATTGGAAAACGAAAATCATCTTGTTCTGATTCTTCCAAAGAAAAATTTGAAAAAACCAATAGCTTTGAGCCTTCATCAATAGCTTTGAAACCAGTAGCATATCCACCTGAAACTTCTAATATTGAAGGATTAATAGTTTCCAATAGAATTCGTTCAGGTTTTATAGTATCCGATGGCGTATCAAAATTATCCAATTTAATTAGATTGACAATGAAAGCACCTGAATTACAGTAGAACCATTTTTTTTCATTTTGGTGTCCTTGCCATGCTCGAATGGTATTGGTGTCGTTAGGTGCGATTTCATAGAGCCTTACTATTTCGCCCATATAGAAGGCATTGAAGAAATTGAGTCTTCCCCGTTCATCAGAAAAACTAGAACCTTGAATATGATTGTGAAAGACCATCTAGAGATTTTCTTTGATATAGTCTAGGTTCAATAAGGTTTGTTTTAACTCATCATCGGTAAGTTGCGTCGTGTTGTGAGAGTGATAATCTTCGATGATACTCGTATCGGTCTCCCCTTCTGAGAAATAGCGGCTATAGTTCAAATCTCTATTATCTGCAGGAATTCGATAGAACTCACCCATATCCTCGGCTTTTTGCATTTCTTCTCTAGTACAGAGTGTTTCATACAATTTTTCGCCATGGCGGGTTCCAATGATCTTAATATCGTTATCGGCTTTGAAGATTGTTTTTACGGCATTGGCCAAGTCGCCAATAGTACTTGCCGGGGCTTTGTTTACAAAGAGATCCCCTTGGTTGCCGTGTTCAAAGGCGAACAACACCAAATCTACCGCATCATCCAATGACATTAAGAATCGTGTCATATTGGGATCCGTGATGGTCAAAGGTGTTTTTTCTTCAATTTGTTTTACAAATAACGGAATCACCGAACCTCTAGAGGCCATAACGTTGCCATACCTTGTCAGACAAACTATAGTGTCGTCATTGGGTATGTTTCTTGATGCGGCAACGGCTACTTTTTCCATTAGGGCTTTGCTGATGCCCATTGCGTTAATGGGGTAGGCGGCCTTGTCGGTACTCAGACAGATAATTCTTTTCACCTTGTTGGCCACAGCGGCATCTATAGTGTTTTGCGTTCCGAAAACATTCGTTTTGGCCGCTTCCAAGGGAAAAAACTCACAAGAAGGTACTTGTTTTAAGGCCGCTGCGTGAAAAACATAATCTACGCCGCTCATCGCTCTTGCAATACTACTATAATCTCGAACATCGCCAATATAAAACTTGACCTTTTCATTTTTCAAGTGGTTGCGCATATCATCTTGTTTCTTTTCGTCACGAGAAAAGATGCGAATTTCTTTGATGTTGGTTTCTAGAAAACGGTTGAGTACCGCATTTCCAAAGGACCCAGTGCCCCCTGTTATTAGAAGTGTTTTATTTTTGAACATTGATTTATTATTTGTTTATGCCACAAAAATCCAAAAGTACCTTATCTGAATTATTCGGTAAGGTTTTAAACTCTTTATGCGCCACTAGATAAACGATAATATCCGCATTTTTGTATGCATCTTCGTAGTTAGTTATTTTAAATACATTATGATCGGTAATATTCGGCTCAACAATGTAATATTCTTCATTGTTAGAGTTTTGTAAAACGCGCTGCACAATATACTTGGCAGGAGATTCTCTTAGGTCATCGATATCAGGTTTAAAAGCCAGGCCCATTAATGCAATTTTTGGTTTTCTGCCATGTTCCAATTCAAATTGCAGTTTTACATTTTGAACTTTTTCAGCACACCAAAATGACTTATAGTTATTTACTTCACGGGCAGTACCGATTATTTTCGATTCCATGGGGTAGTCGGCCACAATAAAATAAGGATCGACAGCGATACAGTGCCCCCCAACCCCACAACCAGGTTGTAAAATATTTACCCGTGGATGCTTATTCGCCAATGCAATCAAATCCCAAACATTGATATCCGCCTTGTCGCAAATAAGCGATAGTTCATTTGCAAATGCAATCTGAACATCACGTGAAGAGTTTTCCACTAATTTGCACATTTCAGCGGTACGGGCATTGGTTTTGTGCAGTTCACCTTTTACATAGTTGGCATAAAATGCAATGGCCTTCTCAGTAGATGCTTCGTCAATACCGCCTATGACCCTGTCATTGTGTACAAGTTCGTACATGACATTGCCAGGCAATACCCTTTCGGGACAGTAGGCGATATGCAGCTTACCTTTTAGATCAGGTCTTTGCTCATAGATATAGTTCATCATTTTTTCAGTGGTGCCCACAGGAGATGTCGATTCGATGATATACATATCGCCTGCTTTTAACAATGGTAAAATGGCCGTTGTAGCTGATTGTACAAAAGAAATATCGGGTTCGTTTTTATCTTTAAACGGAGTGGGAACCACAATAAGATAGGTGTTGGCTTCTACGGGCGTTGTGGCCGCTTTTAAGAACCCTTTGCTAACGGCATTGGCGACAGATTTGTCCAATGACGGTTCTACAATATGGATCTCGCCTCGGTTAATGGTGTCTACAACATCTTGATTGATATCGACCCCATGAACATGGGTTCCCCCTTCGGCGATTAAAGCTGCCGTGGGAAGGCCTATATACCCTAGGCCGATCATTACTACTTCTGGTTTGTTCATTAGTATGCTAAGTTTTCTATAAATTCCACAATTCGTTCGCAGGCTTTTCCATCACCATAGGGGTTATGTAGTCTGCTCATTTTTTTATATAGTTCAGGGTTGCTCAAAAGATTCATTGTCTCGGTAATTATTTTGTTTTTGTCGGTACCTACCAAAATAACCGTTCCCGCATCTACGGCCTCTGGTCTCTCGGTGGTATCACGCATGACCAATACCGGCTTGCCCAAGCTAGGTGCTTCTTCTTGAACCCCACCGCTATCGGTAATCACTAATTCTGCCTTGTTCATTAGCCAAACAAAAGCAGGGTAGGCTAGGGGAGCTATTAGTTTGACATTATCCTGTTCACCCAATATATCATAAACGGGCTTTTGTACTTTTGGGTTTAGATGTACGGGGTAGATGATCTGAACATTATCGACCGATTCACCAATTTCTTTTAGGGCTTCGCATATATTGATAAAACCCTGTCCATGATTTTCTCTTCTATGTCCAGTTACCAAGACGATACGTTTCGTAAAATCAACTTCTTTTTTAAGATTTTCAACTTCCTTGTCTTCCATTGTATCAACTCTAGATACACTTTCAAACAAGGCATCGATTACGGTATTGCCAGTCACTAAAATACTCTCGTTTGAAATACCCTCTCTGCGCAAATTGTTATAAGAAGTTTGTGTAGGAGCAAAGTGATAATCGGCAATATGGCCCGTAATCGTTCTATTGATTTCTTCAGGAAAAGGGGCTTTTTTATTAAAGGTACGTAGCCCAGCCTCTACATGGCAGACTTTTGCGCCTGAGTAAAAAGAGGCAATACTAGCACCCATTGTTGTAGTGGTATCACCATGCACATAGGCATAGTCAGGCTTAAATTCTTCTAAGACGGGTTGTAGCCCTGTGATGATATCCGCTGTTAGTCCATAAAGGTTCTGACCGGGTTTCATGAGATTTAGATCATAATCAGGGGTAATCTCAAAAAAATCAAGTACCTGGTCTAACATTTCTCGGTGTTGTGCGGTTACACAAACCTTGGTTTCAAAAGCTGGGTTTTTTAAAAAGGCCTTTACCAAAGGAGCCATTTTGATGGCTTCAGGTCGTGTTCCGAATATAATTAAGTTTTTCTTTGTCAAGATTCTTATATTTTGTATTATCAGGTTTTTGCTTCCGTTTTTTAGTCAAAGTTCAATTTTTCGGAAAATAGGTGTTTAATTTCTCCAAAGTTAGGGCAGAATCCCTAAAAAACTCGATGTGTTGTTGAATTTGTTCATCACTGAAATTCCACCATTGAATTTCTAATAGTTTAGCAATCATATCCTCGCTAAAACGGTATTTGATTACTTTAGCAGGAACTCCACCTGCTATTGCGTAAGGTGGTATGTCTTTTGTGACGATGGCACCAGTTGCGATTACAGCCCCATCACCTATGGTAACACCATCCATAATCGTACAATTTCTTCCTACCCATACATCATTTCCGATATTAATTGGCAGCCCTTCTTCGAAATCAATTGCTTTTACCCAATCATTTTTGATATTGTTCTGTTTATAAAAAATAGAATGTGTAGAGGCATAGTTCAATGGGTGCCTTCCAAGACCTATAATTGAATTCATTCCAATTGCAGAAAAGTTGCCAACGGTTACTCTTGCAAATTGACAATATGCGTTTACCCTGGTATACTTGCCTATATGCGAGTGGTGCAGTTTGGCAAATCGCCTGATTTCAGAAAATTTGGTAAATGAAGAGGCAGTGTCCCAATACGCCAAGGGGGACAAGCATTTATGGGTTATTTTTTTTATAGAGAAAACAGATTTAATATAACTCATTGTTCAATTATTTATTGTAATGTATATTCTACTGCCTCAATAAATCCGTTTGCCATATTTTGTGGCATTCGTTGAGTATTATAAAAGAGTTTTGCCTGTTTTCCCATATCCAAATATTTTTCACGATTTTCTGAAATGTCGATCAAGATATCTTTGAGGTCGGCATCTTCATTAAAAAGAATACCTGTTTTGTTATTGGTGATATTTAATCTCTCACCACCTGTTATTGAATTTTTATGGGTGATGAAAGGCACACCGTAACCAAAACTTTTTAGTACTGAAAGGCCTGCTTGACCCGGAGATATACAGGCAATGGAAGAAGTGAACATTTCGGAAAGGATTGATTCATCATAAATAGCACCGTGTAAAAAGATATTTTGAGTGTTATTGGTGCTCTCAATCCAATGTCGAATAT
>CAZEUV010000065.1:9294-15379 GCA_964515285.1 uncultured Maribacter sp. | reverse complement strand
TTTTACCCTGTAATCAAGAAATTAAGATTTTTCATTTTCATATAGTGTTCTCGTAAAAGAGTCTGGTCTTTATTGATCGGGCTCTTTTTAGTTCGCATAGGTATATCATGGTACTTTAAGACTAGCTAAGCGTTACTTTAGTGAATATCAACGATTTAATTTTACGTTTATCAAGTATTTTTTGTTTTGCACCACCTAAATTCTAACTTTCTCAAACGTAATTGAACCTTCAATGCTCAAGTAATGAAAAGCCTGATACTTAAATCGTATAGAAAACTAACGAATATCACCGCAACACAGTTGACAGTGGTTTTTGTTTCGTATTGTTTTATGATCGCTATTACCCTTCTCGGGTTTTACAACTAATTGAATCAGTATACCCCCTTCCCTTTTTAGACCGAATTAGTTTCTAGCAAAGAAATTTTCAAAAGTCAGTAGATAGTTTCATCTTTAAAATTCACTTATATACTACAATGTCAGGTCGAGCGCAGTCGAGACCTTATTTAACAAAAAAAAAGACCCTTCATTACAAAGGGTCTTTCATTATGGCAAAAGTCAAAAAATTATAACATTAAATAAGGCAATAAGATTTCATTGGGGAACTCGATCTACGTTTAAAAGAATCCAACAGCTTCAAGACCTACAGCGATAACTACCGATATTAAAATACCGATTAAAACCACCACCGTAATGGTTAGTAAAGTGTTTAACATTCTTTCTCCAAAAGTAATTTGATGTTCCATTTTCATATAGTTTGTTCTAATATAAGGAATTAGCGCCAAAAAAAGGTGGTTTTTAAGAACTATTTCGACTAACTGCCTCATATTTAGTATGTTTAGTCGGTGTATTGCCAATAAACTCGTTAAGCTGTGTTCTCACTATCGCTATGGCTTGGCTTGGTTTTCGCTGAGTTTTTTCTCTAATTCTTCTAATGAAACCCCTTTGGTCTCGGGCATCATAAAAAGCACAAAGAGCAATTGCAAAACCATCATACCTGCAAAGAATATAAAAATAGGCCAAGGGTTGTCTTTAAAAATACCATTGTCAGAATCTAAAAATATAGGGGTGACCAAGGTAATTATTGCGGCAAATACCCAATGTGTACCCGTACCCCAAGACTGGCCCCATGCCCTTACCCTTTGCGGAAATATTTCAGAAATAAAGACCCATATTACCGCACCCTGCCCAATAGCATGCGATGCAATAAAAATGAGAACAAAAGTGAGAAGCATCGCAGAGCTTGCCCCGCTATAAAAACACCATCCTACCATACCAAGGCTAATGATATACCCAATAGAACCTATTTTCATGAGCTGTTTGCGCCCCAACCTATCGATCAGCCATACCCCAATAAAGGTGAATATCAAATTAACGATGCCTATGGCTATTGAACTGAACAATGATTCTTGAGCCGCCAACCCTGCTCTTTCAAGTATTTCAGGGGCGTAGTACAACACAAAATTTATCCCTGAGAGCTGATTGAAAAAAGCAATAAGAAATGCTAGTATTAGTGGAGTTTTATACTTTCCTGAAAATAGATTTTCCTTTACTTTATCTATGGTAGTGCTTTTTTTTATTTCTTTCAGCTTAACCAATGCCAACTGCTCATCATAAAGAATACTGAGAGTCTTCAGTGCTCCTTCGTCATCTCGCCTATTGACAGCAAGCCATCTAGGGCTATTGGGTATTTGCAAAACCATAACGGTATATAGTACTGCTGGTATGGCTTCTACACCCAACATCCATCGCCAATCATTGACGCCCCCAAAACCTTGAAATAAATAGTTTGATATAAAAGCGACCAATATGCCCAAAACCAGATTAAACTGATAAAGCGCGCCCAGTTTACCTCTATTTTCTGAAGATGATATCTCAGAAATATAGATAGGGGCCGCTACCGAAGATGCCCCCACGCCCAAACCACCGATAAACCTAAAAAACGAGAACATATAAGGATCTGTGGCAAAGGCAGAGCCCAATGCCGATACCGCATAAAATACACCAATCCAAAAAAGTGTTTTCTTTCTTCCCAAGCGATCTGCCGGCATGCCCCCTAAAAGCGACCCCACTACCGTACCCCAAAGGGCCATTGACATGATAAAGGTACCATGAAACCATGGCGAAGTTCCCCAGAGTTCCTTAAGGGGTAGGTTTGCCCCGCTAATTACTACTGTATCAAAACCGAAAAGAAAACCTGATAGTGCCGCGGTAAGTGAAATACGAAAGATTTTGCTGAACATGGTCTATGTTTGTTGGTTTCTGTAAAATTAACAAAAAAACCCACCCAAACAAGAACAGCAACTAGTGTGGTAATCCCTAAATTGGTTTTCTGAATTTTTGTTGCTGTTTTTTCATTGGGCAAGACAAAATTCGCAGGCATAGCAGAGCTACGGATAAGAATTTTAACGCCGCACAATGGAAAAATAGTGGTGAAAATAGTGAACGAATTTAGGGATTATCGCACTAAGGTGTTGCCCTTACGGGTTTAAGCGTATCTCGTCGTTTTGATTTTTCTTTTTTCAATTTGGTGTCAACAGGAAGTTCGATGGGCTTGGTAGCATTCCTTTCAGGAACCGTTTTTTCAATGCTATTGTGTTCTGGTGAAGGCATTGTACTTTTTTTCGTATCAACCTTGCGATTTTCATCCATAGCATCCCAACAGGAAAGCAAACAAATGGAGAATACTATCGCTAAGATGAAAATTTGGGGAAATCTCATAGCAAATCACTAAAAATAGTTAAACTCGATTTAAGAGCTAGAACACTTATTTCACAATCTGGGTTAAACCCGTATTATGTATTAGAGGATCGTCATGAGGTTTGAAAGCACAATAAAATATAGTTTTTTAGTAGTTTCAGCATAGCATCGCTACGGTTAAACTTCAAAAAACAGCAAAGCGTTATATTTTGCAGTGCTTTCAAGACGCAATAGATTTTCTAATGCATAATGTGGGTTAAAGTAATGTACGTATATAATCTATTATCTGGATGCTCGCCCCCTTGTTTTTCGATATATAGCTCTTATTTATGACCCCTGTCCGTTTTAAGAACTCATCATCATGAAGCAGCTTTTTCATCAGTTCATTTAAACCCGAAATATCGGAAATGGGCAATATTCCCTTTTGGGCGACCAGCTCTTCAACCTCTTTAAACCCCTCGTAATTAGGGCCGATAATGACAGGAACACCGAAAACGGCCGGCTCTAAGGTGTTGTGCAGACCCGTTGCAAAACCACCGCCAACATAGGCAATATCTGCATAGCTATAAATTTTTGTGAGCATCCCGATATTGTCGATGATAAGTACCTCACAATCACCAATGTTTTTTTCATTGATCTTTGAAAAGCGTATGGTTCTTTTTGAAATGGCCCCTTCAAGATTTAAGATCTTATCTGTTTTAATAGTATGTGGCGCCAATACGAATTTTATATTTTTTGGGACCGTGTTAATGTAATTCACCAAAATGGCCTCGTCTTCTGGCCAAGTGCTACCGGCGACCAAACACAGCTTGTCTTTCTTAAAACTATTCATAAACGATAGGGTATTGTCGCGGCGCACTATTTCAGAAACACGATCTAATCGTGTATCACCACTGATCGTCACATTCTTTATGCGTATGGTTTCTAACAATTTTTTTGAGCTATCATCTTGAACGAATAAATGAGTGAAGGTCGACAGTGATTTTCGCATAAACCCACCATAACCTTTAAAATAGATCTGGTTTTTCTTAAAAATCGCCGACACCAAAATCGCCGGAATTTGTTTTCTCTTTAATTCACTTAAATAGTTGGGCCAAATTTCATATTTCACAAAAATGGCCAGCTTGGGGTTGATCGCCGAAATAAAACGTTTTACATTTTGTCTCGTATCAAAGGGTAAATAGGTAACCACATCGGCAACGGTCGTATTCTTTTTTACTTCATAACCCGAAGGGGAAAAAAAAGTGACCACTATTTTATGGAATGGATATTCAATTTTCAGCTTTTCAATGATGGGAAGCCCCTGTTCAAATTCACCCAAAGAGGCGGCATGCAACCATATCACGGATTCATTTTTTGCGATTGCACCTTCTAAAAGGTCAAAGGTCTCTTTTCTTCCATCCACAAAAAGTTTCATTTTTGAACTAAAGAGCGCTGCTGTTTTGAGAAAAAACCACGCAATATGGGCTATAAGGTTGTAGATAAAATTCAAATCGAAATCCTTTACGGCTAAATTACACTTCTTTGAATAAAATCATTGCGAGTCGTTTCGTATTTTTGCCTTTAAATTTAGATTCTATAATTTTGAAGGATTCCGTTGCTAATTGAACATTAACCTGTCTTTATGAAAAAGATACAAATGGTAGACCTCAAAGGTCAATACCTACCCATCAAAGAAAAAATCAACAGCTCGATATCGAATGTTTTAGAAAGCTCGGCCTTTATTAACGGCCCTGAAGTAAAAGCATTTCAAAATGAACTTGAAGATTACTTAGGTGTAAAACATGTTATACCCTGTGCCAATGGCACCGATGCCCTGCAGATCGCTATGATGGGTTTGAATTTAAAACCCGGTGATGAGGTCATTACGGCCGATTTCACCTTTGCCGCCACCGTTGAGGTTATCGCTTTGTTACAATTGACCCCTGTACTTGTTGATGTTGACCCTGGCACCTTCAACATTGATGTCAATGCCATTGAAAAAGCCATTACCCCAAAGACAAAGGCCATTGTACCCGTTCATTTGTTCGGGCAATGTGCCGACATGGATGCGATTCTTGCCCTGGCCAAAAAGCACAACTTATATATTATAGAAGATAATGCCCAGGCTATTGGCGCGGATTATACTTTCAAAAACGGGAAAAAACAAAAAGCAGGAACCATCGGCCATGTAGGAACCACTTCTTTTTTTCCTTCGAAAAATTTAGGGTGCTATGGTGATGGTGGTGCTATTTTCACCAATGATGATGACCTGGCCCACACTTTACGAGGTATTGTAAACCATGGTATGTACAAACCGTACCATCATGATGTTGTTGGAGTGAATTCAAGGCTCGATTCGATTCAGGCAGCAGTTTTGAGAGTCAAACTTCCTAAATTAGATGCGTATTGCAAGGCTCGAAGAGAGGCCGCCCATAAATATTCAAAAGCCTTTGAAGGTCAAAAGAATATTGTAACTCCAAAAATGGCAAGTGATTGTACCGACGGTAGCGAGACCTATGCCTGCCATGTATTCCACCAATACACATTGAAGATAATCAATGGAAAACGTGATACCCTTGTGCAACATTTAAATGATAACGATATTCCCTGTGGTGTGTATTACCCGATTCCGTTGCACAAACAGAAGGCTTATTTGGATGATCGGTATAAGGAAGTTGATTTTCAGGTAACCGATCAATTGTCACTTGAAGTGATTTCCTTGCCCATACACACCGAGTTGGATGATGAGCAGATCGACCATATTACCGCTATGGTCATCGATTTTGTTAATGATTAATAGGTAATATGATTAGTTTTGTGCTTTCTGAAATCAAACTATAAAAAAATGAAAATACTAGTAACAGGAGGCCTTGGTTTTATAGGTTCACATACCGTAGTTGAATTACAGAACGAAGGGTTTGAGGTAATCATCATCGATGACTGCTCAAACTCATCTGAAAAGGTGTTGGACGGAATTACAGCCATTACAGGCAAGACGCCTCTTTTTGAAAAACTTGATCTTAAAGAGAAAGATAAAGTACACGATTTTTTCAAAAGACACCAAGATGTACAGGGTGTTATTCATTTCGCCGCTTCAAAAGCCGTTGGCGAAAGTGTTGAAAAACCTTTGCTGTATTACGAGAACAATATCGGCACGCTTGTATATGTTCTAAAAGAGCTTTCTCAAAAAAATCGAGCTAGTTTTATTTTCAGCTCTTCCTGCACCGTTTATGGTCAGGCCGATGAAATGCCGATTACCGAAAACGCACCGGTTAAAATAGCCGAATCACCCTACGGAAATACCAAGCAAATGGGTGAAGAGATCATTGCCGATACCTGCAAGGTGACACCAAATTTAAACGCAATCGCACTACGGTATTTTAACCCAATGGGTGCGCACCCCAGT
>CAZEUV010000065.1:0-9194 GCA_964515285.1 uncultured Maribacter sp. | reverse complement strand
AAATTTAAACGCAATCGCACTACGGTATTTTAACCCAATGGGTGCGCACCCCAGTACTGAAATAGGTGAATTACCTATTGGCGTACCACAAAATCTAGTGCCGTATATTACGCAAACCGGGGCTGGACTTCGTGAACAGCTCTCGGTTTTTGGAGATGATTACCCTACAAAAGACGGCACCTGTGTACGTGATTATATCTATGTTGTTGATTTGGCAAAAGCACATGTAGTTGCCTTAAAAAGGTTACTAGATAAAAAAAATGCCAGTAATTACGAAGTATTCAATGTAGGCACGGGTAAAGGCAGTAGTGTTTTAGAAGTAATTCAAAGCTTTGAAAAAGTCTCGGGCAAAAAACTCAATTATAAAATAGTAGATAGAAGGGCAGGCGATATCACTTCGGCCTATGCCGATACCACAAAGGCCAATCAAATACTCGGGTGGAAATCAGAATACACCTTAGACGAGGCCATGAAATCTGCGTGGGCCTGGGAGCAAAAAATTAGAAAGTAGTCAACATACTAGTCAAACATCCTTTTTTTATAATTGGCATTTCTAAAGTCGGGTTTTAGTTAAAACCCGACCATTGGTTTTCATAAGAATCTCGGTAGAAATGAATTGAAATATGCGTATATTTCCATTCGTTTTTATTTAACCAATCACAACTCCCATGAAAAAAGCAATCTTCTTACTTCTTCTATTTATCATTAGCTCACTATCTGCTCAAGATACTTATTTACAATGTGGTGGCCTTATTGATATTGAGTCTGGCAAAACACTTACCGAAAAAACCATTGTGATTTCGGCCAATAAGATCAAGAGCATTCTAAACGGGTATGTAAATGGTTCTGGCACTGATACAACAATTGACCTGAAGAACAAGACAGTGATGCCCGGTTTTATAGATATGCATGTTCATATTGAAAGTGAGTTCGGGCCAAAAGTATATATCAAAAGATTTACCGACAATGAGGCCGATGTTGCTTTTGCTTCTACTGTTTTCGCAAAAAAGACCCTAATGGCAGGTTTTACAACCGTAAGGGATCTAGGTGGTTCAGGGGTCAATATAGCCTTACGTGATGCTATCAACAGGGGTATGGTCGAAGGACCTAGAATTTTTACGGCAGGTAAAGCCATCGCTACAACTGGCGGGCATGCAGATCCCACAAATGGCACCCGAAAAGATTTAATGGGGAATCCCGGGCCGAAAGAAGGCGTTGTAAATTCACCCGAAGATGGTAAAAAAGCAGTTCGTCAGCGTTATAAAAACGGAGCGGATGTCATAAAAATAACGGCCACTGGAGGCGTGCTAAGCGTTGCCAAAAATGGACAAAACCCACAATTCACCATTGAAGAAATAAAAGCTATAACAAATACCGCAAAAGATTACGGCATGCTGACGGCTGCCCACGCCCATGGCGATGAAGGCATGCAGCGTGCTATTAAAGGTGGCATCAACACCATTGAGCACGGCACTATGATGAGTAATGAAACCATGGAGCTGATGAAAAAGCACAACGTATTTTTAGTGCCGACCATCACAGCGGGAAAACAGGTAGAAGAAAAAGCAAAAATAAAAGGTTTTTTTCCTGAAGTAGTTGCAAAAAAAGCTGCTGCAATAGGGCCATTAATTCAAGATATGTTCAAAAGAGCCTACAAAAAAGGTGTGCCTATAGCCTTTGGTACTGATGCGGGGGTTTTTCCACATGGCCTCAACGCCAAAGAATTTGGGTATATGATCGAAGTAGGAATGCCATTGATGGAGGCCTTAAAGTCAGCTACCGTTACCAATGCCGATTTATTAGGCATGGGTGGCGAGCTTGGTCAACTGAAAGAAGGGTTTATAGCAGATATTATCGCCGTTGAAGAACACCCTAAAGATAATATTGCGACTTTAGAAAATGTGGTTTTCGTGATGAAAGAAGGGGTAATCTATAAAAATGAGTAGCCCAATTTATAGCAATAAAAGTGGTTGTTCATGAAAATAGATTTTCCTGATAGTGCCGTTCTCTTGCAAAAAGCCCAAGACATAAACCTCTACCAAAAACTTGTGGTTCAATTGCAAAAAGATTTTACCTTGGCCAATGTGGCCATTGACCTTTCAGAAAATATAACCCCAGGGAATCTAAAGACCGTACTTCACAAAAAAATCTACTTTCTACTTTTAGAAAAATTTCCTGATTATCTAAATCTATTGTACATTATCGACGTTCCGGAAAAGGCCTTTAAAGAAATGCCGATGACCGATGTGGTCGAGGTCGCCGAACAGGTGACATTTTTAGTGTTGAAGCGTGAATTGCAGAAGGTTTGGTTGAAGGCAAAATATGCATAGATTCTATGTGCATCTTAAACGGCTTCGTATTACGAATAGTTGCGTTTAATAGCGACTAATTTAGCAAAAATCGAAAAAGTCTGAGAGGCAATCCATAGGATTTTCCGAGTAGGTAAGTAGTACGCAATTAATTATTCGCACTATGGCAATAGTTATTTATAATTTATATAAGGTTTAGCAATTTCGTGAATCAAATTTATCCATTTGGCTCTGTAATGCTCAAAATCAGTTCTTCTTTCGTCTCTAATAAATGTTTTAAATTCCGTTTGATTGATTTTAAGTTTAATATAATATCCATAATTATGACTAATAGACATAGAGGCCTTTGGAATTGAGCGTAAAATATCCTCTATATTTTTAATATAAAATTCTAAAACTGACTCAAATTCAGGGCAATCTTTTACTTCAAATTCCTTGAATCCGTAGTTTTTGGCATTTCTTATTACCTTAATATAATTTTTTCCGTTTTCAGTCCATATGTAGATATTGGTTGCTTTTTCACCACGTCCATTATCAAATAAATAAAAAGCTTGAAGTATAGTGTCAATTTTTTTTTGGCGTAGTTCAGATTCAAATTCCGCTGCAACTTTGTCCATTTTAAAAGTATACTTGGGTTTTTTCGCTTGTCCATAAATTGGATAGCACGAAAATACCATGATAAGAACGAAAATTAATTTTTGAACAATGTTCTTCATAATTATTACCAACAGTTTAAAAATAGACCCGTACAAAAGGCATCCAAGCATTTGCGTAAATACTTCTACCTGAATCGTACAGCACGTCATAACGAATGCCAACTGTTGCAAATTGACTGGTATAGCCTACTCCTATAAACAAGGCCGGTGCCCAATAATCATCTTCCAATGTGCCGGCAATTGTCTCCAAAGAGCGATTGACCCGCAGTTGTTCAAGTTCTGCCGAAAGTTGAATTTGTTGAATTGGGTTGAAATAGGTCATGGCATTCACCCCATAGGCCAAAAATTTCGATTCATTGTATTTGGCGTAATTGACGTTGAGACCAAGACCTGCAGAAAATTGATCGTTAAACTGGTAAATAGCACTCGGCGCAATAGATCCGTTGAACCCGCCATTCGTAAACCCAAGGCCAATACCGCCCCCAAATCTGACTTTGTTCCAGAATTCACTTTTTGTGGTCGGGTTTTGCGAGAAACAAAATAAACTTCCAAAGAGAAAGAATAGGCAGAAGAACAGGTTTTTTATACCTAAGGGAACTTTTTTTGTCATAATCTTCGATTTTTATCAATAATACATCCCAAGATACACCTAGAAATGGGAAATATCGTATTTTTGATATGGATTTTTTTCGAAGATAGAAAAACGATTTATGGATAAATACTCCTTTTTAAACGCTGCGCACACCTCTTTTTTTGCAGAATTGTACGACAAGTATTTAACGAGCCCCGATAGTATTGAGCCTAGTTGGCGTGCTTTTTTCCAAGGCTACGATTTTGGAATTGAAAGCTCTTTAGATGAACTTGATGTTCAGGGTCAAAATGGCCTATCTGCCATGCCCCAGTCGCTACAAAAAGAATTTCAGGTCATTAAATTGATCAATGGGTACCGAAGTAGGGGGCATTTGTTCACTAAAACGAATCCTGTTCGTGACAGAAGACAATACCAACCGTCATTGGATATCGAAAATTTCGGACTCTCGGAAAATGACTTGGATACTGTTTTCTCCGCAGGTGAAATTATCGGCATCGGAAACAGTTCGTTACGTGAAATCATAAAACATTTAGAGCACATCTATTGCGATACAATTGGCGTTGAGTATATGTATATACGAAAACCAGAACGGGTTGAATGGATACAAAACTGGCTCAATATCAACGATAATCGGCCTCAATACGATACCGTCAAAAAAAAGAGTATTCTTAAAAAATTGAGTCAAGCTGTCTCTTTTGAGAGTTTTTTGCATACCAAATATGTAGGTCAAAAACGCTTTTCTTTAGAAGGCAATGAATCATTGATTCCCGCTCTTGATGCCGTTGTAGAACGAGCTGCCGAAATGGGCGTAGAGCAATTTGTTATGGGTATGGCCCACAGGGGTAGGCTAAACGTTCTTACCAATATTTTCGGCAAGGCCGCCAAAGACATTTTTAGTGAGTTCGACGGTAAAGATTACGAACAGGAAATTTTTGACGGTGATGTGAAATACCACCTCGGCTGGACCTCAGATCGCAAATCTGGCAATGGCAATAAAATTAAAATGAACATTGCCCCCAATCCTTCGCATTTAGAAACTGTAGGTGCTGTGGTCGAAGGTATAGCGAGAGCAAAACAAGATGCACATTATGCCGATGATTTTTCAAAAGTACTGCCAATCATCGTTCATGGCGATGCGGCCATTGCAGGCCAAGGCCTTGTTTACGAAATAGTACAAATGGCCACTTTAGATGGCTACAAAACAAATGGCACCATTCATATCGTGGTAAACAATCAAATAGGTTTTACCACCAATTATCTAGATGCCCGATCATCAACCTATTGTACCGATGTCGCCAAAGTGACCTTAAGCCCTGTATTACATGTAAATTCTGATGATGCAGAGGCTGTAGTACATGCATCGCTTTTTGCGTTGGAATACCGAATGCGTTTCAATAAAGATGTTTTTTTAGATTTATTGGGATACCGAAAATATGGACACAATGAAGGTGATGAACCCCGTTTTACACAACCAAAATTATACAAGGCCATTGCAAAACACGACAACCCACGTGATATTTATGCAGCAAGATTGCTTGCAGAGGGTGTTATAGATGAAGGTCATGTCAAAAAACTCGAAAAAGAATATAAAGATTCTTTAGAAGAAGAACTCGAAGATTCGCGAAAAGAAGATAAAACGGTGATTACACCGTTTATGGCAGATGAGTGGAAAGGATTTGAAAATGTTCGCGAATGGGAGATGCTCGATGCCGTTGATACTACTTTCGACCTTAAAAAACTTACGGCTATCGCCAAGGTCATCACAGAACTACCCAAAGACAAAAAGTTCTTGCGCAAGGTTGAACGATTGATAAACGACCGTAAGAAAATGTTCTTCGAAACCGATAAGTTAGATTGGGCCATGGGCGAACTTTTGGCATACGGAAGCCTACTCGAAGAAGGTTTCGGGGTGCGTATTTCAGGTCAAGATGTTGAAAGGGGCACTTTCTCGCACCGTCATGCGGTCATTAAGGTCGAAGAGAGTGAAGAAGAGGTATTATTGCTCAACCATTTATCGAGTGAGCAGGGACAGTTTCAAATATACAACTCCTTTCTATCAGAATACGGGGTAGTTGGTTTTGATTATGGGTATGCTATGGCAAGTCCGAATACATTGACTATTTGGGAAGCCCAATTTGGTGATTTCAGTAACGGGGCGCAAATAATGATCGATCAATACATCTCGGCCGCCGAAGATAAATGGAAATTACAGAACGGTCTGGTCATGTTGCTTCCGCACGGTTATGAAGGCCAAGGCTCAGAACATTCATCTGCCCGAATGGAAAGATATTTGCAATTGTGCGCAAGAGATAACATGTATATTGCTGACTGTACAACCCCTGCAAACCTCTTTCACCTTTTCCGAAGACAGATGAAGGTCAATTTCAGAAAACCCCTGATCGTATTTACCCCAAAAAGTCTGTTGCGTCATCCTAAGGCGGTTTCTAGCGTTGATGATTTCGTTTCGGGCGGTTTTCAAGAGGTCATTGATGATGAGACCGCCGACGTGAAAAAAGTCAAGACCCTGGTCTTTTGTACAGGTAAGTTCTACTACGATCTTTTAGCGACAAAAGAAGAACACAAACGTACCGATGTTGCACTGGTTCGTGTTGAGCAACTGTTTCCAGTACCAGCAGACCAAATGAAAGAAATCACCAAGAAATACAAAAATGCCAATGATCTTGTATGGGCCCAAGAAGAACCTAGAAACATGGGGGCGTGGAGCCATATGTACATGCATTATAGTGATGCCGGTAAATTCAGGGTGGCATCAAGACGATTTTATGCCTCACCTGCTGCAGGCAGTTCGGTACGATCCAAAAAACGCCATCAGCAAGTTATCGATTACGTCTTTGATAAGACAAAAGATAATATGACCCGAAAAAAAGCTACAAAAAAATGATGAAAAGGTTATTGATCATAGTATTCTTTTTTGGTTTTTGCTCTTTTGCCCAAGAGCAAGAAGAGTTGGGCAATTACGCCTCTATGGCGTCAGAATTCATGGCGCGATACAACAGTAGTGATTATGAAGGGATCTTCAATTTGTTCGATGACGATATGAAAAAGGCCTTTCCACGAGAAAAGACCATACAGTTTTTGGGGCAAAACGTAAATGACACAATGGGCAATATCAATGAAATGCTCTTTCTTGAACTAAAACAAGGAGCACATGTATACCGAACATCTTTTGAAAGGTCGATTGCCGACATCACGATTTCCCTAAACCCGCAAAATCAAATAAACGGACTTTTTATCTCACCCTCAAAACCTTTGGACCTTTCTATCATTGAAAGAAATACCACCAAAATGATTCTGCCCTTCAATGAAGAGTGTTTTGTTTTCTGGGGAGGCACCACGGTAGAGCAAAACTACCACGTAAACGAAGTAAGTCAGCAATTCGCCTACGATATACTGATGGTGACCGAAGGAGCCTCGTATGAAGGGGATGCTCTAGACAATAACAATTATCATATTTTTGGGAAAGATGTTTTAGCAACCTGCGATGCAAGGGTCGCAAAGGTGATTACTGGTGTAAAAGACAATATTCCGGGAGAATTGAATCCGGAGCAATTGACCGGAAATACCATAGTTTTGAAAACAACAAATAATGAATTCATATTATACGCCCATTTAAAAGAGGGATCCATAGTTGTTGAAGAAGGGCAAGATATTGTTCAAGGAGAACTATTGGGGCAATGTGGCAACTCAGGAAACTCCACTGAGCCACATCTGCATTTAAGTTTGCAAAACGATGTGGAAATGTTCAACTCGACCGGGGCCAAATTATATTTTGACAAGTTAATTGTCAACGGTGAAGAAAAGGAAGATTATCTTCCTGTAAAAGAAGATTTCATCAAAAACATAAATTAAAAGGATACAAGATGATTTTAGAAATGAAAGTTCCCTCTCCAGGGGAATCGATAACCGAAGTAGAGATAGCGGAATGGCTGGTAGAAGATGGTGATTATGTAGAAAAAGACCAAGCCATCGCCGAAGTGGATTCAGACAAAGCAACCCTAGAGCTTCCCGCCGAGGAAAGCGGAATCATCACCCTAAAAGCAGAAGTGGGCGATGCCGTTGCCGTAGGCGCGGTAGTCTGTTTGATAGATACAAGTGCGGCCAAACCAAAGGGCGCAGCTAAAACCGAAGCTGCAAAAGCTGAGGTGAAAGAGGCTCCGAAGAAAGAAGAAAAACCCACGGCCAGTAAAGAGACCTATGCATCTGGGACAGCATCGCCAGCGGCCAAAAAAATACTCGATGAAAAAGGCATTGACCCAACTACTGTACAAGGTACTGGCAAAGACGGAAGAATTACCAAAAACGATGCGGTAAATGCTATACCGTCAATGGGTTCGCCCACTGGTGGCAACAGAGGCGAAACGCGATCTAAACTTTCAATGCTACGAAGAAAAGTGGCCGAACGTTTAGTGGCCGTCAAGAACGAGACGGCTATGTTGACCACTTTCAACGAAGTTGATATGTCGCCCATTTTTGAATTGCGCAAACAATACAAAGAAGCCTTTAAAGAAAAGCACGGCGTGAGTTTGGGCTTTATGTCGTTCTTTACCAAAGCGGTAGTTCGGGCATTGAAGCTGTTTCCTTCAGTAAATTCAATGATCGATGGCAAAGAAATGATCTCTTACGATTTCTGTGATATCAGTATTGCCGTTTCAGGCCCCAAAGGTTTGATGGTACCCGTTATAAGAAATGCGGAAAACTTGACTTTTAGAGGAGTTGAAGCTGAAGTAAAACGTTTGGCCATTCGAGCACGAGAAGGCGATATCACCGTAGATGAAATGACCGGTGGCACGTTCACTATTACCAATGGTGGGGTGTTTGGCTCTATGCTGTCAACACCAATTATCAATCCGCCTCAAAGTGCGATTTTAGGAATGCACAATATTGTGGAACGGCCTATTGCAAAAGACGGATCTGTGGTTATTGCCCCTATAATGTTCATAGCCCTGTCTTATGATCATAGAATAATAGATGGCAAAGAATCGGTAAGTTTCTTGGTAGCCGTGAAAGAAGCATTAGAGAACCCCGAAGAGTTCTTGATGAACAATGAAGTAAAAAAAGCATTAGAGATGTAATTTCTTTTAAGTTTCCGAAAAAACCAAAAAAGTCTAACTCTTTACAAAAAACACCTTTTGTAAAGAGTTTCTAAAATTGGAAATAGACTAGTCTATTGAAAAAAATAGTTCCGTAAAAGGTGAATTGATGAAATTACTAAAAAGAACAACGAATGGAACTGTAAACTGATATTTTTATATGGCATTTGAACAGTACCGTAAAATGGCCGTTTTATGGGACTAAAAAGCCTAAAAATCAGAAGCATAGACAACTTCTTGATTCTTTTTAAACTCAACACTTTTGACGGAGCCAGCCCCCTCAAAGAAAACAGAAATCCCAACAATCCTACTAGGAGTTTCAGGTACATCAAATGAATAGACTGACTTACCGTCAAGAAAGATTTTCAGTTTCTGATTTTTTGAAATGCATTTTAACTCTACATATTCCGAAAAGTCGACCCCAAAATCTGAAAGATCGGTTTTCTTGCCATCTATTTGCTTACCAAATGCAAACAAGGAAATTTCTGAAATGCATCCTTTATCTGAAAGTACGATCATGATAGGA
>CAZEUV010000064.1:0-15446 GCA_964515285.1 uncultured Maribacter sp. | reverse complement strand
ATAAAATCAGCACCTACGAAAATGCACCGGGTTATGTTCAAGACTTTTTAAAAACAATACCTGTAACTTGGGATGAAATTAAATATTTAGATGGAACTCCAGGAAAGGAAATGGTATTGGCAAGACGTAAAGGAGAGGTATGGTATGTTGGTGGAATCAATGGAGAAAATAGTAATAAGAAAATCACGGTAAACATAGCTGATTTAGGCGCAAATAAATATGAGGTCGCTCAAATAATGGATGGAGGAACAAATACTGAATTCGCTCAAAAAACCGATACATTGAACGGCAAGGGTTCTTTTACTGTCAAAATGCTATCCTATGGAGGGTTTGTTGCGGTTTTGAAGAAATAAACTGATATGTTTAGGTATTTAGTTTTTCTGGTGGAATCTTGTACTAAACCGATCAGAATCTAATTCTCAAAGCTATCGTTTAGTTGAAACACCAAATGCCCCTATAAAACTATGAGAAAAATAAGGAAGGTTTTTCTAGAATGGAATAATACGTCAAACCTTTTTCGATATTTATGATAACATTTCCTCTCCTAACCAATTATTCATAATATTACCGTACAAAAGAAACCGTATGCTCATTCTAAAAGAAGCTACCTCAAAAGCCGACCTGAAAAAGTTCGTAAAATTCCCGTTTTCGCTCTATAAAGATTCTCCCTATTGGGTACCCCCAATTATTAAAGATGAACTGGAAACCTTTGACAAGACCAAAAACCCTTCTTTCAAAAATGCTGAGGCTTGGTTCTTTCTGGCTTATAGGGGCAATGAAATAGTTGGGCGCGTGGTGGCCATCATCAATCATCTTGAGGTCAATGACCAAAATGTAAAAAAAATGCGTTTTGGCTGGTTTGATTTTATTGATGATACTGCCGTTTCTGAAGCACTTTTGAACAAGGTCGCCGAAATAGGAAACCAACGCCAATTGGAGTTTATGGAAGGGCCGGTTGGTTTTTCAAACTTGGACAAGGTAGGGGTGCTTATTGAAGGCTTTGAACATATAGGTACTATGATTACCTGGTACAACCATTCATATTATATGAACCATTACGAACGGTTGGGTTTTGTTAAGGAAAAAGGGTATGAAGAGAATAAATTTCCCTTCAGCAATGTAAAACCAGTGTTATTCTTAAAAATACAAACACTGATAAAGAAACGTTATGGGCTGCGGGAGATCAACTTTACAAAAACCAAAGAGGTATTGCCCTTGACAGATCAGATGTTCGACCTCTTTAACGAGTCTTATGCCCCTCTTTCTTCTTTTGTGCCCATTACCAATGTACAAAAGGCATACTTCAAGAAAAAGTATATTAGTTTTATCAACCCTGAGTACATTAAGTTCATTGTGGATAAGAACGATAAACTCGTCGCTTTTTCCATTGTGATGCCTTCCTTTTCCAAGGCACTTCAAAAAGCAAAGGGAAAATTGTTTCCCCTTGGAATATATCACTTGCTAAAGGCTAAAAAAAACAGTAAAGATGTTACTTTTTATTTAATAGGGGTACACCCTGACTATCAGAACAAAGGGGTTACCGCTATAATATTTAATGAATATTACAAAACATTTGCAGAAAAGGGTATAAAAATGTGTTACCGCACACCAGAATTAGAAGAAAACATCGCAATAAAACAAATGTGGAAGCATTTTAATCCTGTAATTTACAAGCGCAGATATACCTATCGAAAGAATTTGAAAATTGATTAATGTCGTAATTTGCTGATTGACACATTTTAAATTTAACAAATTTTTACATTGATTTACTACTCCCCCATAGCCGCAGAAACCGCTGCAGACAACCTTTTATACGTACCGTTCTCTAATCGATCACGAATGGCGGAAAATGCATCTAAAGTAATCTCAATATCTTCTAAAGTATGCGTAGCAGTGGGAATCATCCTTAATAAAATCAATCCTTTAGGTACTACAGGATAAACCACTATAGAACAGAATACTCCGTAATTTTCTCGCAAATCTTTTACTAGGGCCATCGCTTCTGGAATACTCCCCTTTAAGTACACAGGGGTAACACAACTTGAAGTGGTGCCAATATCAAAACCTTTTTCTTTAAGTCCGTTTTGAAGTGCGTCCACGTTTTTCCAAAGTTTTGCTTTTAACTCTGGCATGGTACGCAACATATCCAACCGCTTTAATGCTCCTTTTACGTATAGCATCGGCAATGATTTTGCGAACATTTGCGAACGTAAATTGTATTTTAGATAATCTATAATCTCTTTATCTGCTGCTAAAAATGCCCCTATACTCGCCATTGATTTAGCAAAGGTGGCAAAATACACATCGATATCGTCTTGAACCCCTTGCTCCTCTCCTGCTCCTGCACCGGTTTTCCCTAAAGTACCAAAACCATGCGCATCGTCAACGAATAACCTAAACATGTATTTTTTCTTTAGGGCAACGATCTCTTTGAGCTTACCTTGCTGACCCCGCATACCAAATACACCTTCAGAGATCACTAGAATTCCGCCTCCGGTCTGTTCTGCCATTTTGGTAGCTCGATTTAGGTTCTTCTCCAAGCTCTCCATATCATTGTGCATAAAGGTAAAACGCTTGCCCATATGCAAACGAACACCGTCTATGATACAGGCGTGAGAGTCTACATCGTACACGATAATATCGTCTTTAGAGACCAAGGCATCAATGGCCGACACCATTCCTTGATAACCGAAATTCAATAAATAAGATGATTCTTTTTGTACAAAAGCAGCTAATTCTTGCTCTAATTGTTCGTGAAACTCGGTATGACCGCTCATCATACGTGCACCCATCGGGTATGCCGCACCGTACTCGGCAGCTGTATCACCGTCGATTTTTTTTATCTCGGGCAAGTTGGCCAAACCTAAATAATCATTGATACTCCAAGTAATAACCTCTTTGCCTTGAAACTTCATGCGATTTGAAATGGGACCTTCCAATTTTGGAAAGACAAAATACCCCTCTGCCTGAGAGGCCCACTTACCTAAAGGTCCTTTATTCTCTATAATCCGATCGAATATATCTCTCATCTACCTCTGTTGAATTGTCATCAATAATGATACTTGGTACTGCAAAAATATAGATTTTTAGCTTGTGTTCATAATTTGTTTTTAGACGAAAAAAGACAATGAACATAACGTCATTGCCTTTTACATCTTAAATAATTTTACAATGCTTATCTAATGACCTGTATTTGTTGGGTTTCTTCTACGTCATTACTGTTAAGGAATCCCTGATCTTCCATCCATTGATCACTATATATCTTACTCATATAACGTGAACCATGGTCGGGAAACAATATGATCACATTGCTGTTTTTTTTGAATTTACCCTCAACGTTCAGTTGTTTTACCGCCTGCATTGCCGCACCACAGGTGTAGCCAGCAAAAATACCCTCAGTTCTCGATATTTCTCTTGCTGTATGGGCACTCTCTTCATCGGTAACCTTGATAAATTCGTCAATAATCTCAAAATCGGTCGCCCCTGGAATCAAGTTCTTCCCTAAACCTTCTATACGGTACGGATAAATCTCATCAGTATCCAACTCCCCAGTTTCATGGTATTTCTTCAATACCGAGCCAAAAGCATCAACTCCGATGATTTCGATATCGGTCCCGACTTTTCGGGATTGTTCCTTTAAAAAACGGGCCGTTCCTGAAATAGTGCCCCCTGTACCACTACAAGCAATAAAATGGGTAATATTACCATTGGTCTGCTCCCATATTTCTGGCCCAGTCGTTCTATAATGGGCCTCTATATTCAGCTCGTTGAAATACTGGTTGATATAAACAGAGCCTTTGATTTCTTCATGCAGTCTTTTGGCTACCTGATAATAGGATCTAGGGTCATCGGCACTTACATGTGCAGGACATACATATACCTTCGCACCCATAGAGCGAAGCATATCGATCTTGTCTTTTGATGATTTTGAGCTTACCGCCAATATACACTCATACCCCTTGATGATACTTACCATCGCAATACTAAAACCAGTATTGCCCGAAGTTGTTTCTATAATCGTACTGCCTTTGGTCAATATACCTTTACGTTCGGCTTCTTCAATGATAAAAGCCGCTATACGGTCTTTTGAGGAATGACCAGGGTTAAAGGCCTCTACTTTGGCATAAAAATTACCCGCAAAACCAGCCGTAATAGCATTTAATTTGATAAGGGGCGTATTTCCTATAAGCTCTAGGATACTGTTGTGGGCTTTTATTTTATCTTTCTTCATATTGAAAATCCAAGTTTCAAGTTTCAAGTTTCAAATAGTGCAAAGTCGGGACATTGACAAAATTCGGTACAAAATTACTGTTTTTTTTGAATATACCCTTTAAATGAAAAGAATTCCTCTAGACCCTGACTTGGAATTTCCTACTTTATCTCTCTAAAGGAGAGGTCGAAACTGCCTTTTCGCCCCCGACGGTTCGGGGCTGGGCGAGGTAAAATAAAAATTTCTTGAAACTTGCGAAAACCCCTATAGCTTGCTCGCCCGTGTCGGACGAGCCTCAGAGATACCTGCCGTAGGCATGGCAGGCAGGGTCGGTTTCAAGAAATTTTTATTTGATTTTTTCTTCCAAATCGAGTATAAATGCATACTCTTTTGCTATTTCCTTTAAAGACTCAAAACGGCCAGAAGCACCGCCATGACCGGCATCCATATTGATATCGAACAACAACATATTATCGTCGGTTTTTAGTTCTCTCAATTTGGCAACCCATTTGGCAGGTTCAAAGTACTGTACTTGAGAATCATGAAGACCGGTAATCACCAACATATTCGGGTAACTTTGTGCAACAACATTATCATAAGGCGAATACGATTTAATGTAGTCATAGTATTCTTTCTCGTTGGGGTTGCCCCATTCGTCATACTCACCCGTAGTCAGAGGAATAGAATCGTCTAACATGGTCGTTACCACGTCAACAAATGGTACTGAAGCAACAATACCCTTATACAACTCTGGCGCCATGTTCACAACGGCACCCATAAGTAGCCCGCCCGCCGAGCCGCCCATTGCGTACAAATGATCTGAACTGGTGTAATTGTTCTCGATCAAGTATTTAGAGCAGTCCACAAAATCAGTGAAGGTGTTTTTCTTATTCAATAGTTTTCCGTCTTCGTACCAAGGCCTTCCCATATATTGACCTCCGCGAATATGCGTAAGGGCATAAACAAACCCTCGATCCAACAAACTTAATCGAACGGTAGAAAAATAAGGGTCTACTGTATGCCCATAAGAACCATAGGCGTATTGCAGAATTGGAGTATTGGCATCTAGCTTAGTGTCTTTGTGATAAACGATCGACATGGGCACTTTTACCCCATCACGGGCAGTTGCCCAAATTCGTTTTTCTATATAGTTGCCCTTGCCGAATTTACCGCCCAATACTTCCTGTTCTTTTTTGACCGTCTTCTCTTTGGTGGTCATATTGAAATCAATGACCGAACGGGGTGTTGTCATTGAAGTATAGGAATAACGCAATATATCTGTGTCATAATCAGGGTTATTGCCTATGTTGGCAGTATAGGTTTCGCTATCAAAGGGCAAGTAGTAACTTTCACCTCCTTTCCACCTTGCTATTTTTAACTCATTGAGTCCGTTTTTGCGCTCTGAAAGCACATAATACTCTTTGAAAATGTCTATTCCTTCCAACAATACATCACTTCTATGGGGAATAAATTCTTTCCAATTATCTGCAGAAGTATCCCCTTCTGCCACTTTCATGAGTTTAAAATTGGTGGCACCATCTTTATTGGTCAACACATAGAAATCATTGTCGTAATGGGCAATACCATACTCTAGCCCTCTTGTTCTTGGTGAGAAAATTTTAAACTCCCCGTCAGGATCGTTCGCCTTAAGGGTTTGAAACTCTGATGTGAGGGTGCTGTACGATCCGATTATAATGTATTTTTTAGATTTTGACTTATATACGTACGTCCCAAAAGTCTCGTCTTTTTCGTTGAAAACCACCGTGTCAGCAGTGCCTTGAGTACCTAGTTTGTGCTTGAATATTTTATCTGAACGCAAGGTGACGGTATCTTTCTTGCTATAAAAAACAGTCTTGTTATCATCGGCCCAAACTGAGCTGCCTGCCGTATCATCTACCTTATCGTTCAATATTTCGCCTGTTTCAAGATTTTTGACCTGTAAGGTATATTGTCTTCGCGATACGGTATCTACCGAAAAAGCGGCCAAGATATTGTCAGGACTAATAGAGAAATTCGATAGATTGAAGAACTCGTGCCCTTCAGCCATCACATTACAATCGAAGATAATCTCCTCTTCTGCATCCAAACTTTCTTTTTTTCTGGAATAAATTGGGTATTCTTTTCCCGTTTCATATCGGGTTATATACCAATACCCATTTTCTTTGTAGGGTACCGAAGAATCATCTTCTTTTATTCTCGCCTTCATTTCTTCAAAAAGAGAAGTTTGAAAATCTTTGGTATGCTCGGTCTGGGTATTGTAATAGTCATTTTCCTTTTCAAGATGCGCTATTACTTCTTGATCCTCTCGATCGTTCATCCAATAATAATCATCGACCCTTACGTCATCGTGCTTTATCAATTCTTTTGGTGATTTCTTGGCAACTGGGGCTTCCGTTTTTGTCATATCCTTGTTCTGGTTTTGGCAAGAAACCGCAAAAGTAAGACTTCCTAAAAGAAGTATTTTGATTTTTTTCATTTGTATGGTATATCCTTGTTTATCCCCACAATTTACTAATTTTACAAACTTAAACCAGTAAAAAGAAGATTATGTTCGGAGATATGATGGGTATGATGGGAAAACTCAAAGAGACCCAAAAAAAAGTAGAAGAGACCAAAAAACGACTCGATACCGTAACACTACAGGAAAGTTCACCGGATAATCTGGTTCAGGTTGTTATTACCGCCAACAGAACCATCAAAGAAATCAATATCGATGATAGCCTTTTGAATGACAAAGAGCAATTAGAAGATTGCCTGATCAGTGCGATGAACAAGGCTATCGAAAAGGCCACACAGGTAAATGAGACCGAGCTTGCTGCTGTTGCCAAGGAAGGAATGCCAAATATACCTGGCTTGGATGGCCTGTTTAAATAAGCAGCCAATAAATAGGTAATATACTAAACAACAATATAGTATCGTTAGCATTAAACCCCACCTTTGTATCTTTACCAAAATTTGGCAGGTTTGTTGCTATAAACTAAAAAAGAATATAATGAGAAAACTAGTATTGTTTTTAATCCTACCCATTTTCACCGCCGCACAGGCAGATAAGTCTGTCGTAGCCGAAAGTGAGTGGCTGACCGATTATGAAACGGCTTTAAGCCGAGCAAGTAGTTCTGACAAAAACCTCTTAGTTTATTTTACGGGAAGCGATTGGTGCCCCCCATGTAAAATGTTAAAAACCGATTTGTTCGAATCTGCTGAATTTATGGCGATTTCAGAAAACTATGTCCTCCTTTATATTGATATACCCATGAACAAGGATATTATTTCTGCGAAACAGTTAAAACACAATAAAGAACTTGCTGCACGATTGAACAAAAAGGGTTCGGTGCCCATGTTGAAAATCTTAAGTGCAAAAGGAAAGGAATTGGATAAGTATTCAGGCTATAGCATGAACGGAGAGGTACAATACCATTTAAAACTTCTCAAAAAGTATCAGTAAGAAACATTCTTTCTAGTTCAAGGGATTACTTCTTCGCTGTGCGAATCACAATGACATACAGAATGATACTATAAAAAAAGGGCTTTCCGTAACGGAAAGCCCTTTTTTTTTTTGGTCGGTCAGTGTATTTGTCTTAGTTGTTGATCAACCTGAACTGTGTTCTTCTGTTAGCAGCATGTTCTCTAGCGGTACATGACACTCCATCTTTACATCTGTTCAAAAGCTTGGTCTCACCATAACCATTTGCAACCAAAAGACTTGAGTTGATTCCTTTGGTAATCAAGTAATCAGCTACTGCTTTTGCTCTTCTTTCAGAAAGATCTTGGTTTGACGTAGCACCACCTTGTGAATCGGTATGTGAAGCTAGTTCAACTTTTACTCCTGGGTTTTGAGCCAATACTGGCAATAAGCGTGTATCAATGATACTCTTTGCAGCGGCAGTTAATGTTGCACTACCAGAGTTCCAGTTGATTGGCAATGCTTGGTATTCTACCAAAGCACACTCAACTTCTTTCCAAGTGGTCAAACCTCCTTTTTCTTTCAAAACTTCTTTTGTAACGGTCTTGGTTACAGCAGGTACGGTTTCTTCAGAAGTATAGGCATCTTTATCCAATACCGTTTTTGTGATTTCTTTAAACTCAGCAGGAATCACTGTTTCAACTACTTTCGCTGGCTCTAAAAGAACTCTTTTAGTATAGCTGGCGTTTTTAGAACCGATAGGTGACTTACTTACTGCGGCATCGCCGGCCAACGTAGTGGTCTCGATAGTGGTAAACTCTGCGGGATATCCCTTATAGCACCAATATCTACAATCATCAGGGTTACCAGAGGCACAGTCAGGTGCAGAAGCACCAAGTTCCCATTGTGCGTAGGCTGGTTTGACCTCGATAGTTTCAGAACCATTACCAAAAGAAGCCGGTGTAATACTCAAGGTATTACCACCTTCTTTAGATACATAAGTTACAGTCTCTGTTCCCCATTTTTCAGGAACAACCGCCAATTTCTTGCCAGCTGCCTTCACCTCTACTCTTTCGGTAACGGTCTTAAAGGTCGCAGGAACTTTTTTCAAAACCTTGTATGCGGGCTTGATGGTCAATGTAACGGTTTCGTTAACATAAACATCAGGCGTTGTACAGCGCACATAGCACTTGCCAGGTTCAGGGTTTGTTGGCAAATCTTGTGCCATTGTAAACGATGCAGTCATTGCTGCAAATAAGAATAATACTTTTTTCATTTTTTGTTAGTGTTTAAGTGTTAAAAAATCAAGTTTGTAAAAATAAGGCTTTTTAACTAAAAATTAAGAAGATACGTCTGTAAATTAGTGCAGTTCATCGATTTTAAAACAAAAAGTATGGGCATGCTCGGTAGAATTGATGCAAAACCTATCATAGTCTTGTTAATATTCTTAAAAATTCGTTGTGCATGTCGTCTGAGTAATCCAAATGGGTGACTATTCGCAATTTCCCTTGTCCCATACCAATGATAAGAACGTCGTTTTCTTTTAATTTTTGAACGAACTCATCTGCACTCGACCGATCTTCATCGATTTCAAAAATAATAATATTGGTCTCTATGGGCGCTACTTTTTTAATATAGGGCAAGTTTTTAAGCACCTCACCTATCTCGACCGCTTTTTTATGGTCTTGGGACATTCTATCTATATGGTTATCCAAGGCATAGATTGCGGCGGCGGCCAAAAATCCGGACTGGCGCATTCCACCACCAAAGATTTTTCGTATGCGCAATGCCTTCTGTATCATATTTGAATCACCCACTAAGACAGATCCCACGGGGCACCCCAAACCCTTACTCATACATACGCTTATAGTATCGAATAACGCCCCATAATCCTTTGCTGATTCATTTTTTGCAACCATGGCGTTCCATAAACGTGCGCCATCTAAATGATAGACTAAATCGTGTTTTTCACATACGGCTTTAATTCTTTTCAATTCTTCAAAATTCCAACAGGCACCTCCGCCTTTATTGGTCGTGTTCTCAATGCACACCAATGAGGTCAACGGACTGTGGTAAAAATCAGGGGGATTAATAGCTGCTTCTACCTGTTCGGCGGTCATCATACCTCGGTGACCATCGACCAACCTGCATGAAACCCCACTATTCGCACTTGCTCCACCACCTTCATAATTGAAAATATGGGCATATTTATCACAGATTACTTGATCCGCCGGTTGCGTATGAAGTCTGATAGCCGTTTGATTGGCCATAGTGCCACTCGGAAAAAACAAAGCTGCCTCTCTACCGAATAGGTTCGCCACCTTTTCTTCTAAAACATTTACCGTTGGATCCTCCTTAAAAACATCATCACCCACTTCGGCCGACATCATGGCATCTAACATGCCCGAGGTGGGTTTGGTTACCGTATCGCTGATTAAATTTATTTTCATTTTAGGTAATATTTTTTTTGAAAACTCTATTAAAACGTTCTGCTGTCATTTCATACCTTTTAACAACTTGGCGAAAATTTATCCATCCTGGTATTGTTTCATATTCCTTTACGAATTCAAAGCCTATTTTTCTCATAATCCTATTTGGGGCATGGTTTAGGGCATAGGGCTGACATATCAATTTTTTCAATTTGAAACCATAAAAATAATAGGGGATCGTCTGAGCCAAAAACAGTAGCCCCATACCTTTTCTTCTTTTCCCACTTTGCCAAAGATGCAAATGCATGGTTGCTATATTAGCATATTCGATCTCATTTATATTGGAATGCCCCAAGGGTTCACCATCTATTTCCCAAATCATATAATAAAACTTCTTTTCGTTGTTTGGCTTGACAAGCTCTATGTTCAACATTCTTATCCACTCCGCCCTACCCAATAACTTACTTTTATCCGCACCCATGCCCCATAGGTAATCAGCATCGGCATTGACAAAATAATCTACAACCAAGCCTACATCGCCCTCTTTCATTTCTCTGACCGAAAGATCCATTTTTCGTTTTTTGAATAAAACTAATTCATACAGTCCATCCCTATAGGTGAACCATCAGGAATTACAGGTGGGGCAACAACTTTAAATTGTTCAGGATGTGCATAAAAATTATCGATCCTACGCACCATTTCCAATCCGATAACATCTTTGCCCTTAGATTGCAAAGTCGATTTCAATGATTTTAACCGCTGATTTGCAATGGCATTTACCTGCGGATGGACTTTGTCAGTCGCAGCCAAATTCATAAGATGAAACAAAACCCTGAAATTGATGTTCTGCTGTACTTCATTGATATACGTGTCTTTCTGTTTTCTATGGATGGTCTTGTCGACAACCTGGCCCAATACTTCCCCCAGACCCAAATTAGTAGGGTCAAGTGCTTTTTGTTGTATCAGTCGGGATGCTCTTTCAGGATGCAGCAAAAACCCTAAAGTCATATCAGCAGCGGTTTCAGGAGCCGAAAGCGCATCAAAGGAAACACCTGTTCTTCCCTTAAAAGATTCTCTCGTTCTACCATAACCGAAGGCTCTTGGCGGAAACAGGCTCAGCTTTTCTATGGGAATGGCTATTACAGAAGCATCTAAGGTTTTGAGGAGGCCGTTCAATGCCCCTTCTTGGTTTTTTCTATCCACAACGGTAACGGATTCTTGCCCATCTCCCTTAAGTGAATAATTATAGTCCAATCCACCAACGACTTTGGCGACTGCTTCTGTTTGGTACCTATGAAAGAAGTACAGGGGTGCAAAAACATCCTCTAAAACAGAATTCGGTTCTCCTTTTCTAATATTATCGATTGAAAAATTATCGATGGCCACCTTGCGAATATCCAACATAGCGTTCAATTCTTCACTGATGTTCTTGCCATTATCCCATAAATGTGCCATGGCATGTGCACTGCCCTGTGGCCTAGCATCTTGATCTGTAATATAGCGAAGGCCATCTTCTTTTGCCTTGTTCAAGATTTGGTTCAAACCACCCTTTTCATTCTCAGCCTTCGCAAAGTTCGTATAGGAATAGGCAACGCTGACCTTGTCCCAATCTCCAATACCCGTGGCGTAGGCATTTGAAAAATCAATTTGCCCGTTCTTCAACGAAAATTGTGGGTGCGGATAATCCATCACCGAAGTCCGTTTATTGGTACTTGCTATATAATTATGGGCAAAACCCAAGGTGTGTCCGATCTCATGAGCCGATAGTTGACGTATTCTGGCCAATGCCAATTGCAGCATTGGTTGGTAATTGTTATCAGTTTCAGCAAAAGGCCTGTTCATAAAAGCTTGTGCAATCAAAAAATCTTGTCGAATACGAAGGCTGCCCAAACTTACATGCCCTTTTATAATCTCACCTGTTCTTGGATCGGTGACAGTACTACCGTAACTCCACCCTCTTGTTGAGCGGTGTACCCATTGAATTACATTATAGCGAATATCAAGGGGGTCTATATCGTCTGGCAGCATTTTAAGCTGAAAGGCATCTTTATAGCCGATACTTTCAAAGGCTTGGTTCCACCATCTTCCACCCTCCAACAAAGCAGAACGAATGGGCTCGGGTGTACCATTGTCCAAATAATAGATAATGGGCTCTACCGCCTCACTCATTGCAGCGGTTGGATCCTTCTTTTCTAATCGGTGCCTAGTAATAAAACGCTTTAAAATAGGCTCTTGAACAGGAGTTGAGTAATCATAATACGAAAAGGGATACGAACCACTACGAGCATCAAACCCCCTTTTCTCATAATTATCATCGGGCAGCTCGATAAACGAATGGTGCTGGGCCACGGTAATCAGACTTGCGTTTGGCACTACAGACCGAATATTACTCCCTTTAGGCTCTCCTTTAAAAGTAAGTACGATATCAAATTCAATGTTTTTCGGAAAAGCTTTTGTACGATCTAACGATAGAGCACTTTTATCTTTATCCAAACTATAAGAACCTTGTTCAGAACGCTTCAATCTAGCAGCGACCCCGTGGGTATCTTGCATTAAAAAATCAGTGATATCCAAAATATATTTTCCTTTGATCTCTTCTTCGATTTCAAACCCAAAAAGAATGGATGTTGCAAAAGCCTGCTCAACTGATTTCTTCTCTAATGCATTATCGGTCAGCGCTCTGAATTTTAAATTCGGTTGAACGAGCATTAGTTTGTTTCCGTATTTTTTAAAATATACAATTCGCTTATTTCCAAGTTGTCCCCTATCTAAACCTATATCGTTACTTCCAATTCCATTGCTTAATGAGCTTACGTATAAAAACTCTTTGTTCAATTCGTCTACTTCTAAATATACCTTATCTGTTTTCTGGTCATATTGAAAATCAAAAAAACCTTTGAACTTTTGAAAATCCTTGCTTTTATCGGCAAATTGTGCTGTGGATATCGCAATTGAAAACAGCAATACAAATGTTGAAAATACAGAGTGCTTCATAGTCTTTTGGTATATCAATAAAAAGTTCGGACTAAATTTAGATAAAATTGGTTGCACAACCATAGTTAAGTTTTACTTTTGTCCAAAATCAAAATAAAATGACAATCACTTCAGACCATTACAAAGGTCTTTTAGATCGCCTTGGTGCGTTAAGGAGGTATCTTTGACATTGATGCCAAGCTGATAGAAATAGAAAATGAGCAAGAGAAGACCCTTGCCCCTGATTTTTGGGATAACGCTCAAGAAGCCCAAGCGCAAATGAAGTTCATACAATCCAAAAAAAAATGGGTCGATGATTACAATGCTTCAAAAACCTTGGTCGACGACCTTGAGGTATTGCTTGAATTTCAACAAGAAGGCGATGTTAGCGAAGATGAGGTTGAAAAGCACCATGAAAAAACCTTAGGTGCCATAGAAAACCTTGAATTCAAGAACATGCTTTCAGAAGAAGGCGATGAACTTAAGGCAGTATTACAAATTACTGCCGGTGCAGGTGGTACAGAAAGTTGCGATTGGGCAGCTATGCTGATGCGCATGTACATGATGTGGAGCGAAAAAAACGGCTACAAGGTTAAAGAGCTTAACTATCAGGCCGGAGACGTTGCTGGCATCAAGACGGTTACCTTGGAAATCGATGGCGATTATACCTTCGGATGGCTCAAGGGCGAAAACGGCGTACATCGCTTGGTTCGCATCTCACCCTTCGATAGCAATGCCAAGCGACATACCTCTTTTGCCTCGGTATACGTGTACCCATTGGTCGACGATAGTATTGAAATAGATATTAACCCTGCCGACATTGAAATTACCACAGCACGTTCTAGTGGTGCAGGGGGGCAAAACGTAAATAAGGTCGAAACCAAGGTGCAATTGACGCACAAACCCTCGGGCATAAAGATTTCTTGTTCTGATTCACGGTCACAGCACGATAACCGGGCCACGGCCTTAAAAATGCTAAAATCGCAGTTATACGAAATCGAACTGCGTAAAAAGATGGAAGCACGGCAAGAAATAGAATCGTCAAAAATGAAAATAGAATGGGGATCGCAGATCCGCAACTATGTCATGCACCCATACAAATTGGTCAAAGATGTGCGTACGGCTGAAGAAACCGGCAACGTAGATGCGGTTATGGATGGTGACATAAACCGTTTTCTAAAGGCCTTTTTAATGGCCACGGGGCAAGAAGAGAATGAGAATAAATAGTTTGCTAACGTTTCTAGTTTACCCAACACGAAACTTTTCAAACCCAAAACCTAAAACCTAAAACTATTATTGCATGATAAAAATATACCACAACCCCAGATGCGGAAAATCGCGTGAAGGACTTTCCATTTTAGAAAAATCAGGTAAACAATTTGAGATTATCAAGTATTTAGAAGACATACCTACAAAAGCCGAACTTAAAGAGGTTATTTCTCTTTTGAATATATCTGCAGAAAAATTAGTTCGTAAAAACGAAGCGATATGGAAGGAACTATTTAAAGGCAAAAGCCTTACAGATGAAGAAGTGGTCGATGCTATGATCGCCCACCCCAAACTTATCGAGAGGCCAATAGTCATTAATGGAAATAAAGCGATAATCGGCAGGCCTCCCGAATGTATTATTGAGATTTTGTAGGCATTCCCTCCGCAAAAAATCATGAAATGGTGCAAATGTTGGATCAAGCGAGTAATTTGGTACATTTGTTGCTCATTCGTTTTAACCTAATCATTTAACCAGACATGGTCAAACCATCGTTTGATTTGAATCATTATTTAAAGTACAACATCATGAAAACCAACGTCAGATATTTGATTGTTTTATTTATCGTTCTTTTGTCGGCACCTGAAATTCAGGCCCAATACGGGTATGGCGGAGGCGGCTATGGTTATGGAGGAGGTGGATATGGAAGAGGAAGAGGAGGTTATGGCTACGGAAGACAACGCAGTGCCATTCCGCAGGCAGGGCCAACACAATCAGCACCAGAACCCAAAACGGCAGAACAGATCGTTGACGCAGAGATGCCATCTATTATAGAGGCCTTGGGACTTGATGAATTTGAAACGGCCATTCTGAGCTCTACCCTGAAAAAATACGTTCAAGAGCGTATAGAAGCGCAGATCCTAGAGCTTCCGCCAGAAAAAATGAGGGAAGTCTATGAAAAAATAACCGAACGGCAAGATGAAGAGCTCAAAGCAGGACTTCCTCTAGAGAAGTATGAGGCTTTCGTACAATTGCAGAAAGATGGGGTGGCAAAGACCGTAAAGAACAAGAAAAAAGAAAAAAAGCGTAAAAAGAAGAAAAATAAAAAGAAGAAATCCAAAGAGTAAAAGATGTTGTAGTATTGAACATCTGGAATTTAGAGCAGAAACAAAAAAGAAGCCAATTGGCTTCTTTTTTTATTTATACTTCTTGCTTAGCTCTTCG
>CAZEUV010000063.1:0-15568 GCA_964515285.1 uncultured Maribacter sp. | reverse complement strand
TCATAGGTAAAAAAGTAGCCATTGGAGACGTATTTTTCATCAAAAATATTGTTGATCAAACCCGATAGCACAAGGCTCTTTATAAAAGAACGGGGCGTTATTTCATATTTGATATTAATATCGGTCTGTGAATATGCGTCCAATACCGAATTATTAGAATCGATATTGCCCATGTATTGTTTACCCACATATTTTGACAGCGCGGAAATTTGCAGGTTTTTCAAAGGGCTGTACGTAATACTGTTTCCGATAATTATATTTGGGGAAAAGGCAATATTGGTGTCGCCAAGATGTTGTATTGCCCCATCGCGTTGAAAGACAAAATTTTTATTTTTATTCGTACTGAATGCCACATTGGGGCTCCATTGAAATTTATCATTGAATCTTATATTGGCATCGATCTCAAGCCCTAGGCGGTAACTATCACCAACATTCTCACGCAAGGGTGCGCCCACATCATTAAGTTCGCCCGTTAGCACCAATTGGTCTTTGTAGTTCATGTAATACACATTGGTACTTAGCTGAACATTTGGCGAGACATAGCGCCAACCCAATTCAAAGTCATTTAACCTTTCAGGTTTTGGACTACCATTTTTATAGTCATTTCTATTGGGTTCTCTATTGGCGACCGCAAAAGAAAAATAGAAATTGTTGTTTTGGTTCAGATCATAAACGGTTCCTAATTTCGGGTTAAAGAAGTTGAAGGTATCGTCTACTATGCCCGTATCATTGCCATTGGCCTCATAACCTACTGTTCGATACTGTAAGTCTCCGAAAATAGCCCAGTGACCATCTAGTTTATAATTGGCTTTTGCAAATAGGTTTATGTCTGTTTTAAGGGAAGTATTATCGTAGTAGCGTTCACCAATTTCACTATTGCTGGCAAAGCGTGCCCAAATGACCTCTCCAAAATGATCTCCCTCATATTTGTTCAACCCTCCCCCTAAAATCAAGTTTAGTTTATCTTTTGTATAGTTAGCGGAAAACACGGTACCGTAAAAATCATTGTCTAACCATCGTCTACGAATTATATCGGTTTTATTCACTTCAGTACCATTCACGGTAAGCGACTCAAAACCATAGGTTTCAAAATCGCCATCTTCTTTATATTCTTCAAAATAACCGCGGCCACGCGTGTAGTGCAATGCAAGATTGGTGCTCCAGTATTCAGATATTCGTTCGTTCCAAAGTAACTGCGCGTGATCTTGTTTGTAGTTGTCAACTTGGTCGTCATGAAACCTGATGTTGCCATCAACATCAGTATATTGCCCTGCCGGATTAAAAGTCCTGTTTGTTTCTAGGGTAGTGGCATCGACTCCGAACCATGATTGATAGGTGATTTCGTGTCCCCCGAAAAGCAAGGCCTTTATCAAGGTATTCTCATCTTTATACGCCCCCTGAAGAAAATAAGAATCAAGATCTGAGGAAGCTCTATCGATATAACCATCAGAAGATATTCTTGATAAACGACCAGAGACCTCAAAATGTTCATTCAATAGGCCGGTACTGAATTTAAGATTGTTGCGTAAGGTTTTATAACTGCCAAAAGATGAAGAAATTTGTCCATAAGCATCATCAGAAACGGCATCGGTCAAGAGATTCAAACTGGCACCAAAAGCACCTGCGCCATTCGTAGAGGTGCCCACTCCACGCTGCAACTGTAAACTTTCAGTAGAAGAAGCGAAATCAGGCATATTCACCCAAAATGTGCCTTGAGATTCAGGATCATTGTAAGGTATTCCGTTAATGGTCACATTTACCCGAGTGGCATCACTGCCCCTCACTCGAATTCCGGTATATCCCACGCCGGCACCAGCATCTGAGGTTGTCACGACCGAGGGTAAAAAATTCATGAGAATGGGAATATCCTGTCCTAAATTTCGTGGTTCGATCTGTTCTTTGGTCAGATTGGAAAAGGTTACGGGAGATTCTTTGGTCACCCGAACGGCAGAAACGAAGACCTCATCAAGAACCACTTTTTTGCCTTCTAAAGTATCTGTAGCCTGTTCTTGGGCAATCGCGCCTATTGTGACCCTTAAAAAGGCAAATATTGTGAATATAGTTTTCATTCGTAAAATGTTTACGAATAAAAGGGGTTATTATTCTATGTTATTAATTGATTTTTGTTGAACGCGGCAAAAAAGTTAAATGACCCGTATGGTCGTCACCTTCTTTGCCAAAAAACTGTCAAGCTTTCTTAACGTTCGATCCCTTGGCAGCATTACCTGCCCAGGTTCATTGGGTATAATCTCAGCCTATAACCTGCACAATGCGGATTTAAAAAGCACCCCTTTGAGATGGTACAAAGGTACTGCCCTCTTTATGATTTTCAAATAGAAAACAATAAATAATTATAGGGGTCAGTAGTTAGTTGCATACTTTTTTATAGGTTTTGTGGCTAACTGTCTGGTCGAGCGCTCCCGAAGCCTCGGGAGAGACTTATTAGAGTTGCATATAGTTCTCTCCCGAGGCTTCGGGAGCGTTCGAACTGACCTCAAAATAATTAATTAACTAGCGTAAACAAAATGTCAAGAAATTACGTATCTATACCAAGTCTATTAAGCGTAGAACACAATGAAAGAAGAGTCAAAGGGCAAGTTCAACCTAAAAATCATCTTTAGCTACTTGGTTTTGGCCATATTGGCCCTAGTGGTCGGGTTCTTCATTTATTCAGAGATAAAAACATATGTTTCAACCGAAACTGCAAATGAAAATGATGCAAAACTATTAAAGACCAATACGCTGCTCACTAATTTACATGAGGCCGAAAGTTTGTCAAAACTTTCACTTCAGAGCAATGAGCAGATTCATTTTGACACATATGTACTGAAAATAGATTCTATACAACTTGAAATCAACAGCATAAAACAGCTTACAAAAGACCTTTTTCAAAAAGTAATGTTAGACAGTCTACAGGTTTTACTTCAGCAAAAAGTAGAGAATTACTATGCCCTACGAAATCTCAAATTCAGAACTACTAACAACCAGTATATTGACAAGGCGTTGAAAGAGTTTGATAAAATAGACGAATCTTTTGGTAAGTTTTCTGCCGAAAATCTATTTTCGAACTTTGAGCAATTGTCACCACAGGTACAGAGGTCATTGAAAAAATATGCTGCCCTTCTTAGTGAAAATGCCCCTACCAACGTAGATGGCGACACTAATGCTAAGTATATCGATTCAATTTTAAATGCTTCAAGGGCTATGTTGAAAGCGGCAAAATTGAAAGATTCTAAATCACAACGTTCCCTTGCCCAAAAAGAAATCGAGGTCAATAGAATCGATCTAGAGTTATCACAACAACTACACAATATCATTATTGCTTTTGAACAAGAGGTCATGGCCAAGACCCGTAACAACAATCTTAATAAGCAGGCCGCACTTAAAAGGGCTACACGTATTGCCGGTTTTGCAGCGCTGCTAGGTTTTTTGATAGTAGGCCTCTTCTCGTTTTTGATAACGCGCGATTATTGGAAAGTACAATCGTACAGGGTAAAATTGGAAAAGGAAAAAAAATTCTCAGAGTCTTTATTAAAAAGCAGAGAACGGTTGATTTCTACGGTAAGCCATGATCTAAGAACCCCTTTACACACCATAACGGGCTACACCGAACTTATGGAAGGTACGGGCTTATCTCAAAAACAAGAAAGATATTTGAAGAATGTCAAATCAGCTTCTGACTATGTGAAAAATCTAGTCAACGACCTGTTGGATTTCTCAAAACTTGATGGTGGCAAATTGAATATAGAGAAGGTACCCTTTGTCGCTGGCAATCTTATTCAGGAAACCGCCGAGACCTTACAGGCAATTCACAGTAACAAAAAGATAAAATTGTACTTGAATATAGATCCAAAATTACAAAAGACCGTTTTAGGAGACCCCTTTCGCATACGTCAAATACTCACCAATCTTATTGGAAATGCCTTTAAATTTACTGAGGATGGACACATAAAGATCACCGCAACTACGTTGGCCAAAAGAGGAAAATCAATGATAGCCAATATTGAAATTGCCGATACCGGTATTGGTATAGCCAAAGAAAAGCAGCATCTTATTTTTAACGAGTTCACCCAAGCCGATAGCGATACCGAAAAAAAATTCGGGGGTTACGGCCTTGGGCTGACCATATCAAAAAAATTGACCGAGCTCTTAAAAGGCAAATTGACACTAGAGAGCAAATTGAACCATGGGAGCACCTTCACTATTCAACTGCCCTTAGAAATAACGACCAAAAGAGAGGCAACACCTGACAGCTCCCCCTATTTAACACCTAAATTAAGAATGCTTATCATTGATGACGACACCGCATTATTGGGTATGTTACGCGAATTGGGTGAAAGTATGGGTATGACCGTTCATACCTTTTCTAATTTTTTACAGGTTGAAACAGACTCTCATTTGGCCTATGACCTTGTGCTTACCGATATACAAATGCCACAGATTACCGGTTTTGAAGTATTGGAAAAACTGCGGTCGGGCAACTATAAACACTATAAAAAACAACCGATCATCGCCATGACAGGGCAAAGAAATTTAGAGTCAGAGGCCTATACCTCTATTGGCTTTGACCAAGTATTGCATAAACCATTTTCTAAAGGCGAGTTGATAAGTATGCTCAAACTTTTGGGCTTTGAGGCGCAAAAGCTCATTGAAAATAAATCTCCCACCCAAGCTGAAAAAAAAGAATCCCACGTTTATAGTTTGAAGATCATTCATTCGTTTCTTGGCACGAACGAAGACGCCATACAAGAGGTATTGCAAACTTTTTTAATGGATACGAAAGTAAATATGGGTCTTTTAGAAGAGGGCATGCTCTCAGAAGATTATACCCAGATCAATCAAGTTGCGCATCGCATGCTACCCATGTTCAGGCAATTGAAAGTTGATAGCGTTGTTCCTGTTTTAGAACTCTTGGAATTGGTTGAAAACAAAACAATGAACAAGGGTCAACTTCTAGATGCGCTTCCAAAGTTAAAATCCGTAGTGGATATATTGACCATGGCACTGGAAAACCGCAAGGTTAAAGATCCAAGTTATAGTGATTGATTCTGTTGTAAAGCGTTTTTCGAGTCACTTGCAAAAGTTTGGCCGCCTTTGATTTATTGAAATTTGTCTTTTTTAGGGCTTTTAAAATCCGGTCTTTCTCGAATTCTGATTTTGAGAAATTCTCAGGCCGTAGGTTATTCTTGTTAAGCTCCAACACTTCTTTGGGCAACACCTCCAAAACAATTTCATCATTAACGGTTAATAAAACCGCTCGTTTTATCACATTTTGCAATTCTCTCAAATTGCCGGGCCAATGATATTGCATAAAGGCACTCCAAACTTCTTCGGAGAAACCCAGCACATTTTTACCCAAATTCTTATTGGCCTTGTCTAAAAAATGTTCAGCAAATAAGACAAGGTCATCATAACGTTCATCTAAAGAAGGAATATGTATGGAAAATTCGTTCAGTCTATGGTAAAGATCTTCACGAAAGGTTCCCTTTTCCACCGCCTTGGTCAAATCTTCATTGGTGGCGGTAATAATACGTAGGTCAACATCAATCTCTTTGGTGCTACCTACCCTTTTTATCTTTCGCTCTTGCAGCGCTCGAAGTAATTGTATTTGGTTTTCATATGATAAGTTGCCTACTTCATCTAAAAACAGTGTGCCTTTATTGGCTGCCTCAAAATTACCGATTTTGTCTTCTACTGCCCCTGTAAAGCTTCCTTTGATATGACCAAAGAATTCACTTGCGGCCAACTCTTTGGGTATAGAGCCACAGTCGACAGCTATAAAACCAAAATCTTTTCGTTTACTATTATTGTGTATTGCCCTTGCGGTCACTTCTTTTCCGGTACCGCTCTCGCCAGTAATCAAAACCGACATATCTGTTGGTGCTACCAGTCTTATATATTCATATAATTTTTTTGAAGCATCGCTCACCCCTTCCACTACATTGACTTCTCTAGCATTATTATCTCTAGAGGAGTTCTTTTCAGGTGCATGGGTTTCCTGTTTCCTACTTTCGATTTGCCCTACTGGTTTTGTCTTTAGGGCATTATCGATAATCAATAAAATATCATCTGGGGTAAAGGGCTTGGAGATATAATCATAAGCACCTTTCTTCATTGCTTTAACCGCCGATCCAACCTCTGCATAACCTGTCATTACAATGACGGCCATATTGGCGTTCATCTCTTTTATTTCGGTAAGCAACTGTATACCATCGTAGTCGGGAAGGCGCATATCAGTAAGTACCAGATCAAAATCGAACTCTTTTAATTTTGATTTAGCTTCCGGGGCAGAAAAACTGATTTGTACTTCGTATCCTCGTTTGGTCAAAAACTTTTGCAACATTTGACAAAATGCAGCATCGTCTTCAATGATCAAGATGTTTGACATAAAAACTTTCTTGTGCTATGTATCTACGTAAAAATAGTCCTTGAAAGTCGTTTGCTCTTTAAATAAAACAAAAAAAATGTGTTTTTAGCTTGATTTTGGGTTGATATTCACCGTGTTATCCCCTTAAAAAAATCGAGAAAAAAGCCTTGAAAAATGTGTTTCTCCAGAATCTTGACCAAAAAAGAAAGGGACCGTATAAATACGATCCCTTTCCGACCAAACCAACTTGATACAAAACAAATAACTCAAGTTTTACTTTACAATTCTATCCAGTTACCTTCGGCATCTGCATACAATGTTCCAGAAGTGCCATCTTCCAATGATACTTCTAACTTATACTGTGCTGCTTCATTTACATATGCTTTACCAATAGTAGCGGTCGGGTAATTTTTAGCCACTGCTGCCGTAACAGCTTCGGGTAATTCAGCTACTGCCACTTCGGCGAATTCATCTTGTGTTGCTTCAACTTCTGTTGCAACCGCTTCTGCTGTAACCTCTTCTTCTTGTGCAAAGGCAGTCATTGTTCCTAAACACATAACTGCTACTAACATTACTTTTTTCATGATTTTCAATTTTAGATTCATACTATATATTGAAAATATAGTACCAATTTTAAAAATATTATCACATAATTGATTTACAGTTAGTTAGCTGAATTCCCTTCTCTTTTTAGTGTATAATATTGGGTATTCGGTCAAAAAAATGGGTAAAAAGTAAACGTAGTATCGCACTTTCTCTTTTTTTGACAACTATAAAATCGTCTCATTCCAATTCGCAGTGGTGAAAATAATTCAGCCATTGGGGTTCATTTCAAAACCAGACAAGTATCATCTTTCTTTTTTTCCTATACATCAAAACTAAACGGAACTGTATCCATGAACTCGTCTTGAGTTATTCTTTTACCTGCGAATTTCGCATTTCACGCCTTAATTTTGCCAGTTTTTGGTTCCGTAGCGATGCTATGGAACCAAAAAATGACTTCATTATGGCATGAAAGCCTTCATTCTCGGTTCCAAACAATAACTCAAGACGAGTTCTATAAAGGTTTTTCGTTTAGATCTAAGAAAGTACTTAATAAAAGGCATTAAACCCCGGGGCAAGCCCTGGATCCATTAATAGGAATCGACCCAAGGGTCGAGGTATTAAACCCAGACCCCGCAGAAAAAGCGGGGTTAGTTCAACTAACAATTTCGAGTTCGTTTTACAAACTCCTCAATCCCGAAATTTCGGGAGAGTTTCACTAATAAAAAAGCCCCGCAATAGCAGGGCTCCTTTTAAAATAATTCATTGAGTGTGATTGCTCACAAACACTTAATTACATTTCAATCCAGTTGCCTTCGGCATCTGCGAACAATTCTACAGTAGTCCCGTCTTCGTTGGCAACTTCCAACTTATACTGTGCAGCTTCGTTTACATAAGCTTTTGAAATTGTAGCCCCAGGATGATCTGTGGCCAATGCTGCAGAGATCCCAGCTGGCAATTCTTCTAAGGCAACTTCAGTGAAACCATCTTGAGATTGAACAACTTCAGTCGCTACCGCTTCTGCTGTGACCTCTTCTTCTTGTGCAAATGCAGTCATTGTTCCCAAACACATAACTGCTACTAACATTACTTTTTTCATGATTTTCAATTTTAGATTCATACTATATATTGAAAAGATGATACCAATGTTTGGCTAATATTTATACGGTTGATTTACAGGAAGTTGTAAGGTTGTTTTGCTTTTTTTGTTGTGTAGTATTGGGTATCTGTACCAAAAAATGGGTAAAAAGTAAACGCAGTTTGGTGTCCTCTCCTTTTCTGATAACCTTCATAATTCAACTCGAAAGCCGAAAATAGCCTTGACCTATGGGGCTCATTTCAAACCAAATAATTACCGCCTTTCTTTATAAGGGTACACCCTAAACAAATTGGTCTTATTACAAATATTAATTTCATCATTAGGAACTTAAGAAACATTTGGAAAACAAAAAAGCCCTACAAGTTGCAGGGCTTTAATACTGTATATGTGATGATTGTGATTGCTCACACAAATACTTAAAACTTACATTTCAATCCAGTTGCCTTCGGCATCTGCGAACAATTCTGCAGTAGTACCGTCTTCGTTGGCAATTTCTAATTTGTACTGTGCAGCTTCGTTTACATAAGCCATAGAAATCGTAGCTGTAGGGTAATCAGTTGCTAGGGCTTCAGAGATTGAAGCGGGCAATTCTTCAATGGCAACTTCTGTATAGCCATCTTGTGCTTCACCAACTGTTGCTACAGCTGCTTCTGCTGCTGACTTAGCTGCTACTTCCTCAACAGCTTCTTCTGTTGCTACTTCTTCAACAACTGCCTCAGTTGCTGTCTCTTCAACCGCTTCTGTCGTTGCTGCTTCAACGGCCTCAGTTGCCGCTTCTTCTACTACTTCTGTTGCTGTCTCTTCGACCGCCTCAATAGCTGTTTCTACTTCTTGCGCAAATACTGTCATTGTTCCTAATGACAATGCTGCTACTAAAATTACTTTTTTCATTTTCAATGTGTTAAAATTATTATTTGTTTTGATAATCGCTTCACGTAATGAAAATACAGTGCCATTGTAGAACACACTATCGTTGCATCTCTAACTTGCTGTAAATCAATTTATTAAATGCATAAATCAATGATCACCCTATGTATAGGGTTGGGTAAAAACTGATAAAAGTGTATAAAATTTACACACTTTTATCAGTTGATATGTTACGCCACTTGGTGAGAAGGCTTTAATAAATCGTTTACGGTCTTGACAGGGTTAAATGTCAACAGAGGCACTTCAACAAAAATGGTGTTCCAGAAAGCCATGGCCCCGTTCCAAAGACCGGGCAGTTCTAATGCCCTTAATTTTCGCCCTTCTTTTGTCTTCTCGGTAATAAACCCCTGTTCACGATCTACAAAAAGCAAGAGGTCATATTTTTCACCTTTATAGTTTTTGACCCCACAGACCAAATCTACCGGATTGAAATGTGTCGCCTTGCCCACGATATTCTTTTGGCCTTCGTCAGAAGCATCTATTTGGGCAGATTCTATAATCTGTAATGAGGTTTGACCTGATCGATCCCTTATCCAAAATGGCCCGCCACCGGGCTCACCTTCATTTTTGACCATTCCGCAAATACGTATTGGCCTATTGATCTTGTCTTTCAGTATTTCTATCCGCTCCTCCAAGGTCAGTCCATAAAACCGCCTTGAAAACCGCACATTGAGCTTATTTTCAAGAAAAAGTTTGATTTCACCTAGCTGTTCCAAATTCAAATCGGCCGTATCGATTTGTTTCGCATATTCAAACGCCTTTTGTTGAACCTCTAAAAGAACCCCTGCCAATATTTTTTTGCTTTTGGTCGCCTCATCAGCATTTTCGGGTACTACAACATTATCAATGTTCTTGATGAAAATCACATCTGCATCTTGTTCATTTAGGTTTTCGACCAATGCCCCATGCCCCCCGGGTCTGAAAAGCAAAGATCCGTCTGAATTGCGAAAAGGGTTATTCTCTATATCAACGGCAATGGTATCGGTAGATGGTTTTTGATAAGAATATCCTATTTCAAAAGACATACCGGTCAATTCAGACACCCGTTTTTCAATAGTTTTGAACTCATTGCGAAATAAAGTTTCATGTTGTTCTGATACGGTAAAGTGCAATTTGGCCAACCCATTTGTTTCGGCATAGCTGGCTCCTTCTTTCAAATGTTCTTCGAACGGGGTTTCGATATGGTCTCCATAATCGTGAAAAGGCAAAATGCCTTTGGGGCAAGAACCATAATCAAGGGCTTGCTCTGACAAAAGTTCTTTTACAAAGAGATAGGTTTCTTCATGTTTAGTAGATGCCCTTTCCCCTATTCGCTTTTGAAGGATTTTATAAAAGGGAAATTGTTCGATTTTTTCTGAAAAATCTCTTAAAGCGGTGTCGCCGGTTCGTTCAAAATAGTCTTTCAGGTTTTCTTCGGATGGATCATATACTTCCAAAAAATTGAACAAGGCCTTGAACATACGGGAAGCCGCCCCAGAGGCAGGAACAAATTTCAGCAAGGTCAGCTCCTTTCTTAAAGTATCGAACTTCGTTATCAGGGTTTCTTCTTCGCTGCTGGAAAATTTGGAAATACCGTCACCTACTACTGCGGCTTCTTCAACCTGCACAAACGGAATTCCTTTTTTAAAAGTCTCGATCTGATCAAGGACTTTATCTATAGATATTTCTTTGGGCAATAGTTGTTGCAAGTCACTCTTTGAGAGTTGCCTCATTTTATCAATAATTTGTCAATATGTTCGACCGCTGTGGTCAAGCGGGTTTTTTTGTTTCCTTTTAAAACAATAAAATTTCGATTATATTTTATCAATGTGTCCTTAAAATATAAGAACATTTTTTCGCGTTCGTTGGGCTTATCACGAAGGTCATCCATTACCCAAGGAATATCAATATAGGTCAGCAGATACAGATCGTAGTTGTTCTGCAGGGCATATTTATCCAATAGCGGATCACAATGGCCCAAATAATACGCCTCTGAATACACTTTGGTCTCCAATAAATCAGTATCGCATATCAGTAAGTTGGAAGCTTTTTTTGACAAACTATTCTCTAAGCGCATCTGACCTTCAGCAATAGGCAAAAGGTCATGAGCCTCACAGGTTTTTCGTTCATCGTTCCATTTATTCTGAAGATATTGCCTGGCATACTCGGGTACCCAAACCGTGTTGTAATGTCTAGCCAATTGTTCAGATAGCGTTGTTTTACCCGTAGATTCAGGGCCAAATAATACTACTTTGACAATATCGGTGGGTTCTTGTCTAAATTTTTCTTCCATGCTTGGTAGCCTTGAATGGCCAAAATAGTGAAAATAAGGTATTGAAATGATAGTACGCCTAGCCCCCTATACGCATATAAAGGTACGGTTATGATATCAGCAATAATCCAAAGGGTCCAGTTTTCCAATTTTTTAAGAGCCATATACCACATGCCCGTAAAAAAGATACCTGACGTAAAGATATCGATATAATTAGATGCGCTTACCTCAATATCAAAAGCTCTGTACACACCGTATGTAACCAACATGGTCATAACAAAAAGTACGAACCCAATTAGTTTCTCCTTCGTATTGGTTCTTGAAATCTGCACAACCTTTTTGTTGTTCTTGGTTCTTGCCCAATTCCACCATCCGTAGACGCTCATTACCGAAAAATAAAAATTCATCATCATATCTCCCATAAGTTCATCTCTGAACAATAGGTAAACCGTGATTATTGTGGCAACCAACCCAGTGGGGTAGACCAATATGCTTTCCTTTTTTGCGTACCAAACACTCAAAATGCCAGTTAACAACACGATTATTTCGAGAGCGATTATAAAGCTCTCTTTATTTCTATATGGATCTATGAAAAAATCAAAAATGTGGCTCATATCCGCTTCTATTTGATTTTACGATTTTCATGAAGAGCAACCCCTTATCCATCAATTCGAATGCTATTTTGATTTCAGTCTGTACCATCTTCATAACGGCATCATATTCACCATATACTTGGGTGCTTAAAGGGTTCTCTAAAACTGTCAGGCCCGATTCGCGCAGTTTCTTGATAAAGTTGATAATATGTTCCTCAAAATCGTTCTGTAATGGGGAAAATGTCAATTCTACTGATATGTTCATTGTTCTATAGTATGATACTAATTTACGACTACCATTGACTGGTCTTTACGGCATATACACAGGTAAAACCCTCAAATTCGATAAATTTGATTTTATAAGGTGTTGTTTCTCCTTGATAAACTATTTGTCCGCTTGCATGATTATCCTCCAAAGAAAAATCCTTGATATCAATATGGCGCAGAAAGCTCAAACCCGGTTCCGCAGCTATTTTATATAACGATTCTTTACAGCCCCAGACGATGGTCAGCTTTCGAATTAAGGTATCGGTATTCGCAATGGTTCGATACTCTTCAATAGGCGTGAACTTATGGGCAATGCGCAAAATTTTATCACGCTGCATTTCAATATCTATACCCACTTCATCGGTATCACTGAGAATAATGCCCGTAAAATGGTTTGAATGGGTTATTGATATGTATTTGCCGTCTTTTAAATGGGGTTTGCCAACAGTGTCATAATACAGGTCACGATCCACATAACCGGCCACGGCCATTAAGTGGCGGATGCTCAAAAAACCCTTTCGGTGCAGTTCTGATTTCATTCGGTTCATACGGTCTTGACAATGATCTGTCAACTGAATGTTTTTAGAAAGTTCGGGTTCAGATTCCTCGATCTTCCATATATAGACTATGGTTGATGAGCTAAGCTTTATCGTCTTGTACAGGGGCATGCCGTTATTTAAGTATTTTGTATCTTCGTGCCTACGAAATAGAAAGAAAATTGCACGTTAACAAAAGTAAAAAGAAAAAATAATATGAGCACTGATACCGTTTCTCAACTACCTTTTAAAGTAAAAGATATTTCCCTAGCCGACTGGGGAAGAAAAGAAATCGAATTGGCCGAGGCTGAAATGCCGGGTTTAATGGCACTTCGTGAAGAATATGGTGCCGAGCAACCTTTAAAGGGCGCACGGATCGCAGGCTGTCTTCACATGACCATACAAACCGCCGTTTTAATCGAAACCTTAGTAGCACTAGGCGCCGATGTAACTTGGAGCTCATGCAATATTTTTTCAACCCAAGATCATGCAGCTGCGGCAATTGCAGCAGCAGGGGTGCCCGTCTATGCTTGGAAGGGTATGAACGAAGAAGAATTTGAGTGGTGTATAGAACAGACCTTGTTTTTTGGTGAAGATCGCCAACCCTTGAATTTGATTTTAGATGATGGGGGAGATCTCACCAATATGGTGTTGGATAAATACCCAGAGCTTGCAGATGCCATTAAAGGACTTTCAGAAGAAACAACAACCGGGGTTCATCGTTTGTATGAACGTGTTAAGAACGGAACATTGCCAATGCCCGCAATCAACGTAAACGATTCGGTCACAAAATCAAAATTCGATAATAAATACGGATGCCGTGAAAGTGCGGTGGATGCCATTCGAAGGGCGACCGATATCATGATTGCCGGAAAAAAAGTGATCGTTGCCGGGTACGGTGACGTGGGTAAAGGTTCTGCTGCCTCATTCAAAGGTGCCGGAGCCATTGTCACGGTAACAGAAATAGACCCTATTTGTGCGCTACAAGCCTGTATGGACGGTTTTGAGGTCAAAAAATTGGAAAATGTAATCGGAAAGGCCGATATCATTATTACTACAACAGGAAATAAAGACATCATTCAAGGGCATCATTTTAAAGCAATGAAAGATAAAATAATCGTGTGCAACATTGGTCATTTTGACAATGAGATCGACATGGCCTGGTTGAACAAAAATTATGGCAGTACCAAAGATGAAATCAAGCCCCAAGTTGATAAATATACGATCGATGGTAAAGATATAATTGTATTGGCCGAAGGTCGATTGGTGAATTTGGGTTGCGCCACAGGACATCCTAGTTTTGTTATGAGTAACTCGTTCACAAATCAGACACTAGCTCAAATAGAACTCTGGACAAATGGCGACAACTACAAAAATGACGTTTATATGCTGCCCAAGCATTTAGATGAAAAAGTCGCCAAACTTCATTTAGCACGTTTAGGGGCTGAACTCACCGAGTTGCGCAAGGATCAGGCAGATTATATTGGTGTGACCGTAGAAGGGCCATTTAAGCCCGAATATTACCGCTACTAACCAAGAACATTTGTTTATTACAAGAGATTTTTTGGTAACGGCACGTTAATTGATAAAAACAATTCCAAAACATTTCGTATGTTTATGTGCTCAAAATCTAAGGTGGTTTGCAATTAAAATGATTTTTCATACATTCGACCTTATTTTATGTGTATAAAAACTTACAAGTAAATTATATTGTATATGGATTTAATGGAAAGAGTTGCTGAATTCGAAGGAAGAAAAATGTCAGGAATGACAACGAGCGACAGGGTTACCTCATCAAGAGAAGTGAAAGCATTGATTTTGGAAATCAATGAAATTTATAAAGAGACCAAAGAAGTCGAACTCATGGATATTATGAAAAGACTTACTGTTCTAAAAAAGAAAATAGAAAAACGATTGAAGGGTAAACCCATGTTGTAAAACCGAGAAATTGGAAACAGTGGTTTATCGACTGTTTGCGAGATTCGGTCTTATATTGATTTCGAATAAATTATCAAAAATATTAAACCCTCTTCATAATTGAAGAGGGTTTAATAAATTTAGTACTTTTTTAGGGTATTACCTAAGCCTCAATCGGTTCGATCGAAACATACGATTTTCCACCTGCTTTCTTTGTGAACTTCACAAAGCCGTCAACACGGGCGTGCAACGAATGATCTTTACCTGCATAAACATTATTTCCAGGGTTATGTTTGGTTCCGCGTTGCCTTACGATAATATTACCGGCAATGGCAGCTTGGCCGCCGAAAATCTTAACGCCTAAACGTTTCGATTCTGATTCTCTACCGTTTTTAGAACTACCTACACCTTTCTTATGTGCCATGATATTTTACTTTTGTTCGATGTTACCTTAGAGCTCGGCCGAAAGGTTTCATCTATTCAACGTTATCTCTTTTATAATTATTCTATACCACCTTTAACCTCATCTTGCCATTTCTTCAACTCATCCCACTTGCCATCAGCAGCCATTTTAGCTTGCTTTGGCCATGAACCAGGATTCTTTGAGGCATAACGTGGTCCAGCTTCTGTAAGAATCGTTTCTAATTTCTTCACCGAGGTCTTTGCCAAATCGGCAAAAGTCACTATTCCGGCATTGTTGAAAATCTCAGCGATTTTTGGTCCGATACCTTCAACCTTTTTAAGGTCATCTGCCTTAGCTTTAGCTACAGCTTTTTTCGGAGCTGCCTTTGGTGTTGCTTTCTTAGGTGCCGCTTTTTTCGGAGCGGCTTTTGCCTTAGGAGCTTCAACTTTGGGAGCAGCCGCTTTCTTAGGTGCAGCTTTCGCAACTTTTTTGGCACCTTTCGCAACGATGCTCTCAATTACGATTTCTGTCAACGACTGACGATGTCCGTTTTTCTTACGGTATCCTTTTCGTCTCTTCTTATGAAAGACGATTACCTTATCACCTCTTAGGTGCTTAATGACTTTAGCCTCAATAGCGGCTCCGTCTATAGCTGGGGCGCCAAT
>CAZEUV010000062.1:0-16153 GCA_964515285.1 uncultured Maribacter sp. | reverse complement strand
AAAAATACAGTACCTTAAGAACAAAAGAAACTCAGATCCAGATGCAAACAAATTGAGATGGGTGTTTGAATAGTTATTGGTTTGTACTATCTTTCATAAAAACATTCACATCATGAAATATGTTATACTCTTAGTTTTAGCCTTGGCTTTTCTTCCGCTGACCGCTCAAGATGAAAAACCTGAAATTCTACCCAGAGAAATTCAGATCAAGACCGCGGTTTTGCCCGCACCTGAAGATAAAAAAGAGGGAGCAATGGTTTATGGCTATAACGAAACCGGTGAAATGGTCGTCTTGCAAGAAGGAACCAATGACCTTGTTTGTGTTGCCGACAACCCCAATAACGATGGTATAAGCGTTGCTTGTTATTTTATTGAATTAGAACCCTTTATGAAAAGGGGTCGTGAATTGAACGTTGAAGGAAAGAACACCAAAGAAAAAAGAGAAATTAGAGGTGCCGAAGTAGCATCGGGAAAATTAAAAATGCCCGAAGAGCCCAGTATGATGTATATTTATTTTGGTAGTGAGGCTACCTACGATAAAACTACCGCAGAACTGGGCGATGGTCAGTTCAGATATGTGATTTATACGCCATTCTCTACGCCAGAATCCACAGGTTTGCCAGCGAAACCCCATGCCAAGGGAATGCCTTGGTTGATGGATCCAGGCACCCATCGTGCCCATATTATGGTAGGACCTTTCTGATGATGGCCTCGGTCTAAGTCCACCACCGCTATTCAAACCCTGTATCACTAAATTCGGAGGATATTTTTATTGAAAAACAAAATATGACATTTATCAACTATTGGTTCGGACCGTTTTATTACTTTTATATTTAAGTTTTTCAAAGAAAAGAACAAACAGGCTTAAAAGGATACAAACCAAACCGAATACTACATGGGGTATACTTCAGAAGATTTTTTACAAGCAAAAACCAGAAAGGGTCTGATTGGCATTGCTGAGAAAAAGGGCATCAATATCGATAATGTTGTAAAAAATCTCAAGTATGAGATTGAGCTGAGCAAGCTGCAAAGTGAGCTGGTCAACCTGCAACATTGGATCACAAAGAATAATTTACGTGTAGCAATACTCTTCGAAGGTAGGGATGCCGCTGGTAAAGGAGGATCCATTAAGCGATTTGTAGAACATTTAAACCCCCGTTCTTCTAGAGTGGTAGCACTTTCAAAGCCTACGGATACTGAAAGGGGGCAGTGGTATTTTAGAAGATATATTAAAGAACTGCCCAACCCGGGAGAAATTGTTTTTTTTGACAGAAGCTGGTACAACCGTGCCGTGGTCGAGCCCGTAATGGATTTTTGTAGTAAGGATCAGTACGATCAATTCATGGTGCAAGTGCCAGAATTTGAGCATTTACTCTATGAAGATGGGGTTATTATAATCAAATTTTGGTTTTCAATTTCAAAAGAAGTACAAAAAAAACGTTTCAACGCGCGCTTAAAAGACCCACTTAAACAATGGAAGTTTAGCCCCGTTGATATGAAGGGGCAAGCACTTTGGGATAAGTATACCTATTATAAAGAGAGCATGTTTACAAAGACCCATACAAATTTCTGCCCTTGGATCATTGTCAAGACCAATGATAAGAAAACAGCTCGTTTGGAGAGTATGCGGTATGTTTTATCGCAGTTTGATTATAATGGGGAAAACAAGGTAAAAGAACCGATTCAACCCGATCCAAATGTAATTGTAAGGTACTATAGAAATGCTAAACAAATCGATATTTAATATGGAAGCTGAAAAAAACATCGATTTATCTACCAAAGAGCTTGGGTTGTTAAACTCAAAACAAGGCTTACGCAGTTTGTTCACGAATAAAAGATTTGATGTAAAAAAAACCTTGCGCGATGTAGCGTATGAGGCGCAATTGAAAAGCCTACAAGTTGAATTGGTAAAACTACAGACTTGGGTCATTGAGAACGGAAAGAAAATAGTGATACTATTCGAAGGTCGAGATGCAGCAGGAAAAGGAGGTGCCATTCGCAGAATCGCCGCACATATCAACCCGAGGTACTATCGAATTATAGCATTGGACAAGCCAACAGAAGATGAACGGGGTCAATGGTATTTTCAACGATATGTTAATCAATTGCCCGAACCGGGCAAAATCGTTTTCTTTGATCGGAGTTGGTACAATAGGGCCGTAGTAGAGCCCGTAAATGGTTTTTGTACCGATGAAGAGCACGCTATTTTTATGTCGCAGGTAAATAATTTTGAAAAAATGCTTATTCAATCAAATACGTATTTGATCAAGCTTTATTTCTCCATTTCAAAAGAAGAGCAACAAAAGCGTTTTGAGGAAATCAAGAAAAGCGATCTAAAACGTTGGAAGATGTCTGCAGTAGATGCACGGGCGCAAGAACTTTGGAACGATTATACGAAATACAAAGAAACAATGCATAAAGATACCCATACAGATCACGCTCCTTGGACAATACTTTCTGCCAACAAAAAAACAGAGGCGCGGTTGGCGGCAATTGAGCATATTCTAAAAACCATTCCGTATAAAGATGTAAATGACTGACCTATTTGAAGGTTAAGACGCAAGACATGAGTGCTACAATGGCAATTTCGTTATATTTGTTTTAGAGGCAACCTATATGGAAACGTACGCTACTGCACTTTTATACGCTATTCCCTTTTTTATGCTGCTCTTGGCAGTAGAGATTGGGTATGGGTATTTCGTAAAAGATCAAAAACACAAGGTCATGGATACGGTTTCGAGCATCAGTTCGGGCTTTACGAATATTCTAAAAGATTCTTTGGGTCTTGGGGTTATCTTGGTTACCTACCCTTATTTGTTGAAACATATTGCTTTGACAGAGATTCAAGCCACCTGGGCAGTTTGGTTAGCTGCCTTTATCGCAATCGATTTTGCGGGCTATTGGAACCACAGATTAAACCATCAGGTCAATTATTTTTGGAACGAGCACGTCATTCACCATAGTAGTGAAGAGTTCAACCTCGCCTGTGCGCTGCGGCAATCTGTCTCGAATTTGATTGGGTATTTTCCTATTTTACTGATTCCTGCGGCGTTGTTGGGAGTCCCTTTTAAGGTTATAGCCATTTTGGCCCCTATTCACTTGTTCGCCCAATTTTGGTACCATACCCAACATATCGGAAAAATGGGCTGGTTAGAGTACATCATTATTACACCATCTCAACATCGTGTGCACCATGCCATAAATCCGCAGTACATTGATAAGAACCTTGGGCAGGTTTTATGTATTTGGGATCGGTTATTCAGTACTTTTCAAGAAGAACTGCCTGATGTGCCACCACAATACGGTGTCTTAAAGCCCGCTGCCACCTGGAACCCCGTTCTTATAAATTTTCAGCACCTTTGGCGGCTGATCAAAGATGCATGGCGAACCAATAATTATTTTGACAAACTTCGAATTTGGTTTATGCCCACGGGTTGGCGACCTGCCGATGTGAAAGAGAAATACCCAATAGTGATCATTGAAGATGTGTATACCTTTGAACGCTACAAAACACCATCATCAAAGGCGTTGAATGGCTATGTAATCTTTCAATTGTTAGTTACTTTGGGTTTTTTACTTTTTCTGTTCTACAATTTTTCTGAATTGGCATTTAGTGATATGTTGTTCTACGGGGCTTTTATTTTTATTGGTATTTACGGATACACAACCTTGATGGATCGAACCAAATATGCGGTCTATATTGAAGTTGTTCGTGCTGTTATTGGAATCTCGTTTATTGCCATTACAAAAGATTGGTTTGGCCTTGATGCTTATATTTTCTTCGGAAGCACTCTGGTTGCAGTTTATTTTTTGATTACGATGGTAGGCGGTATCTATTTCACCTACTTTGATAAAGAATCGTTTACCCCGAATGTGGTAGTCTAGATTATTTTTAACAGATCTTCTTTTCTATAATATGTTCCTATCATTTACTTCATTGATCCAATATTTTTGAATAAATATTGTTATCCCACAATAGGTTCTTAAGTTTGTGTATCAAAACAAGCTTATGAGACCTTATATTCTTGCCGAAACCAACTGGGAAGCCTTAAAAGACACCAAATTTGATTTGGCCGTATTGCCCTGGGGAGCAACCGAAGCGCACAACTATCACTTGCCTTATGCTACTGATAATATTCAAGCCGATCACCTTGTTGCTGAATCGGCAAGGATCACTTGGCAAAAAGGGGGCAAGATAATCGTCTTGCCAACCATACCGTTTGGGGTGAATACGGGGCAGTCGGATATTTATTTGGATATCAACCTGAACCCAAGTACACAACTGGCGATGCTTTCTGATATCATTGAGGTCTTGAATAGGCAGGGTGTTTTTAAATTGCTGATTTTCAATGGGCATGGTGGGAATGATTTCAAGCCCATAATACGCGAATTGGGATTGAAGTTTCCGAAGATGTTCATCAGCTTATCATTTTTTCCGCAAATGTTCGACAAGTCCTTGTATTTTGAAGAAAAAGGCGATCATGCTGATGAAATGGAAACCAGCTTGATGTTGTATTTAAAACCAGAGCTTGTGCTGCCAAAAGAAAAATGGGGAGACGGAAATGATAAAAAGTATAAAATCAAAGCGTTTACCGAAGGTTGGGTATGGGCCGAGCGTAAGTGGTCTCAGATAAGTGAAGACACTGGAGTCGGAAACCCACATAAGGCGACCAAAGAAAAAGGAGCACGTTTTTTTAAAGATGTAACTGAGAAAATGAGTAGTTTGTTTTATGACCTATGCATAGCCGATGTTGATGATTTGTATGAACAATGAACTTTTTAAGAAGCTGTGATCATTGTTTTTTCAACTCTTTTTTCACCAATTTTATATATTCTTTCATGGCCTTTTCACGACTTATATCTTTTGCCTGAAAAAGGGCATTGGCCTTGAAGGCATTTATAAGCGGTGTAGTACTTCCAGGGTTATTATAGTTTTTAGAGGCTATTTTGTAGTAGGCATATAGTTTTAGCAGAAAATCAGCGGGCATTGGCTTTGTGTACGCATTGACGTATTCGACCGCTGCTATGAAATTCGTATTTAGTTTTTCATTCTTCATGGTCTTTTTTCACTTGTGCAACTGCAATACAGGTTTTTGCACCAATGACCTTTTGGTTCAATTTAACCGATATGGAACAATTCAAAGGTAAGAATAAGTCTACTCTTGAGCCAAATTTTATAAATCCAGAGTCCTCACCTTGCTGCACGCTTTTACCTTCTTGCGCATAATTTACGATTCGTCTTGCCATGGCACCCGCTATCTGGCGGTATAAAATCTTCCCAAACTTTGGTGTGTTGATGACTATGGTCGTTCGTTCGTTATCAGTACTTGATTTTGGATGCCATGCCACCAAGTATTTACCTGGATGGTATTTTGAGTATTTTACATCTCCGCTGGCCGGGTAACGGGTTACATGTACATTTGTTGGTGACATAAAAATAGAAATCTGCTTTCTTTTGTCTTTGAAATATTCATTTTCCTCTACTTCTTCGATGACGACAACTTTACCATCTACAGGGGCTAAAATCTCATCAAAATTTTTGTCGACCACACGTTTCGGGTTTCTGAAAAACTGAAGAACAAGCACTAAAACAATCATGCTTGCCGTTTGAAGGCCGATTCGTAGCCACATAATATCAACATAATATTGTGACACAAGAACAACGGCACAAACGATAAAAAAGGTGGTCAGTATTATTTTTTGGCCTTCTTTATGAAACATGGGTAAAAATGTTTAATGTTAAATAAGCAAAGGGCGCGGCAAATACCAAACTGTCTAAACGATCGAGCATACCCCCGTGGCCTGGTAAGATGGCACCACTATCTTTTACGCCCGCTGCCCTTTTCAATTTTGATTCGACCAAATCCCCAAGACTACCGGCAATTACAATGACGGCTGCTAAAATCATCCATTGTGGTGTGTTGAGAAAGGAATCGTACAGACCCATAACATAAGCCGCCACTAGTGCAAAGATAAACCCTCCCAGGGTACCTTCGATTGTTTTTTTTGGAGAAACGGCTGGATATAATTTATGACGTCCCAGTGTTTTACCAACGATATAAGCAAAGGTGTCGTTGACCCATATAAGTATAAAAATACCCATAATAAGCAGTTTTGCAAAATCATTTTCCTTATAGGGTATCATGGTCAAAAAAATACATCCACCACCTACATAAAATAAACCTATGACAAATTTTTGAAAGGTGTTGAACAATTTTTCTTTTTTAGAGAACAGGTAGAACAGCAACGCAAAGTCAACGATTATGGTGACAAACATCAAAATGAAAATGGGCGTTTGGTCGTTTACCATATAAATATATACCCACCATAGGGTTAGATATGCTATAAAAATATGGTATCCTTTAAGCTTTACGAGTTTTTTGTATTCATAGAGGCAGGCAAGACCAAATGCCATGAACAAAAAATCAAAGGCATCTGAATTAAGGAAAACGGCAGACAATAATAGAATGATGTAAACAGCTCCGGTAAGTGCTCGCCTCAAAACCTCTTTCATACTATAAGTCTTCCAAAAATAATAGATAAAGGTTTTTTGAACTGCTTCCGTAAGTGAGAAAGTCATCAGAATTTTCTTCGTTCGATTGAAAATGCTTTAGCGTGGTGATATTGGCAGGAATACTATGGCCGTACTTTTTCTTTATCTTTTTCAAACCTTCTCCTATCGACTCTACCAATTGACTGGTCGTTGCAAAAACGATAATATTGTCAGGCAGCTCATTGAGTTTTTTCTCTTTTAATTGATTCGAGCATACGAGTATAGAACCATTTTGCGCGATCAGGTGTTCACAGGTAGTAAAGAAGACCTCACTTTTATTAGCTTTGGTTGTAAAAGAGATTTTTTCTTTATTGAATTTTTCTTCTAAGGCGGGGTTCAAGACAAAGAACGGATGGTCTTGCCAATCATTTTCGGCAATGATGTTTTTTAATGCTTCAGAAACCTCTGAAAAGGAATCACAATACAGAAATTTACCTCCATTTTTTCTAAAATGGATTGTAAATTTTTCATCTGGGGGAATATTTAAATCGGGCATATGAAGACCCCTCGTTTCCACGGTCTCTTTGGAATCCTTTTTTTTTCCACCTCTAAATAATTTATCAAATATCCCCATTTACACTTATATATCTTTTATCAGTGTGAGCAGCATAAATAAAAAACGTCAAAAAACATTATTTATTTTCTGTTTCCTGTTCTTCCACAGAAGCATTTTCTTCCTCATCTTTTACGCTTTTTTCGACCACATTCTGATCTAGTCCATCAAATGGCTGTTTATCAAATGGCCTTTTTCCGAATATTTTTTCAAGATCTTCTTTAAAGATAACTTCTTTTTCGAGCAACCTTTCAGCTAAGGTAATGAGTTTGTCTTTGTTCTCGGTCAATACCTGTATTGCCCTTAAATATTGCTCTTCAATTATTTTAGAGATTTCTTCATCTATGGTACGAGCGGTCTCTTCGCTATATGGTTTTGAGAAATTATACTCGCTCTGACCTGATGAATCGTAATAGGTGATATTTCCTATTTTATCATTTAGGCCATAAACGGTTACCATGGCCCGAGCCTGTTTGGTCACTTTTTCAAGATCGCTCAGAGCACCGGTAGAAATTACGTTGAATATCACCTTTTCCGCAGCCCTGCCCCCAAGCATGGCACACATTTCATCTAACATCTGTTCTGGGCGAACGATCAACCGCTCTTCCGGCAAATACCAAGCGGCACCCAATGATTGCCCTCTTGGTACTATAGTGACTTTTACCAAGGGTGCGGCATGTTCTAACATCCAACTTGTAGTGGCGTGGCCTGCTTCGTGATAGGCGACTGTCTTTTTCTCACCTGGGGTAATGATCTTGTTCTTTTTTTCCAATCCGCCAACAATTCTGTCGACTGCATCTAAAAAATCTTGTTTGGTCACTGCTTTTTTCTCTTTACGGGCAGCAATAAGAGCAGCTTCGTTACACACGTTTGCTATATCGGCGCCTGAGAAGCCAGGTGTTTGTCTTGCCAAGAAATCAAGATCCAAGGTTTCAGCGGTTTTGATTGGTCGCAAGTGTACCTCAAAAATTTCTTTACGTTCTCTAATGTCGGGTAGATCAACATAGATTTGCCGATCGAATCGACCTGCACGCATCAAGGCCTTGTCAAGTACATCGGCACGGTTGGTAGCTGCAAGTACGATTACATTGGTGTTTGATTCAAAGCCGTCCATTTCGGTCAATAACTGGTTCAGGGTATTTTCACGTTCATCGTTGGATCCCGTAAAATTGTTCTTGCCCCTTGCTCTACCAATGGCATCGATTTCATCGATAAAAATAATCGCTGGAGATTTATCTTTCGCTTGTTTGAACAAATCGCGTACCCTTGAGGCACCTACCCCTACGAACATTTCTACGAAATCAGAACCCGATAATGAGAAAAATGGCACTTTGGCCTCACCTGCAACGGCTTTGGCCAATAGGGTTTTTCCCGTACCGGGAGGGCCTACAAGTAGAGCGCCTTTAGGAATTTTTCCACCCAAGGAAGTATATTTGTCCGGGTTTCTCAAAAACTCGACAATTTCTTCAACCTCTTCTTTTGCGCCTTCCAGACCAGCTACATCTTTGAACGAAGTTCGTGTATCGGTCTTTTCATCAAACAGCTTTGCCTTTGATTTTCCTATATTGAATATTTGTCCCCCGGCACCACCACCTGCACCGCCCGACATTCTTCGCATCAAATAGATCCAGATTCCGATGATGAGGATAAAAGGCAATATACCCAACAAGAGATCCATGAGGTAGTTATTGTCGGTATCATAGTCGACTATGGTATTTAGATTATTGTCGACCTTACTTTTCTTGATTTCGTTCTCGAAATTTTGAAGATCTCCGTAATCTAATACATACTGTGGCACCGAGCCTGTTGAAGGAAACATTGATTTGCCAGAAACTTCTTTATGAACATCTTTAGCCAGGGCTTCACTAGTAAGAAATACTTTTGCCTGCCTCGTGTTGGTGATAATCAAAATTTCTTTGACATCACCGTTTCTGAGGTATTCTTGAAGGTCAGAAGTTGTTGTCTTTTTAGTATTCGATAGATTTTCATTTCCTATGAACTGAAAACCGATTAGCAGTACTGCAACCAACCCATAGATCCACCATGAGCTGAACTTCGGTTTGTTTGAATTATTATCTTTGGCCATTCTTTTTTTTTACTGATTTATGCTACTTTCAATTTTAGTAAACTCTGCATCCCCCCAAAGACCTTCAATATCATAGAATTCCCTGATATGTTTTTGAAAGACGTGAACCACTACATTTACATAATCCATCAATACCCATTCAGCATTATCATAACCTTCGATATGCCATGGTTTGTCTTTGATGGCTTTGCTTACTGTTTTTTGTATAGATCCGATTATGGCGTTAACTTGTGTATTTGAAGTACCATTACATATTATAAAGTAGTCACAAACGGTATTTTCGATTTTTCTTAAATCAAGCAAAATTATATCATTTCCTTTTACATCTTCAATTCCCTGTAAAATTAATGCGATCAACTCATCTGCACTAGCTTTTTTTTTCTGCATTCAAAAATATTAGTTTCTACAAAGTTATTCTTTTTTTGTTCTTTTGACCCTAGTTTTCAAGAATAGATTCTATAATGATTTCAGGGTTGCCTATGCACATACTCAAACTTAATGCCATTGACTCGACCAATATGTATTTAAAAGAACTAATGCTTTCAAAAACATTGGATGATTTTACCGTGGTCGTAACTGACAAGCAACTAAAAGGGAAAGGCCAAATGGGTGCCAAATGGCGATCTGAAGCAGGTAAAAACCTCACTTTTAGCGTTTTAAAAAAAATCAAGAACATAGTTGTCGACAATCAATTTCTATTGAATATTTGCGTTTCTATGGCTGTTTTCAATAGCCTTAAAAGTATAAGCGTACCTAATTTGAGCGTAAAATGGCCAAACGACATTCTGTCAGGCTCCAGTAAAATTTGCGGTATTCTTATTGAAAATATACTATTGGGCAATCAAATTCAAGAATCTGTAATTGGCATTGGCCTCAATGTAAACCAATTGTCGTTCAATAATCTTACTAACGCATCTTCATTGAAATTGTTGTTAGGAAAAACCTTCGCCTTAGATGAATTACTTCATGATATCGTTAAGAATTTAGAAATGGTCTTTTTAAGTATTGAGAATGAAAACGGCTCTCTTTTATGGAGTACCTACGAAAATGTATTGTTTAGAAAAGATAAACCCTCAACGTTTAAAGATATAAAAGGTAAGGTTTTTATGGGTTTCATTCGAAGGGTTTCATCACAAGGCAGATTGGTTGTCGAACTTGAAGATACCATTTTGAAAGAATTTGATTTGAAAGAAATACAACTTTTATATTGACCTTTTCGCAAATGGTTCACCAAAGTTCAAAACGGGTGGAGACCTTAAACCAACAAGGTTTTGACGCTTATATTTTTTCTAAATTATCAGAGAGTGTTTGCATAAAATTGGTAATCGGTGATTTGATCATCATTGCCATCATAGCATTGAACTCACTGTCAAAACTCAAACTTATTTCGGTTTCACCATCACCTTTTGCTACAATATCAGCGGTTAGGGTAAAAGGCAGTTTGTCACTGGCGGCCCCAAGAACCAACTTGTTGTTAGCCTCTTGTTCTTTTCGTTCTAAAACTATTTCAGGCATGCCTTTTAGAGCAAAAATAAATCGGTCTTCATTGATAAGTTCAAATTTATCAATGTTCTCGGGCATTAACTTTTCGAAATTTTTAAGATCTGTCAAAAATTCGAAAATTTCTTTATCGCTTTTAAAAAGGATCTTCTTATTGGTCTCTATGTACATATGATATTATTGTTTCCAGACGGACGGGTCTTTTTTCCATTCCATCAAGGTGGTGATTTGTTCTTCCTTAATATAGCCTGTTTCCAATGCCAGTTCGGCCAAATGGCCATAGTCGCTTAGCGTATGCAATTTAATGTTCTTCTTTTCGAAATTTGTTATAGCTACATCGAAACCATAGGTGAAAATAGCTATCATACCCTTTACATTCGCACCGTTGCTTTCTAGCGCATCAACAGCGTTTAGACTACTTTTTCCGGTACTGATCAAATCTTCAATGACCACTATACTTTGATTAGGTTGTAAATGGCCTTCTATCTGATTTTGCCTTCCATGTGATTTCGCCTCTGGTCTTACATAAATAAAGGGAAGACCCAAATACTCAGCGACCAAAACACCAATTCCTATGGCACCTGTTGCGACTCCTGCAATTACATCGGGTTTGCCATAAATAGATTCTACCTGCTTTGCGATTTCTTCCCTAACATAGTTTCTTATGGTCGGATACGAGAGTATAATACGATTGTCACAATAAATGGGAGATTTCCAGCCCGAAGCCCAGGTAAAAGGGTTTTCAGGTGCCAACTTAATGGCATTGATTTTCAATAGGAGCTCTGCTGTTTTTTTTGCTGTATCTTTGTTTAAAACCATAACGCAAATGTATAAAGTTTTTGTGAATGGGTCGCCCCTGATCCTAACAAATAAACTTTCAGATACCGAAAAAGGGAAATATTTCTTAATGAACGGTATTGCTATAAACGAGGCCATTGAGGCATTGTCTAAAAAGAAGTTGAAAGAGGCCTATATCTACCACCCAAACCATGAAGAAATTCTAAGAAAGTTCACCAGTAAAATTCCATTGGTGGTTGCAGCCGGCGGGGTCGTAACCAATAAAGAAGGAAAGGTGCTCTTCATTTACCGAAATGACAAATGGGACCTACCCAAAGGCAAGCTCGACAAAGGCGAGACCATAGAGGCCTGTGCCCTTCGCGAGGTAGCGGAAGAGACCGGGGTCAAGGGATTAAAAATCGAGAATTTCTTACAGACCACATATCACATCTTTAAAAGAAACGGGAAATATAAACTAAAGGAGGTGCATTGGTACGCCATGAAAACCTCTTATAAGGGGGAGTTAAAGGGACAAAAAAATGAAGGCATTGAAAAGGTAAAATGGAAAGGGCCGAAAAAAATAAAGAAAGCCTTGGATAATTCGTACGCCAACATTAAAATTCTGTTTGGGCACTGATCGATCACCGATTATTTTAATATTCTGTATATAGGGTACTGCATATGTGCCGATTCGTAATGTTCAGACCTCATATAGATCCAGTTCAACTGAGCATACCAATTATCTGCAAATTCTTGCTCATTTTCTTTTTTTAGTTCAAAGGCCTCTTTTAGTTTTGGGTCATTTTGTAACATTTTAATGGCAACATCTTCAAAGACGTAAGGTGAGAACCCTTCTTTTTGTTGAAGGATTACGTCGAAAAAATTCCAATTAAAAAACGAATCATTGGCTTCGGGCTCTAAGGTCTCAAGTAAATAGCGAATACCTATTTGGTCAGTTGCCACTATGCAATCTCCTTTGGTGAATACCAATTTTCGTTTACTCTTTTCAACTTTGGTGTTATAATGGGGGTAGTGACCTTCAAAAGCTTGTTTTTGGGTCTGGTATTTTGATATTCTGTAAGATTCTACTACTATGGTAGTGTCTCTTTTAAAGGTGGTATATACTATATTATTGAGCTTTAGAAGATCTAAAACGTTTATCCACTCTTTCTGTACTACGTATGCTTTTGGAATGCCAACTGAATCAACCGGAATAAAATAATTTTGATATTCGACTTTTTTGATAAAAGGCTTGTTTCTATCATATTTTAATCTAGGAAAGCCTGTAACTTCACTTATCAGGGTATCTGCTTCATAGCCCTTAAAATTCAGCGTTGACGTTTTGGTGGTGTCCACCGCCCATGAAATAGGGTAGTGCTGCCAATTTTGGTGTCGGGTAGTTGCTTTTTCACGAAGTTTCTTTATTCTTTCACCATCTTTTTCGACAATGGCAATCATCTTGGTCATTAGATGATAGGTGCCTTCCACACGTTGTTTGTAGGGTTTTAGCATATGGGTTTCTACCATCATGCCCAGAGTGTTCCAAAGTGTAGTGTAGCCCGTTGAATATCTTGGGTGATCCATAAACTGCGAAAATCCTTCTTCGGGTATCTTATTGAATACGTTTACATAAGGAGTGATATCCCATTTGATTTCTGCCAATGATTTTTCAAGTTCGGGCATCAATTCGGCATGTAGGTATTCACCTAGTTCACCGCCGAGCTTATTATGCTGTGTAAAAAGATGGGTGAGCGTATATTGATAATCGGCACCATTGCTAACATGGTTGTCTATAAAAACATCAGGGTTCACAAGGTGGAATATCTCGGTGAAGGTTTTTGAATTTTTGGTATCGGTTTTAATAAAATCCCTATTGAGGTCGTAGTTACGAGCATTTCCTCGAAAACCATACTTTTTTGGACCATTTTGATTGACTCTTGTAGTGCTATTTCTATTGAGTGCACCACCAATATTGTAAATGGGTATGGTTACCAAAACTGTATTTTTCGGCGCATTAATCTTGCCGACTGCCAAATCACGGTATAAGAGCATGGTAGCATCGATGCCGTCACTTTCTCCTGGGTGAATACCGTTGTTGATCAAGATAATGGCCTTGTCTTTGCTTATTTTTTGAAAGTTGAAATCCCCATCCGTATTATAGGTGACCATGTGCAGGGGATGGCCGCTATCGGTTGCTCCGACAGTCTGTATATTTATTTGGGGAAACTCTTTTGCCAGTTGAATATAAAAATCAACTACTTGCAAATAAGTGGCGGTTTCAGTGCCGTTCGAGGTTTCAAAGTGTGTTGAAAAACTGGTAGCTTCGTCTTCTTGTTCAGTTTCACATGAACTAAAAAACAGGATAAGTAATAGGGTGAAAAGAAATTTAATATCCACGATTTTAATTTTATCAGACTGTATTACGAACGGCCTGATAAAATTAAGAAAAATAGCATAAGTGGGTACCTTTTACGCAACTTTAGTTATTTCTTCGATTTCGTTTTTACCTATGGGCTTGTTGTTGAAGGTTATGATGTGGTGGGTCTTGGTACTGTAATACTCCCAGTTTTCCTTATCAACACTATCTATCGATGAGGTGACGATATTAACTCGAACCCGCTCTTTCAGGGGCAGTATAATGAATTCTTCTAAAAACTGCCACCCATCCATAATGGGCATGTTTATATCTAGAAAGATCACTTCTGGCAGCCTCTGGCCTTTTTCGATTATTCTTACAATGTCGTCCAAAGCTAATTTTCCGTTTCCAAAGGTGCTTATGGCATTACATAGAACGACCGAATTCAACATTTTTCGTATTCCGAATACGGTAATCGGATCATCATCTATAATATATATAGCATTAATTTTTTTCATCAAAATAAATTTTAAATGTAGTTCCTTTACCAATTTCACTGGTGGCGGTCACTTTTCCGTTCATCGCCTCTATTTGATTTTTTGTAATGTAAAGGCCAATGCCCCTTGCATCTTTCCTATCATGAAAGGTTTTGTACATTCCGAATAATTTAGCACCGTATTTTTTGAGGTCTATTCCGAGGCCATTATCCGTAATACTAAGTATGGTATACCCATTCTCATTTTTGGTGCTCAGTTGAATAATAGGGTTTCTGTTGAGAGATCGGTACTTTACAGCGTTGGTGATAAAATTTCTCAGAATACTATCAATATAGGTCGGTACAACGTTTATAATGACGTTATCAGAGATCGTATTGATAATCTTGGCATTGTTGTTAATTAAAAAAGCTTCTAGGTCTTGCTCTACCGAAACTATTTTTTCGTTTAGACTCATCGGGGTTTTTTCTAAATTCGAATTTGTGTTTATATCCACGACTTCGTTCAGGTTGTCTAGCGTATCTAAAAGATTATCAGATGCGTCGGTCAACATTTTAATGATTTTTTGTTTTTCGGTTTCATCTTTTTCGTTAATCAAAAAATTCAACAACATAGAAAAATTGGCTGTGTGCGACCTTAGGTTATGTGAGACAATATGGGCGAAATTGATGAGCTTCTTGTTTTGTTGCGAGGCAACATTGATGACATTTTGTAGTTCATGTTCTTTTTGTTTCAGATTGGTAATGTCCATACTAAAACCGATTAGTCCGTACGCTTTGTTTCCTTCTCCGATCAGGGGTATTTTAGAGGTGTAAAAAGCGGTTTGGGTGCCATCTTTTTTCACATGCTTGACCTCTTTACCTATGATGGGTTTAAGATTTTGTAGTACTTGTAGGTCGTCTTTTTGCAATTTTTTAGCAGTTTTCTTATCGTAAAAAGCAAAATCGTCTTTACCCAAAATTTGGCTTTCGTTCTTTAGTCCGCAAAACGCCACTTCTGATTTGTTAGCAAGAATTTTTTTGCCTTCAGCGTCTTTTATAAAAATATTCAAGGGTAAATTGTCAATGAGGGTTCTTAATAAATGCTCACTTTCACGTATTTTGTTCTCTGATTTCACTTGGGCCGTAATATCTTGAAGGGTTCCTATAAGCCCAAGGTATTTATTGTCTTTGAAAACAGGTTTTCCTGAAGCGACCACCCATTTCTCATTGCCTTTGGCAGTAATGAACTGTAGTTTTTCATTCCATGGCAACCCTTCTTTCATCGCCCTGTCCAATGCCATTGATAGGGTATTTCTACTATATCCCTTTTTGTAGAAATTGATCTCGTTTTCAATAGTAGGAATGTAGTCTTCAGTAACTTCGTGAATCGTTTTTGATGCTGTGCACCAGTTGAGGGTGTCTTTTACGGCATCGTATTCCCAACATCCTATTTGTGCTATACCCTGTTTTTCTTTGATTAAAAGTTCTTTTTTTTCAAGTTGTGCTTCATGCTGCACCCTTTGGGTAACATTTGCGGTTTGTATAATAGCGCCAATACTATTTTCTTGGTCGTCGAACCAGGGTATAATGTGCCATTCGTACCATTCTTCGTTTCCAGTACTAGTGATATGTCTTTCAATACTTGGTGTACTGGGGAGGTTTTTTAGAATGTTGATTATTTTTTCTTCCCAATCTAGGTTTGCATTTTTGAAAAGCTGCCCTAAGGTCATACCGAATACGGCGTCATAGGCCAATTCAAAGTCACTTATCCATTTGTCAGAAGCATGTACCACCACTAGTTTTTTATTGACAAAAACCGTAGCAATGGGCAGCTGCTTGATGAGGTAACTATT
>CAZEUV010000061.1:0-16194 GCA_964515285.1 uncultured Maribacter sp. | reverse complement strand
TCCATGCCAATAGCTTGTGCAAACGGGGCTCTCTTCTCTTAAAAACCATTCAATACCCTGTGAAACAGTTTTGAAACAATTTTATAATGAAAAAAAGGTTTTTGTACTTATTTTGTAACTGTTCAGCCCCTCTCTTGTCATTCCGAGGCACGAGGAATCTCTGCGCATGCTTGTTCGGATCCAGTTTTGGAATTGATGCTGATGCCGGTATTGGCAAGAAGGCCCCTTGTTTGCAGTTCAATACAGGTGAAAGGTAGTGTCAACACTCCCAAGGGATTCCTCACTTCGTTCGGAATGACAAAGGGGAGGGAGAAAGCACTTCGGCTGAACAGTTACCTTATTTTTAATATTACGGCTCTGATATTACCGATAAGCTACGCACACCCGAATCGGCTTTTAAGAAAACCGATTTGAAGCGATTTGTTAATTGACTATTTTTATTGAAAAATAAGTGATATGATATTTTTTTTCGGCACACGATCTGGTAAAACCGAGACCAAAAAGCTCGAAGATGTTTCATGCCCTCATTGTGAACAATCAAATACCTTGACAGCGTCAAAAACTTCAAATTATATTCATATCTTCTGGATAAGGCTTATTAAAATTTCGACCAACAGTATTGCAGAATGCTCGTACTGCAAACGGGGTTTTTATGAGAATGAATTTACAAAAGAGATGACCGAGGTGCTAAAAATGCCATATAGGCATTCAAACCTATAATTTAATGAAGGTCTGATCTGAATGCCCAAGCCAAAACAAATTACCACAAATCAAACCTCAAGCCCAAAGAGATGTTATGTTGTTCTACAACAGCACCTTTAAAAATGGGGTTTAAATCATATTTTGCATATAAGAGAACTGAATCAAAGCCGATATAGGCACTTAGGCCATAAACAAAATTGCTGGTGTTATACCCTCTTTTCAATTTATCCTTTACACGCTCACCTGCACGGTTGTATTTCAATTTTTGACGTGTTCCCAAATTAAATCCGCCATAACCACCAATGCCTAAACGAAATTGATTTCTCAAAGAATATCGAATTTTATTTTCACTTTCCCTGAACTTGGAGGGGCCAAATTCAAAGTGCACCGGAAACACCAGATTGTCCATTCTCAGTTTTGATTTTTTTAGATCGAACTCAAATTCTTGTAATTCAGCTTGCCCGTTGTTTACAACAAAATATTGATTGTTCTTGGGCTTGAGTCCATTAAACTGAAAAGACAGACCGTAATTCAGTCTAAGAAAGTTTGAATTTTTCAATAGACGGGTACGCCAAGCCCACCCTATTTCAAAGAATCTGCTTCCCCCAATTTTATAAGGGGAATCTTCTAAAGATTGGCCATCTACTAATGAATTGTTCAAACCTACGGCCATTACAAATGCAGTATAGGTTCGACGATCGTACTTGACCTTTTTATTCCACTTTTTTTCATCAAATGAAAACACCCGTTCACCATTAATGTCTATGGTAAATTTATCAGAACCTATATCCTTCCTATTATCTTCAAGTACTAATGACACTCCTTTATTACGCTCAAGCAGTGAAATTTTATTATCGATGATGGCAATGCGGTTCTCAATGTTCAATGCTCTTTTCTTTGCTGCAGTCTCTTTAAGAATTTTTGCCTCTACTTCAGTGATTTCACCCTCTTTTAATTGTTTGTCAATAGCTTCTATTTCAATTTTAAGCACATCTCTTTCTTGATCGGTAATCTGATTTTTAAAATTTTGAAGTACCTCCACTTTTTCTTTAAACTTCTCTTCTTGTGCAGTAAGGTTCTTTGTAACAAAAGAAATTATAAGCAGTAATAAGTAAAATGTAATTGTTCTCATTTTGATTTTGATTTGCTCATCTCACATTCCACCCCTTTTTTAAGGGGTGAACTGAGATGTCGATTAATGATTGATGAATATTTTAATTATTGCGATCTGCAACTGCCGTTCTTACTTTTATAAAACCGGTTTTCAGGCTCTCAAAGATCTTATCACGAAACGAACGATCTAATTCGTCCTCTACACCGGTAAGCAGTGCCATTGCATCTACGGTATGGTCTTCACGAAACACCTTACTTGCAAGTATTTCTTGTTGTGCCTGCCTTAATAACGAGTCTACCTCAGCATCGGTCAAATTTATACTGTTATTTTCAAGTGCATCTACTTGGGCTACAACCTCCAATATTTTTATATCGATAATTTCGCTGGGCACCTCACTACCAGCATGAATCGTATCAGGTACTGGGCCAACACTTTCTATTAAAGAAATCTGTTTTTTTGAATCTGAAAATCGTTCTTGACTTACAGTTTCTTCATCCCTTTGGGTCAATTCGGCATTAACGGTTTCAGCAACTTCTACCTCTGTGAATTTTTCTTTTAATACCTCACTATTATCTTGCTCTTCAGTCTTTTCTTTTGAAATGTCAACAACTTGGGTATTTGGTGTTGTTGATGAATTATTAGCATTGAAATAAAGTACTGAAATAAACAAAAGCCCAATAAAACCAGCAGCTATTGCATACCGATAGTAACCTTTGTTCTCAGACCTTTGAGAAGTATTGTTCAACTGATCGGCCAATTTATCCCAAGCTTTGTCCGAAGGTTGTATCTCTCTTTCCCCTAATTTTTCTTTAATGTGATTTTCAAATTTATTCGGTACCATAACCTATAATATTTTTTTCTTTCAATTTTTCTTGTAAAATCCTTCGTGCCTTGAATAGCTGCGATTTAGATGTGTTTTCTGATATATTGAGCATCTCACCAATTTCTTGATGTTTATAACCTTCAACTGCAAAGAGTATAAAAACCGTTCTGTACCCTTCGGGAAGCGCATCGATCAGCACTTGAATATATTCAACATCCAACTCAGAGGATGAAAAAGAAACACCTTGGCTTTCAGTTTGATCTAAAATGTCATCGTCATAGACCACAAACTGTTGTTTTCTCAAATAGGATATACTTTCACGTATCATGATCCTTCGTACCCACCCTTCAAAGTTTCCTTCGAATTTGAATGTATGTAAGTGGGTGAACACTTTTAAAAAACCATTGCACATTATATCTTCGGCAAATTGCAGGTCTTTGATATACTGCCGACAAACCCCAAGCATTTTTGGCGCATGTTTTTCATAAAGCCGCCGTTGTGCCTCTGGGTTGCCCGATACCGACTTTCGGATCAATTGCTTTTCGCTGGTATAAAAGGAAATGATTTTCAAAGGTTTTAAAATTGTCTTCTATAAAGGTAGACGAGTTCAATTATGAAATAGTTGCCTGAGGGGGTGTTTTTTTTGAAAAGTTCAATACAATGTTTGTCTGGAAACTTATTGTACTAGGGAAATCCCTCCCTTAGAGATACAGGGATTTTTATTTTTTTCTATCCACCACATAGTTGACCATAAGAACCAATGCGCTTTTATACGCTGATTCAGGGTAGTCATCGAGCAACTTCAAAGCTTCATTTCTATAGGTAAGCATTTTTTCTACGGCATAGTCCAATCCGCCCTTATCCTTCACAAAGGCAATGACCTCTTTTACCCGTTTTTTATCTTTATTATGGTTTTTGACCGAATTGATGAGCCATTTTTTTTCTTCCTTAGAACAAATATTCAGCACGTGTATGAGTGGTAAGGTCATTTTTTGTTCTTTGATGTCTATTCCGGTGGGTTTACCAATTTTTTCTCCGCCATAATCGAACAGATCATCTTTTATCTGAAAGGCCATACCACAAAGTTCACCGAATTTTCGAAAGGTTTCAACATCGCCAGATTCAGGTTTCACAGAACAAGCCCCCATACTACAGCATGCGGCAATTAAGGTAGCAGTCTTTTTACGTATTATCTCGTAATAGACATCTTCGGTAATATCTAACCGTCTTGCTTTTTCAATCTGCAATAGTTCGCCCTCCACTATTTCACGAACAGCAACCGAGATTATTTTTAGCTGATCAAAATCGCTGTGTTCTATTGACAATAACATACCTTTTGACAAAAGATAATCACCTACCAAAACGGCTATCTTGTTTTTCCATAGGGCGTTTATCGAAAAGAAGCCGCGGCGTTTATTGCTTTCGTCAACTACATCATCATGCACCAAACTAGCGGTATGTATGAGTTCGATAATCGATGCGCCTCGGTACGTTCGCTCATTTATCTCACCGTTGTTCAACAATTTCGCGGTAAGAAAAACAAACATAGGGCGCATTTGTTTACCCTTTCGATTTACGATATAATGTGTTATTCTATTTAAAAGCGCAACCTTGGAGGACATGGCTTCACGGAACTTTGTTTCAAAAAGCTCCATTTCTTGATGAATCGGCTGCTTGATTTTAGCTACTACTTTCAACTAGGTCTATTTTTATGGCGTTTAGGCCAGCCTCGTAAATTTAAGTAAAATAAAGGGGTTATTATAATTCTTTCATTTTGGTTCTTTTGACACCCAAAATCATTTTTCTTATTTTTGATTTTAAACCTTGAGGAAATGAAAAAAATAGGAAAGTTCTTTTTAGTGGTGATCTTAGCGATAGTGGTATTCTTTTTTTGGGCATCATCTTCAAGTTATACCAATAGTGACCACACACAGTTGATTTCATATAAAGATGGGCTGACCAGTATCAACCATGATTCTATTTTCAGTATAGCCACCTATAATATTGGTTACCTGAGTGGCATGACCAATAACTTGGCGGTAGATCGAACAAAAAGCCTGTTCGATGAAAATCTCAAAAAAACGAAATCGGTTTTCAAAACAATACAACCTGATATTATTGCTTTTCAAGAAATAGATTATGATTCTAAACGCTCTTTTAACGTAAACCAACAAGAAGCACTTTCTTCTTTAGGATTCTCTAATGCTGCCCAAGCAGTAAATTGGGATGTGACATACTTGCCTTTTCCGTACTGGCCCATAAGTTCACATTTTGGAAAAACGTATTCAGGGCAATCTATCCTCAGCAAGTTCGAAGTCAGTATGCACGAGGTCACTGTTCTCTCTGAGCCTGAAGGAATTCCTTTTTGGAGGAGTGCCTTTTACCTTGATAGATTGGCGCAAGTGGTTACCCTTGCCATCAATGGGCAAGAAATAAAAATCATCAATGTGCATTTAGAAGCCTTTGACCAAGATGCAAGAAAAAAACAGACCAATGAGGTAAACGCTATATACCATAAATATGCGGGCACTTACCCTACCTTTTTGGTTGGTGATTTCAATAGTGATATGGGTATGGACGGTGCCTCTGTAAACAAGCTTTTGGTTTCCTCTAACATTGCATATGCCGTTATTGACACTGCGAAAAAAACATATCCTTCAGATAGGCCGGCAGAAAGGTTGGACTATATTTTTTACAATACCAATTTTATTGAAAAGGTAGATGCCCGTATTGTTACTGAAATAGAAGAGGCCTCAGACCATTTGCCCGTGCTGATGCGTTTTAAGCTTAAACCTAGGCCTTGAGTACTACCCTAAGACTTGTTCGCCAATTGGCCACAGGCAGCATCAATATCCTTACCACGTGAGCGGCGAACGGTCACAATAATATTATTCCGCTCTAAAGTATTTACGTACATCTCAACAGCTCTGTTCGAGGCTTGCTGAAACTCACCATCATCAATGGGGTTGTATTCGATCAGGTTGACCTTTGAGGGCGCAAACCTACAGAAGTCAACTAGGGCATTTACATCTTTTTGGGTATCATTGATTCCTTTCCAAACTACGTATTCATAGGTTATTCTACTTTTGGTCTTTGCATACCAGTATATCAAAGAATCACGCAAATCGGCCAAGGTGAAAGTGGCATTAAAAGGCATGATCGAAGTGCGGATCTCATCAATTGCAGAATGTAATGAAACCGCTAATTTAAACTTCACTTCGGCATCGGCCATTTTCTTGATTATCTTCGGCACGCCGGAAGTAGAGACCGTAATGCGCTTGGGTGACATACCCAAACCATCGGGCGAGGTAATCTTATCGATAGCTTTCAGCACGTTATTATAGTTCATAAGCGGTTCGCCCATGCCCATAAAAACGATATTGCTCAAGGGCCTGTCAAAATACGACTGGCTTTCATTATCAATGGCGACCACCTGATCATAAATCTCATCGGGATTTAAATTTCGCATTCGTTTTAATCGAGAGGTAGCGCAAAACCTACAGTCTAAACTACAGCCTACCTGACTTGACACACAGGCCGTAGTTCGTGTTTTGGTGGGTATAAGTACCGACTCAACAACCAAATCATCATGTAATCGCACTGCATTTTTAATAGTGCCATCGCTACTGCGCTGTATCTGATCGACTTTGATGTGATTGATGACAAAGTTTTCTTCAAGCATCGCCCTCGTTTCTTTAGAAAGGCTGGTCATCACCTCAAACGAATGGGCAGATTTTTGCCAGAGCCATTCATACACTTGATTACCCCTGAAAGCCTTATCGCCGTTATCCACAAAGAATTCACGCAATTGCGCTCTCGTTAAAGATCGTATATCTTTCTTCTTCTCTTCCTTCATTCTGTTCATGATCGAAAATCAAAAAATCCTACTTTTAATCTATTTTGATAAAGTAGGATTTTTCATCTGAAATTTTACAGTCTCCCTTCTTATCGGGAAAAACAAAAATTCTATATAATCAACATGGCATCACCATAAGAATAAAATTTATAGTTTTCCAAAATTGCTTCTTTATACGCCCGCTTCATCAAATCATGGCCCATAAAGGCCGATACCATCATCAATAAAGTTGATTTCGGCAAATGAAAATTCGTTATCATAGCGGTGGCGATACTGAATTCATAGGGTGGAAAAACGAATTTATTCGTCCACCCGTCAAAAGTATTCAATGTGTGCTGTGAAGAAACGGCACTTTCCAATCCGCGCATTGCCGTTGTACCGACCGCGCAAATTCTGCGTTTGTTTCTCTGGGCATTGTTCACCACTTCAGTAGCCTTTTCATCAATAATCAACTCTTCGCTATCCATCTTATGCTTAGAGAGGTCTTCTACTTCTACCGGGTTAAAAGTACCCAGACCAACATGTAGAGTAAGCTCGGCGAAATCTATCCCTTTTATTTCCAATCGCTTTAACAAATGTTTAGAGAAATGCAACCCCGCCGTTGGTGCTGCTACAGCTCCTTCATATTTGGCATAAATGGTCTGATACCGCTCTTCATCTTCAGGTTCAACACTTCTCTTGATATACTTCGGCAATGGGGTTTGTCCCAGCTCTTTTAATTTTGACCTAAAATCCCTATAAGGGCCATCGTAAAGAAAACGCAGGGTTCTACCTCTTGAGGTAGTGTTATCAATCACTTCTGCGACTAAGGCTTCATCTTCACCAAAATACAACTTGTTGCCGATGCGTATTTTTCGCGCCGGATCTACGAGCACATCCCAAAGGCGCTGTTCTTCGTTTAGTTCACGCAGCAAAAATACTTCTATACGTGCCCCGGTCTTTTCTTTGTTGCCGAACAATCTTGCAGGAAAGACCTTTGTGTTATTGATGACCATAATATCATCCTCTTCAAAATAATCAATGAGGTCCTTGAACATTTTATGCTCGATCTTTTCGGTCTCCCTGTTAATGACCATTAGTTTAGACTCATCTCTGTGTTCTGCCGGGTATTCTGCGAGCAAATTATCCGGAAGCTCAAAACCGAAGCTTGATAGTTTCATATAGTGGTATTATTGTTTTTAGTATTCGTAACCGACAAGGTATTTTGTCTGGTATTTTTCGGCTGCAAATATACGATACCGAGATAGGGGATGTCAAGTAAAATGCCTATTATAATTCTTTTATCGAAAAATGAAGGTTTTTCAAATCACTCCAAAAATCAGGATACGATTTTGAAACCACCTCGGCATCATTGATTTTAATTGATGTTTTCATTGCCAAAGGCGCAAAGGCCATAGCCATTCTATGGTCATTATAAGTGTCAATGGCAATACTTGGGTTTATTCGATCTGAAGGCTCCAAGGTCAATGTCTTATCTGTGACCGATATATTGGCCCCTAATTTAGTGAGTTCGGTATAAAGGGCTTCCAAGCGATCTGTTTCTTTGATTTTTAAGGTATGAAGTCCGCTTAAATGGCAACCTATCCCTAGGCCAAAACAAGTAACGGCTATCGTCTGCGCAGTATCGGGTGCATTCGAGAGTTCTAGGTTTAGCGTTTGAGATTTAGGCTCGCCTATTTTCATCAAAGTAATCTCATTTTTACCTAAAACGGTTTGCACCCCTAGATCTTCATAAATATCCTTCAAAATGCAATCACCCTGTAGGCTGTTCTCTTTATAGGCCGACAGCACGATTTCAGCACCTACCTCACTAAGGGCCACGATACTATAGAAATACGAGGCAGAGCTCCAATCTGATTCTACAACCAAGTTCACTACATCAACCGACTTTTTTGAAGCCACTTTAATCAAATTGCCCTCAAAAGAGCATTTTACCCCAATTTGTTGCAGTAGGACCAAGGTCATTTTGATATAGGGCACTGAAGTGATTTTTCCGGCCAGTTCAAGTTCTAGTCCGTTTTCAAGACTTGGTGCGATCAATAATAAAGATGAGATGTATTGGCTACTGATATTGGCAGGCAAGCTCACCTTGTTCTTGATGAGTTTTTTTCCTTTTATTTTTAGGGGAGGATACCCTTCATTTTCCATATATACTATATCCGCCCCCAAACTCCTTAACGCTTCTACCAATACTTTTACCGGGCGTTCGGTCATGCGTTGTGATCCTGTCAGGGTTACTTCTTTTCCTTCTTGGGAAGCAAAATAACCTGTCAAAAAACGCATTGCTGTTCCTGCGTGGTGAATATCTACAACTCCAGTTGTAATTTTCAGGCCTTTTTGCATAGCCTCGGCATCATCTGAATTGGAAAGGTTGTCAATGGTTATATTAGGGTACAATGCCTGTATCAACAATAAGCGGTTCGATTCACTTTTCGAGCCTGTTATTTTTATATGGGATTGTAGAAGATTTGTTGGTGGAGCGGATAGAAGTAATTTCAAAATACTGTTCTCTTTAATCGATTAAACCCTCTTGGCCATTCTTTCAAACCTAACGCAGTACACTATTACAAAGGGAAATATACCAAGAACAAATATAGTACTATTTGAGCTTTTCGTTGTTTTGATGCCGATCGTGATCACGTTTGGCCTTTATATCCAATTTCTTATCAAAGGCCTCTTGCAGGTCAATACCTGTTTGATTGGCCAAACAGAGTACGACAAAGAGCACATCGGCCAATTCTTCACCTAGATCCTTGTCTTTATCTGATTCTTTCTCGCTCTGTTCACCATACCGCCGAGCGATAATACGAGCCACTTCACCCACCTCTTCGGTAAGCTGTGCCATATTGGTAAGCTCGTTAAAATAACGAACACCATGTTCTTTAATCCAATTATCTACCGTCTGTTGTGCGTTCTGTATGCTCATCACCCATAATTTTGGATAAAACTACTTTTTCTGTCTCTTTTTCAACTATAATTTTATATAATTCTTTTACACTTGCATAGTACCCTGCTGGTATAACAGCCTTGTTCATTTTAAGATCTACCATAATTTGTAGTTTATTACCTGATTCTACAATCTTGAAAACAAAACTGCCCATTTGGTCTTGTAGGGTCATGCTCACGTTAGCCGGTTTAGAAATTACTTTATACCCTTCAGGAATATTAATGTTTATAATACATTTTTCTTGCCACGGAAAGACGAAGTCGATGGGGTATTTTCGATCATCAAGTTTAAAGGGGTTTTCGGTAAGGGCTTCATTGAACATGGGCGAGAAATAAATTTTATCACCAACCGTATTTGCCTGATTTTCCATTCTGAATTCAAAACTTTCCACAACGGGCTTACCAACGGTCTTATCATTTTTAATAGTATAATTTGAGATTTCCATTCCGTTTTCCTCGTTTTCCAATTTCTCTAAATAGGCTTCTTGATCAATACCATTGACATCATTTCTAAATACATAGGCTCTATAATCGGAATAGGTTTTTCTGATTTTTCCTTCTATATCTCCATTATCCTTTATATCAACCATCAATACATTGCTCTTTTGTGATGCTTTTGTAGGAAATAACGAAACCGTGCTAAAAGTTTTATCCTCTTTAACAATTTTACCAAACCAGTTCAATGCCCGGGTCGGCAATAAATTGGGCTTGGTATATTTATTGGTTGCATCAAGAAAAATGGTGTTTCCGTCTATAGCCACCGAGGCCACTACATAATTAAAACCTTCTATGGTAGGCGAAATAGGCACTCCGTGATCTCGTGTACTGATCAATACGGGGTTCGCCTCTAGACCCGCCTTTTTAAGCATGGCCGTCAACATCAGATTAATATCGGCCGTGTTGCCCGATTTTTCTTTATAGGCTTTCTTTACTCCTTTATTGGTAGAGAACCCACGAAACTTATTCCAGCTCATACGTTGTTGTACATAGTGAAAAATGGCTGAAGCCTTTTCTATATCATCGGTCTTACCACTTAGTAGGGTCTTTAAGTCATCTTTAAAGTAATTGGTCTGATCCAATTGTTTACCAAAATTCGCGCCTTTATAAATGGTCTTGATAACCTTCTCCCAAGTACTCGTATAATTTTCACGAGGCGATTGCGGAAATTGCACATACTGCAGTTCGTAATTGATCGAACTCCTATAATTATCCATATCATTGACAAAAGGTTCTTCTTTTAAGGCCGGTACATCATTCATGACAAAATCAGTGGTATGTATTTTGTAGTTGACCGTATTGGTACTGTAGGTAGTCTTAGTGACAATACCTCTACCATCTCTATTCTTGTTCACGAAATCTATTTTGCCCGAGTCGCTGCCATATTTAGGATTTAATGGCAGGTAGCCCTTTACAGCCGGTTTAAAAACAAAATACTCTGGGGTAGCTATATGAATTTCCTGTTGTTTTATGGGTATGTCATACTGAAGTGCGATTTCATCTATCGAATAATAAAAAGGAGATATCACCTTATATTTATATTCAATAACACTGCCCTCTTTTATATTGGGCATGGTGAATTTCTTTTCGTTGTGGTATTTGTTGACAGAATTTGAGAAGACAGCAGAACTCTTTAATTTGTGCTCTACAATCTCACCATTTTCCAAATTATAGGTATACCCCTTTAAACCTGTCAAGGTTTCTTCATCACTACCGTTTTTATCAAGGTCTTCAATAACGGTTGCATAGTCAAAACCATCTTTATTATAGATTTTCACCCGTTCGTGCACGTAAGTTATTACCCTAAAACCAACCGATTTGGTATAATCAAAGGTTAGTTTATTTCTTCGGTACAAAACTACTGCAGAAGCTGAGGAATCTTTTTGATAGCTCATTTCGGTGAGTTCTTCTTTTAATATTTTTCCGAATTTCACCTCTTGGGCCGAGATTGCCCCTATGATGAAAAAGAACGTTGACAGCATTTTGATTTTGAATAATCTCATGTTGAATTTATTTGGTTTGTTTACTAGTTGGTTTTAATAAGTACTATTTGTGCCCCATCGGTATTGGCGACCTGTCTTCTGAAATCTCTATATAGGTTATATTTTTCTTTTGAAAACAACCCTTTCTTTATTAAAAGGCTTCTTGTGTATTTTATAGTATTTGATTCTTTGTCATAGGTCAAGTGTACCTTGAAAGTGCCAAATTCGGTTTCGGCAATCTTTTCTTCGGCCATAGCTTCGATCTTATAACCGTTTGGCAAATGAATCGTGAATTCATCTTCATCAAGAAAGCCTCTTTGAATTTCAAAAGGTTGTTTTCTACTTCGATAACGATGGGGTATATAATTATTTCTATTGAAGGCATTGGGTGAGAACAAAATTCTATCGCCACTTATTGATGTGTAGTTTTTGGCAGAAATCACTACATTTTCCTCAAAAACAACATCTTCTCTATTATTCTCGAATTCATAGGTTTCAATGGTCAAATTATTGATGTTGTCCCAATAATCTTTGTAATGTTTGATTACTTCTTTATGGGTTTTCTTCTCTAAATAAAACCGATTGTCATATTGAATTCCGCCTGTATTGATTTTTGCCGATCCTGAAATACTACCATCTTCGGCCAAAGCGTACTCGGCCATGGTTTTCTGATAGTTTTCCTCATTTAGATAGGATACCGTTTTTACGATTTCACCACCATCCCGTTTTACCACTAACACCTTACGGTCATCTGTAAAATCACCAACAAAGCCAAAGGGATGTGTTTGAGAGGTACAATCAATCCAATAATACCTGTCTTTATACGGAATAGCCAGAATAACGTGATTACCTTGATAGAGATCCGCAAAGTCTTCTTCAAAATCAACCTTGTCATTGCCAGCCTGTACCACCGTATAATACGATGTTACATCTACAGCTTCCAATAAGGCTTTGGTGTAATTGGACAGGCCTTTACAATCGCCATATTTTACACGATCAACATCTATTGCACTAATAGGTTGAAACCCTCCTATGCCGATCTGTACGCTTATATACCTCGTATTGTCCTGAACATATTTGTAAATGGTCTTTGCCTTTTCTAGATCATCTGTAAGGTCCTGCACCAAACTTTTTACCTTAGCCTTGGTAACTTCGGGCAACGCCGTTCTACCAATCAGTAGTCTATTATTGATCCATGCGCCCATATCGCTCCAATTATCAACTTTGGCATCATACCCTTTGTAATGAAAATTCTGTAATCTGACTGATAAGCGTGGGGCAATACTCTTAAAACCCGGACTCATTTTTTCGCTTTTAAGAGCCTGTAAATTGTCAGCTTTATAAACGATGCTACCTGGTTTTTCCGTTTTAAAAATTTCCTCTTTGTTTACATTATATTCCTTAATAATAGGTTTTAATGCATCATTATCATAAGTAATGGTATACCTGCTTTTTTCAACGCTGACCAAATACCCGGATAGAAAATACCAAGGTGGAAAAACTCCAGTATCACTAGTCTCTACCTCATACGTAAATTCCATCGTGTAGGGGTATTGTGTTGGGGTATATCTATATTTCAACAATCGGTCGTCTCTATAAAGTGAGAACCCATCAGCTGCACTCATATCTTGAAAGTCCTTCTTTTTAATATGATCGATCTCCTTGCCCATAGTATCGTAAACATAGGCTTCCAGTTTTTTTATTTTCTTCTCTTTATCATAAAAGACAATAGTTCGGGCATATTTATCGCCAAGTTTATTCAAGACGGTAACTACCTGTTTCACGGTATAGCCAAGGTGTTTTTTAGACGATATATGAATGTTCATCTCATCTAACCGAACAACGGCATTCGCGTTCTTGGTCAAATTTTTATCTAGTAAGAGTGCCTGATACGTAAAATCTTGGGCTTGGGCAATACTACAAACAAGAAGTATGTAGAAGAGGGAAAGAAAACGCATTTGTTTGGTTTGGTTCACTAGCAATAACGATCAAATACCTAACTTCTTATATACAAAGGTGTAAAATCCCACAATTGATTCTTACTCCCTATTTTTCGTGTCAATGACTATGGTCACAGGGCCGTCGTTCACTAATTCAACCTTCATATCGGCGCCGAAAACACCTGTGCTTATTTCTTTGCCCATATCGTCTTTCAATCGTTTTACAAACTGCTTATAGAACGGTATGGCGACAGGGGGTTTGGCCGCTTTTATATAAGATGGCCGATTGCCTTTTTTTGTTGAGGCGTACAAGGTAAATTGACTGATTACAAGGGCATCGCCCTTCATTTCTAATACAGATCGGTTCATAATACCATTTTCATCATTGAAAATACGAAGGTTTGCCACTTTTCTAGACAACCATTCTAAATCGTCTTGTGTATCGGCCTCCTCTACGCCCAACAAAATGAGGAGTCCGGTTTCAATTTTTGAAATCAGCTTGCCTTCTACCGCAACACTAGCTTTCGATACCCTTTGTACAACTGCTCTCATGATTGTTTTCTATCTTCCCCATTGAGTGGGAAGTATTTATTTGGTCTTGTAAATATCAATCCGATAATTATCATCCTCACCCGATACCATCTGCACATAACTTTTGTAACGGCTATCTGCAATTTCTTCATTTTCTAACGCCTTTTTAACCGCACATTGGGGTTCGTTCAAATGAAGGCAATTATTAAACTTACACGTACTTTTTAATTTAAAGAATTCAGGAAAATAATCCCCAATCTCATCTTTATTCATATCTACAATACCAAATCCTTTTATACCGGGAGTGTCGATTATTCGTGCATCAAAACCCAGATCGAACATTTCGGCAAAGGTTGTGGTATGCTGCCCTTGTACATGTTGTTCTGATATTTTCTCTGTTTTAATATTCAAAGTAGGTTCTAAGGTATTTATCAGCGTAGATTTACCTGCACCCGAATGGCCTGAGAACATAGAGGTCTTACCGAGCATCAATTCTTTTACCCGTTCTATGTTCTTGCCCTTCTTTGCGGAAATGCCGAGACAGGTATACCCTATTTTTTTGTAGAGATCGGCCATATTCTCAACCTCCTCCAGTTCTTCATCAGTATAGATGTCCATCTTATTGAAGAGTAATATGGCCGGAATGCGATAGGCCTCTGCGGTTACTAAAAAACGATCGATAAAAACGGGATAGGTTTTGGGGCTCTTCAACGTAACCAACAAGAAAACCATATCTAAATTAGTGGCGATAATATGGGTCTGTTTCGATAGGTTGACCGATTTTCTAATAATATAATTTTTACGTTCTTTGATATCTGAAATAATACCCGAAGTTTCATCGCCCACTTTTTCTACCTCAAAGACGATCTGGTCACCAACAGCGATAGGGTTTGTGCTTTTTATACCCTGTATTCTAAATTTCCCTTTTATTCTGCACTCATAAAAACAACCATCTTTGGCTTTTACCTTGTACCAGCTTCCTGTCGATTTATAAACGGTTCCTATCATTAAACGTAGTTGTAGCACAAAGAAACGACTTTAGTTTTATAAAACATTCCAAACTGGGACTTTGTAATAACGACTCTAAGCAGCTGCAACCTTTTTAAAACTCAATTGTCCTTTAGTTAATATTTTTAATCTATATTTTAGTACCATTCTAAGTTCAAGTAATAAATGAATGAGCATACATTTTAATTTTGTAAGTTTTGTTGATTGCCTAGCACTGATTCAAGGAATTCTATTGGGAACAATTCTAATTGCCAATTCTCGACGAAAGTACCCAAGTCTTTTTCTAGGTCTTTTCTTAATTTCTTACACCATAGAGCTTAGTGTTTCAATCTTATCAGATGTCGGAATTTTAGAACAAAAATCAAACTGGTTTTTTCTGCCCCTTAATTTTTATTTCTTAACACTTCCCCTGTTTTACTTGTATGTAAAGAGTTTGATTATGACAGTTTCCGTTAAAAATAATATCAAACTGATTATTCCAGGCAGTATTGAATTTGTTTTTTTTACCATTTTATTTTTTTTGTCTACACCAACAAAGCTAAATATTCTGGAAAACAAGTATTTTGATACCATAGAGACAACTTATTTCATATCGTCGCTATTATTTTCAATATTCTACGCATATAAAGTGATTTTAATGATTGAAAAACACCAGAACAAAGTGTTGGATTATTTTTCGAATACGGAAGAAGTACTGTTGAAATGGGCGAAAGCAGTTGCAATTTTCATCATCGTTTTTTACGGTCTTTGGGTTCTCTTTGAGCTCCTCCCAGAAAGCAACATAACTAAAATGGGGCATACCGTATTATCTATCATCAATGTGGTTTTTATCTACTGGGTAGGTATCTCAGGTTTGCGGCAGCCCAAAATAAATTTCTTGTATGACACTAAGAAAAGTAAAAAGTCTCTTACCAATGAAACAACTAAATCAAATACTGATGATGACTTATTATATTCTGAACTAATTCAAGTAATGACAAAAAACAAACCATTTAAAGAACCTAATCTTACGCTCTCTTCATTGGCGGAACAATTAGATATTTCTAGAGAGAGGTTATCGCAACTAATAAACAAAAATGCTGAAGTTAATTTCAACCAATTTATTAATCAATACCGCATTGAGGAAGCAAAATTATTACTGGGCAATAAAGTATATAATAATTTAAATATGTTGGGCATCGCTGCAGAGGTTGGTTTTAACTCGAAAGGCACATTTTTTTCCTCTTTTAAAAAAATAGAAGGCACCTCACCTAATGAATACAAAAAGAGGCATAATAAATAGCTTCAAAGATTTC
>CAZEUV010000060.1:0-16256 GCA_964515285.1 uncultured Maribacter sp. | reverse complement strand
TCTGCAGCTTTTAAAATGGAAGGGGAAATGCCCCTATCTTCTGACCCCATGATAATGGCGCAAGGCTCTGTAAACGAAACCTCATAAAGGGTTTTCTTGCTTTTTTCGGTCGCAGCGATTACTTGAACTCCTGAGGCTTGCATGAAATAAACGGCATCTTTTATATGGTCTACTTTGGCAATGGGTACTTTGAATACCGCCCCGGCCGATGTTTTAATAGTGTCCGCAGTAACTGGTGCGCCCCCTTTTTTTTGAATGATGATGCCATCAACGCCCGTACACGCCGCGGTACGGATGATGGCTCCAAAATTTCGGACATCTGAAATTTGATCTAATAATAGGAACAAAGGAGTCTTTTTTCGTTCTATCACCTCTTCAACCAAAGCTTCTAGCGCATAAAATGTAATGGGAGAGATATTGGCCACCACCCCTTGGTGGTTGCTTTTAGTCAGTCGGTTGAGCTTTTCTATAGGCACATAAGAAACATTGATCTGGCCTTTGCGTACTACGCCTTCCAGTTCTCTGAACAGATCTCCTTTAAGACCTCTTTGTATAAATACTTTATCAATGGGCTCATTAGCGTGTATGGCCTCTAAAACAGCTCGAATACCGTAAATTTGGGTGGTTTTTTGCATGGGGCTAAAGGTAATTAAAAAACCATCTACCAAAAGCAGATGGTTTTTGAAATATTTAGATTTTGGTCAGTTGGTTTTTAACTGCGGATCAGAGGCCGAGTGCTACTATTCCAGGAGAATCTTTCTCGTAATGGTAGCCTCGCCAAAAAAAGCCTTCTTTTCTAAAGCGCCAAACGACTTCACCTTTATCGGTGACTTCCCAAAAACCTGCATCACCTTCGGTTATCAATCTATTGCCATTTGATAATTTTACGACACCCGATACCTTAGCTGAAAACAACGTTTCATGGGTAAAACTCCATTTTACTTCTGGTTCATTGTCTGTATTTGGTTCCAGTTTTAAAGGGTTGGGTAATTTCAATTCATAGGCCGTAGATTGCTCTATGGTAAAACCATTTGAAAAAACGAATATTCGCCCTATATTCGAACCGTCCAATAAATTGGGAAAGTGGTTGTGGTCGAACAGTCGTTCACCTTCTGGATTGTCATAAGCTTCAGGATTGCCAAAACGATAAATCAAATCACCACCTTTGCCTAAATTACCATTGGCATTAGATGCTGCTTCCGCAGTTGTGGTACTATGGTCGATAACCCAAACCTCTGAATAAAAATTCACGCTCAAATAAATAAGGTCGTTGATGGCATCATACTCAATACCATTGGCATGGGTTCTGGATCCATTTTCAGAAGTAACATAGTTTAAATCAATCAACTGAGGATTGTCAGCCACTACACCGAAATTAGTTTTACTGTCATCATGGTCTTGAACTAGATGATCCCATATATTCCACTCCCACACGATTTCATCTGTGGAGGGATCCACTTCAATGATACCATCTGGAAAAAGATCTATTTCTAAATTGGATCCTGCCATTTGCGCTTCCTCTGCTGTTCTTCGTTTCCAGATCTGAATTATAACGTTGCCGTTGGGAAGCATTTCAACATCATGGTGCATGATATGATCCTCAGTTGAATAATCAAAATTCCAGGCTATAGAACCATTTTTGTTGAGTATCTGTAGTTTACCGCCAAAGCCTCCGAGTTCGATTTTTGAATCTTCTGCCTTGAACATGATCAATAATTTGCCATCGTCCATTAGAAAGGCATCGAAGCCCAATTTTTTACCGTTTAAGGGCCATTCATGTACGAGCTCAGCTTTTTTATCCATGAGATAAACACGGTGGGCACTTGCGTCATTGACAAGAATATAATTATCGTCGACAAGGCCCTCATTAAAGTATTCTACCGTGCCCAAATCTGTCTCAATAGTTGAATCTGGGTTTTCGAGGTCATTGACAAGAGGGTCGGGGGTTTCGTCGGGCACTACTGCCTTAAGCTTATCATCACTTGAACAGGAAGTTATGAGCAAGGAAAAAAGCATAGATAATATGACAAACACATATTGTTTTGAGAATGATATTAAATGAAAATTCTGATTCATAAAAACTTGGAATTATTTATATGTTTAGCAGTGCAATAGACTGTAAACTATGGTTGTAAATATTCTTTAGCAAAAAAACCGCTGACCACAAATGGCAAACGGTTTAGAATTGTTTGAAAATTTTATTGTTGTTATTTGTTTAGAAACTCAAAAACTTTGATCAAATCACCTTCTTCTTTAATGTTCAAATCGTTTTCTTTTAGGAAATCCTTTACCTTAGTTTTCTTGTCAGAATCTAAAAGTTTTAACAATTTATTATTTTTGGCAAGAACTTGATCGATTCTATTTACTCCTTTCTTTTGAAAATAGTATTCAGTAAACGGTGTAAATCGCGCAGGTACCGCCGCTACAAAAGAATTCTGTGCAGGTTGACCTTCAGTGAATTTCACATGGGTTCTTCTGAACAAATCGTATTCAGATCCGGCAATAAGTTCAGTAAGATACCCATTCGTCGTTCTTTTCTTGGCAGTGACAAACGTTTTAAAGCTCATTTTTTTTCCATTAATGAGAATATTAAGGTTTTTATCCTTGGCCAAACTTCTGATTAGTTCACCCTCTACATTAGCTTTCATTATCTCAATTTCTTCATTCAAGGCATTATGTCTATAAAAAATAGAACTTACCTTTTCATCTTTGTAGAACAATGTTGCGGGCAAAAAATTATTATTGACATAAGGTGAGCCAGCAAATTTATCTGATCGGTAATCTGTGGTATTGCTTCGTGCACCTTCCAACGCCGAATCTAGAGAAGCAATTGCGGCGGCATTGTTGCTGGTGCTACCAATTCCTTGACCACCGGAAGCTTGTCCAGCATATTGTGCTTGCACAAACGTTGCTGATAACAATGACATTGCAATAATTAATACATTTTTCATATCTTTTTTTTAGAGAATTTACCTTTGTAAGGTACAAAATTATATTCAAAATTGGGAATAATACTTTAATTCTAGTCAGTTAACGAGTAAATCATCACTTTTTCGCTATTAAAACCTAAAATCAACAGCTTTTTTTTAGGGTCGGTCAACAGTTCGAAACTATTAAGGTTTCCGTTGGGAAACAGACCACTTTTTTGGTTGTTGGCAACGGTATAGCCATCTTTGCCGTTTGATAAGAGAATAATACCTGATACCGCATCTAACCGTGGAGTCTCTACTTCTGTTTCATAAATGTTTCCTCCGATAAGACAGTCTTCAAAACCATCTTTGTTGAAGTCATAGATCACAATATCCAAGACAGGAAATAACTGGGCTTCTATGGGTAAACTTTTTTGAAGGAACTTGCCATCGCCTTGGTTTAATAGTAAAACAGATTCAAAACCTGTTGCTTCTTTGTTATAGGATGCCTGAAGTTTTTCTCCATAAATATCAAAAAGTGTTGCATTGGCGAAATCGGCATACTTCGGAAATTTTCCTTTGATAAATGGCATTTGTTGTGAAGAACATTCCCTACCACGAGCCGGCACATATTCCCCTTGGTATTTTTTGCTAAGTACAATATCATGGGTGCCGTTGTTGTCAAAGTCATCTGCATAAATTTTAAAGGGCTTGGCCGAGGTTGCTTTGTATTTATAGTTCAGTCCTACATTGCCTATGATATAATCAGGGAGGCCGTCATTGTTTACGTCGGTTTCTTTTACCGAAAACCACCAGCCTTTGGTATTGGGTATGGCCTGTTCATTTTTGATTCTTTTGAATGTTCCTTTATGGTTTTTGAAAAAACCTATCGATGTCCATTCCCCAACAGCGATAAAATCCATCCAACCATCATTATTGAAATCGGTGGGTTCAATGCTATTTATGATTCCAAAATTTTCTAGGCCCACAGCTTTTTCACGGGTTACGTTTTTTAGGCCTCCCCCTATATTTTCATATAATACTGATGGACTGTGGCGCGGATAGTTTTTTGGAATGATTCTGTTGCCCACCAGAATATCCATATCACCATCTTTGTCGAAATCGATTGCGGCAACGGTTTTTCCACTTTGTGGATTTTTGTTCAAAACCGGGGCATCCAACTTAGAGAAGGTTCCTTTTCCGTCATTGATGTAGATTCTATCGGTATAGTAGGAAGAATTTTCATCAAAGGCATTGCCGCCGCTTACTACATATAGATCTAAGTCGTTATCATTGTCAAAATCAAAAAACACCGATTCCATATCTTCATAGCCAGCATCGTTTTTCAATGCATTTGATTTGATATTTTGAAATCCGTTTTTGGTCTGAAGAAAAAATTGCCCTGACTGCCCTGAAGCACCACCAATGAATAGATCCACCTTGCCATCACCGTTTACGTCTCCCTTTGAAATAAAGGGGCCTAAGGTCGATTGTTTGTAGGGAAGCAAGGTCTCTTTCTCGAAATCGTCATAAAGGTTCTCTTTATGTTTGAAGTTCAAACCAATACTTGAAGAGTTTAGTGATCTAAAAAATGGTTTTGCGCTTTTAATGGGTCTTGTTTTCATAACGGCATCTTTTTGGAAAAATGCTATCGTTGAATTTGTTTTCACCCCATACTTCTCTTCTGTTTTTCCATTAAGCCATTCTATGCTAACCGTATCTATGAGGGTTTCCTTGCCAAGACCGAAATGTGCCGTGTTTTCTTGCGATGACATATAGCCACGCACTCTTTTTATCTCTACGAACTGTGATTTTCCCTTGTATGAAATTTTCACTCTGGCAAAGGCTTCAGAATTGTTGCCGTTTGCCTTTACCTTAAGATAATTTCCTAAACCCTGCTCTATAGTAGTATTTTTATAGAGAAAGGCGTTCTCATCTATATTATTGACAACCAGATCCAAGTCGCCATCATTATCAAGGTCGCCAGTAGCTGCTCCATTACTGAAAGAAGGTTCTGAAAGCCCCCATTGTTGCGATACGTTTTTGAAATTTAAGCGGGTATTGTTTTGATATAGGATATTCGGGAGTTTTTCAGAGGGCATCTGGTCATAGAGTTGTTGTTTTATTTCCTTAGGTACCTTATTGCCATATTTTCTTCGTGCATTGAATACCTCCAGTTGCAGGTCGTTATCTAAGGCATAGCGTCTATAGCCATTGGTGATATAGATATCCTTATCCTCATCGTTGTCAAAATCTGAAAGAAGTACCGACCAACTCCAATCTGTATTAGCCGTTTTGGTCAATTGGGCTATATTATTGAATTTGTCGTTTCCGATATTCAGTTGCAACGAATTGTACATGTATTGGTGTTGAAAACCTTCTTGATCTACCAAATAAGAAAATCTACTAGTGCTCATTGATGCCATTAGGGTTTTGGCCCTAAAATGGTCTGATGAGGCCATATCCAAGGTGAAAATATCCTGTAGGCCATCGTTGTTGATATCGGCAATATCCAAACCCATGCCGTAAAATGAAATTTGATTGGTAAATTCTTTTATTGAGTCGGTAAAGCTGCCATTTTTGTTATTGATGAAAAGTGCATCGGGTAGATAGTAGTCGCTTGCGATGTAGATATCGAGCCAATTGTCATTGTTGATATCCCCTATACTTAATCCTAAGCCGAAAATTGGTCGTTGTAAGCCTGCTTCCTTGGTAATATCCTTAAATTTTCCATTGTCATTACGATAGAAGTGAGAACTATTGAAATAGGCCGTTTCTAGGTCTTTCTTGACGATTTTTTTTAGATTGATAGGGTCAACACCATAAAGTTCATTTTCGTTCATTACGATGCAATCAAGGTCGCCATCCTTGTCAAAATCAAAAAATGCGGACTGTGTTGTGATTCCTGGGTCTGCAATACCATATTTTTTAGCGGATTCCGTAAAAGTGAGGTCTTGGTTGTTGATGAACAAAAGATTCGCCCGATTGTTTCGGTTATTGGGTCCGCCCTGAGAAATGTAAATATCTTTATAGCCATCATTGTTGATGTCGACAAAGGTGATGCCATTGGCCCATTTCTTTCCTCGGTTTATTTGGGCTTTTTCAGAGATATCCTCAAAAACTAAATTTCCTTTGTTCAGAAACAATTTGTTAGGTACTTGGTTGCCACAGAAAAAGATGTCTAACAAACCATCATTGTTAATGTCTTCGAGACCTACACCAGCTCCGTTATAGAAATAATCAAAATCGAACAGGTTATTCAAGGTCTCAATATTTTCTTGAATTTTATTATTGAAAAACAGCTGCGTTTGGTTGCTGTCTAGGCGTTCAAATAAAGGTTTTTGAGATTCGGTTTTTGATACGGCTTTTGTTACTGAACTTTCCTTATTTTTATTTTTGTCACCACAAGATAGAAACAGTACTAGAAAAAGAGCACTGGTCAGTGTTCTAAAAAAAACGGTACTGAGGCAAACCTTTATTAAGAATGCTGTCCAATGATTTTTTTGCGATAATGGTATTGTTTCCAATGTGGCTTTTCAAATCTATTAATAAAGAATGAAGTGTTGGTATGAAAAAAAACTGCCCGATATATAATATCGGGCAGTTTGAAATGATCTTACTAAATATTTGTGGTATACAATTCTTAACCGTTACAGATATTTAGAACGATGACCCCTGTAGCTGGCCCTGGGCCATCTTCAATGGCCAATTCGCCAGTTGGGGCTGTTATTACATAACTATGCTCACCTTCAAAGCTTCCCGAAACATAGGTGAATATCAATTCTGTAGTGCCATCAGGTACATTGACCGTATGATTGGTGCCACTGCCTTCTGCGGTATAATCGGTGCTGACACCATCAATGGTAACCGTGATAAAGGCACCGTCCCAACCATCACCATAACTATCGGCAAGTTCAAAGAGATAATCGCCAGGCACTGGGGTAGGAGGAATACACTTAATCGGTTTATTGTACTGAAATGGTGAAGCGAAAAATGAACCAGTTAGTGTTTGGGTGTTACTAGTATTTGTAAACACTTGGCCATCGGTCAAGGTCAACTGCAACCTGAACAAAATCGCATCGCCACCATCAAACTCGCCTTCAACGACTCCTAGAGCCGCGAGCGCATCTGCAAATGAAGATTCATAGCTAGCCCTCGGTAGACCAAATTCGCCTGTAGTGAAATCACTTGCCACTAAGGTCTTTACAAGAACTTCGGCTGGTGAAATTGCACCATTATGACCTGTATTATCAACAAAGTTGGCAAAAATATCAACTTTGTCCAATAATTTACCGTTTTCTACATCTTGTTCTTCAATGGTAAAACCAAAGCTTGTTGAAGTGTCAAAACGATCATAATCTACGCCAAAAACCTCTATGGTTCTAAGAACTGCTCCACGTTTGGTGTCGTCAAATATGCTATCAATAACCTTATCACCATCATCACACGATGTGATAAAGAGACTTCCGATAACTGCAATCGCAAATAATCTTATATTTATTTTCATTGTCATATTTTTTTAGTTAGAAGAAGGGAATGCTGGCCCCGCAGGATTAGTATCCCAAAAAACCTGCGTATTCATATCTGTACGCTGTGTTAAATTTGTGTTGGTAATAACCTCACCTTGAGGAAATAAAAACGTTCTAGGAAATGGCCCTGGATTTTCTTCCCAGTTAGGTGCCAAGGTTTTTGGAAAACCAGTTTTTCTATAAAAGTTATAGGCTTCTGCCGCACCACCGTACATGGAAATCCAGTACTGCTCTGCAAAAATGTTCATTTTGGCATCTCCACTAGCTCCTGCATAATCTGCCATAACGTTATCTACAAAGATGGTTATTGAAGCCTCTGTAGGTGCTACTGACGCGTCAGCATCACCATCTAATGCTGCAAAGCTTATGGCTTTAGCAATAGATTTTTCTATTCCAGCTTTTAAGAAAGCAGAAGCATCACCGCCAGTTGCAATGGCATTCTGTCCTTTCCAAAAATCAACATTCTGAGCCAATACGATCGGCTCAATGCCCGCTCCTTTACCACCTTTACCTAAACCTACGGGTGCAAATCTGTTATCATCAAAATTGCCTGCCGATGGATAAACGCCAGTTGCGGTTTTCAAGAAGTTATCTGGTGGGCCACCTTCATCGTTTCCGTGAGATCTACCCCAGTACCCTTCTTCCATAAAGCAGTAGACAAAACCAGCATAGTGCAATGGTGGTGTTACCAAAGAACAAACCAATGTTTGTTCATCAGGTCCATCTGAATCATCAGCACCAGGCGTAGAAGCATTTTGGCGATAAAAATAGTAGCGCATTCTAGGGTCACTGTTTTGTTGCATAGTATTCATTAACCACAAAGATCGGTAACCACCTGCTCCAGTATCTGTATAATTTCGGGCATAATCTGGGTGGCGATTGTCAGGTGCGTTCTCATTAGTTCCAAATTGCCATGCAAAATCATCGGCGGAATCGCTAATGTAATTATCTGCAGCGATAATTGAATTAAAAGTAGCCGAATCTCCTGTGGTAACTGCTGCTTTTAATTTTAGGGTATTCACCAATTTTACCCATTTGTCAGTATCGCCACCGTAAAAGAAATCACTGGCGCCTTGTGTTCCAGGTCCTGCAGCGAACATAGCTCCAGCTTCGTCAAGCAGGCCAAGCGCCGCTGCATACACACTAGGGCCGTCATCTAATAGTGGTGCTGGAAACTCAGCGGCATTGTTCGCTTGAGTAAACACAGCCTCACCTAAGTAATCAATCAATAAGAGCAGCATATGTGCTTTTAGAGTCTGACCAACTGCAATGTGAAATGAATAGTCAGTATCGGAATTTGCATTTATTGATTGTAGCGTACTTACATTAGTGTAAATACCAACGTCAACATTAGCGCCAATGAAATTGGAGCCACTACTATACGTTCTCTCCCAAACCCCATCAAAAGTATTACCAGGATATCGGTTGAAATAATTTCGCCCGCTCATGTAATCAATTCGCGTAAGCTCTCCACCACGGTTATTGAATACCTGCATGCTAGAAGCATAAGCGAGTTGAATTGAATTTAAAAGCAGGTTGGGATCTGCCTGATCCGCGGCCAAATCATTTGGACTCACACGAAGATCTAAATCTGTTGTTTCACACGAGTTCAAGAACGTACCCGCTATGAAAACCGTCAAAATGTATTTTATTATTTTTTTCATAATCTTTTTAGAATTTATTTTCATTTTTAGAATGATGCCCTTAGGCTGATGCCATAGCGTTTGGCACTGGGTCCGTTAATATAATCAAAACCTAGACTGTTACCGACTCCAGCACCTTGAACGTTGGGGTCAAAGTTGGCCCCGTCAGGTGTGTTGTACGCATCGTACCAAAGGTTAAAGCCTTGAGCCGTAATGGTCAAAGAACCAAAAGGGGTCTTGTCTAAAAACTTAGAAGGGAATGTGTAGCCCAAAGAAAGTTCTTGTAGTCTAATCACCGATGCGTCGTATACCTTTAACTCAGCCGGCCCGAAAAGTATATTCGTAAAGAAGTACGTAGAGTTATTGATTTGCCTTACATTGGCTTCACCAGTACTTTGGCTTATGCCTGGTAGGATGTAAGTATTCTCTCGATCCTGAGTCTCTACAATAATACCTCTTCCCAAAAGAGTTGCTACTGTGTTTGATAATATGTCACCACCTTTTATATGACTAATTTGGAATCCTAATTTCCAATTTTTGTACGACATGCTGTTGATAATGTTCATTACATAATCAGGGTTTGGGTCACCGATGATAGGAATGTTGCCATCAAGATCCTGTTCCACTGACACAAAATTTCCGCCATCATCGATCAAGAAATCACCTGCCTCATTTCGTCCTATGGCCGTTCCGACAAGAACACCTAAAGGTTGTCCTTTTATTGCGGCGTTACCAGCTTGAAATAGAGCGCTACTACCTGCAAAAATAATAATATCTTGCTCTTGTTCAACAACTACTGACTCATTTTGCGTGAAGTTCAAGCGTGAATTCCAATTAAAACCATCACTCTCTTGGCTTCTAAACCAATCAACGCCCAAATCAATCTCAATACCATTACCCTCTATCTTACCCACATTACTTTGCGTAAAGGTAAAGCCGGTTGATGCAGATAATGGCTCTCTTACTATCAAATCTTTAGTTGTTCGGGTAAAATATGTAAAGTCCAAACTTACTCGATTACTAAAGAATTTTGATTCAAACCCTACTTCGAATTCCGAAAGCAATTCTGGTTTTAAATTTGGGTTGGCTTTAAACCCAGCCACCTGGTTTGTAGTAATCTCACCACCATCACCCGCTACTTGCGTGTTCTGTTCAACGATACCTACTGTAGGGTATGCCGTTGGGAAAGTTGCAGATTGTCCGACACCCGCCCTTAGCTTTAAGAAGTTCAAGCCTTTTTCAGATTTTATACCTGAAAATGCCTGTGTCGGCAAAAATGACAAACTAGCACTGGGGTATGTTTGGCTATTGTTCTCTGTTGTGAGGTTTGATACCCAATCAGTACGTGTTGATGCTGTTAAATATAGCATAGCATCATAGTCAAGAGTAGCTTGGCCTAAAACACCCACGATATTTCGTCTTTCGGTATATTGTATAGGAGTCTGATTGGTATAATTGAAGTGTCTTTTTACACCGTACACAATCTGACCTTGACTCCGCACCCCCTGTTGGTCGAATTCAGTTGATCTAGAGGTTGCGCCCACATTAAAGGTCATACCCAGTTTTTCCGATAAATCGAAATTGCCATTGAGCGCTAAATAATGATCCCAAATCGTATTGTTATTGTCAAATGTATTCAAGAAGCCAAAAATGGCATCATTAAATCGAACACCACCTTTATTAGAACTTTGAACGTTGCGTTCATTGTAATAATCCAATCCCCCTCTATAAGTGAGGTTTAAATTATCATTGATATCATATTGCAAAGAGGCGTTCCAAAAGAAACGGTTGGTCAACTGCTTATAAATAACATTCTTTTCAATCCACCTTGGGTTGATAATATCATTACCATTTCTATAGTATACACTTGACTTATCTATCGGGTTTTCAAAAGGTAAGCCCAATAGATCAATACTACGAGGTGTAAAGAAAATGTTGGCGAACAATGAAAGCCCTGTAGTACCATTACCCCTACTTGCTGCGATCGGAGGCGAGATATAGTCAGTTCTAGAATAGTTCATAGTTGCCGCAACTGTGAATCTATTCGATAATTTAGACCGACCACCTACTGAGATATTTGCTCTGGTCAATGAATTGCCAGGCACAAAACTTTCATCATCTAAATACCCCATGTTCACGTTGTATGAAGTGTTTCCATCAGGTGTAGCACCGTTAATATTAATTGAAGTGCTCGATGTGCCCCCGTCTGCTAGATAATTTTCTAATGAATCATAAGGCTTCCAATCGTAACGAGCATCTTGAAACTCGGGAAAAGCTGCTCTTGTACTCGCAACTCTTGTAGAAGAATACGGATGCTCTAAAGTTGCATTCGCATCAATCAAAGGTTGTCTTCCGTAACCAGCAACACCACCTTCTTCAAAACTTGGTCCCCAGTTACTGAAAAACCAACCAAAATTTTGATCGAAACCATTACCATACTTATTTTGTTGATCTGGCGCCGAGGCAAATTGGTTGACAAAATACGATTGATTGATAGTGATTTCTGTTTTCTTGGCACCTGTACCAGCTGCCCCGGCTTTCGTGGTAATAAGGATAACCCCGTTTTTACCTTGTGAGCCGTAAAGTGTGGCTGCGGCCAAACCTTTAAGAACTTCTACATTGGCAATGTTGTTGGGGTCTAGATCCAAAAATCTTGATGAACCCGTATTACCAGTTAAAAAACTTGCATTGTCAACATCGTTTGGATCCGAGCCACCACGGCTACCGGCATTGGTGTCACTACTAAAAGGTACGCCATCTACAACAAACAGTGCTTGGTTACTTCCACTAAAAGAACTTAACCCCCTAATAACAACATTGGTTGCAGACCCGGCCATACCACCAGCAGAGGTAATCTGTACCCCTGAGGCTTTACCAGACAATACCCTGGCAACATCGCCATCTGCTCTAGATTCGAGATCTTCGGCACCTACAGAGGAAACGGCAAAACCAAGTGCCTTTTTCTCTCTTTTAATACCTTGGGCTGTTACAACCACCTCTTCCAATGCCTGTGCATCTTCCGACATTTGTACGTTAATGGTATTTCCTGCGCCGATTGCCTGTCTCTCATCTTTTTGACCGATGTAAGAGAATAGAAGCGTTTGACCTTCGCTACCGCTTATTGCGTAGTTTCCGTCAAAATCAGTTTGGGTACCATTAGTTGTGCCCTCTACGACGATGTTTACTCCTGGTAACGGCAGACCATCTTGATCTGTTACCGTACCAGCAATCGTCTTGTCTTGTGCAAATGATAAATGCACAACAAACGCCAATAACAGCGTTAAGATTCCATTTAGTTTTGTTCTCATTTTTTAATTATTTGAATTAGCTATTTGCGAAAATCACAATTTCATGTTAATAATCCAAACTAATTTTAATAAAACTTTAATAAAACCTTAAGAAGACGTTGTTGAATTAAAACAATTCTACGCCTTATTGTTATGAAAAATCTATTTTTTATGTTAAAATCATTACTAAAATCTTAACTAGATGTCAATTTGTTGTCAATAATGTTAAAAATTAGATTTGGTTTTTGAATGGCATATAGCCACTTGTTTTAACATTTTGAACTTTTGTAGGATTGTGATTTGATGGGGAGGGTCGGGCAAATAATTTGAATGGTTGATTTTTTCGCTGTATGATTTGAGATGTGATTGTTCTTTTTAAAATCTAAGAATTTGAGTAATTGAATACATTATTTCGTCGCCCATATTGGTTTCGCAATGGTAATTTGATTTGAATGATTTTGAATCTTAACAAAATTACCATAAATATGCTAGGGCAAAGTGAAATGACTTATTGAGGCTGTAGTCTTAAACGTGGTAGTTGTGGTTAGAATTGGATGTAAAAAATACCACTTGAAAAAATATTCTAAAATTAATGCCAAGACATTTGAATTTTTATGAAATAGTATTACATTTGCCAGCCCTTATACAAAGGGGTAAAGTTTTATACATATTTATATATAGTATGCCAACAATTTCACAATTAGTACGAAAAGGAAGGTCCACGATTACCAAGAAGAGCAAATCGGCCGCTTTGGATTCGTGCCCACAAAGGAGAGGAGTATGTACACGTGTATATACCACCACTCCGAAAAAACCGAACTCAGCAATGCGAAAGGTCGCAAGGGTAAGGTTGACAAACGGTAAAGAGGTCAATGCCTACATACCGGGAGAAGGGCACAACTTACAAGAGCATTCGATAGTATTGGTAAGGGGCGGAAGGGTAAAAGATTTGCCAGGAGTAAGGTATCATATCGTTAGAGGGGCTTTAGACACAGCCGGTGTTGCAGGAAGAACCCAACGGAGATCAAAATACGGTGCAAAACGCCCTAAGAAGTAAACAAAACTTTGTAAAGAAGACGTAATGAGAAAAAAGCAGGCAAAGAAAAGGCCATTGTTGCCAGATCCAAAATTTAACGATCAGTTGGTGACCCGTTTTGTGAACATGATGATGTGGGACGGAAAAAAATCTGTAGCCTTTGGTGTGTTCTACGATGCTATAGCCATTGTAGATGAAAAAAAGACAGACGAAGAAAAAACAGCCTTGGAATTATGGAAAGACGCCCTGTCGAACGTAATGCCACATGTTGAGGTAAGAAGTAGGCGAGTGGGTGGTGCTACTTTTCAGATTCCTATGCAGATCAGACCTGACCGTAAGATTTCTACGGCTATGAAGTGGTTGATTAGTTATGCCCGAAAACGTAATGAAAAGGGAATGGCCAAAAAACTGGCAGGCGAGATTTTGGCAGCATCTAAAGAAGAGGGTGCCGCAGTCAAGAAAAAAACGGATACGCACAAAATGGCAGAAGCCAATAAGGCGTTCTCACACTTTAGATTTTAATCAGAAATGGCAAGAGATTTAAAATTCACAAGAAATATAGGTATTGCTGCGCATATTGATGCGGGCAAGACCACAACTACCGAGCGTATATTGTTCTATACGGGTGTCAGCCATAAAATTGGAGAGGTGCACGATGGTGCCGCTACTATGGACTGGATGGAGCAGGAACAAGAGCGTGGTATAACCATTACCTCGGCTGCAACAACTTGTACATGGGAGTTTCCTACAGAAAATGGCAACCCTACCGATGATACTGAAGGGTACCACTTTAATATAATAGATACCCCTGGCCACGTTGATTTTACCGTTGAGGTAAATCGTTCCCTTAGGGTTCTTGATGGCTTGGTTTTCTTGTTTAGTGCGGTTGACGGTGTTGAGCCACAATCTGAAACGAACTGGAGGTTGGCCGATAACTATAAGGTGCCACGTATAGGTTTTGTGAATAAGATGGACCGTCAAGGTTCTGATTTTCTTATGGTGAACCGTCAGGTGAAAGAAATGTTGGGTTCCAATGCAGTTCCTATTGTATTGCCCATAGGTGATGAAGCTGATTTTAAAGGGGTAGTCGATTTGGTGAGGAATAGGGCAATTGTATGGCACGAAGATAATTTCGGATCTACATTTGATATAGTTGATATTCCTGCAGAAATGCAAGATGAGGTTAAAGAGTATAGGGCGAAGCTTATTGAGGCTGTTGCCGAGTATGATGAAAACCTGATGGAGAAATTCTTTGAAGATGAAGATTCCATCACCGAAGATGAAGTGCATGCTGCATTGAGGGCCGCCGTTATGGATATGGCCATCATACCTATGATCTGTGGTTCTGCTTTCAAAAATAAAGGTGTTCAGTTTTTGTTGGATGCCGTTTGTAGATATTTGCCCTCTCCTTTGGATAAAGAGGCGATTGTAGGAACCGATCCTAATACAGGAAATGAAATTTCCCGTAAGCCAGATACAAAAGAGCCGTTTTCGGCCTTGGCATTTAAAATTGCTACAGATCCCTTTGTGGGTCGTTTGGCATTTTTCCGCGTATATTCAGGGCGTTTAGATGCCGGTTCTTATGTATTGAACAACCGTTCAGAAAAAAAAGAACGTATTTCACGTATATACCAGATGCATGCCAATAAACAAAATGCAATCGATTATATAGAAGCTGGTGATATTGGTGCGGCTGTTGGTTTTAAGAGTATAAAAACAGGAGACACGCTTTCTGATGAAAAGCATCCGATTGTTTTAGAATCGATGGATTTTCCCGATCCGGTAATCGGTATTGCGGTAGAGCCAAAAACCAAGGTCGATGTTGACAAATTGGGTATGGCCTTGTCTAAATTGGCAGAAGAAGACCCTACTTTTCAGGTGAAAACAGATGAAGCTTCTGGTCAGACCATTATTTCTGGTATGGGCGAGCTGCATTTAGATATTATCGTAGATCGATTACGAAGAGAATTTAAAGTTGAGGTGAACCAAGGTGAACCTCAGGTTGAATATAAAGAAGCCTTGACTCGAACTGCGAATCACCGTGAAACGTATAAAAAACAATCAGGTGGTAGAGGTAAGTTTGGTGATATTGTCTTTGAAATGGGTCCTGTAGATGATGATTTCGAAGGCGTAGGGCTACAATTTGAAGATAAAATAAAAGGAGGCCGTATACCTAAAGAATTTATTCCTTCAGTAGAAAAAGGATTTAAAGCCGCTATGAAAAATGGCCCATTAGCAGGTTATGAGATGGATTCAATGAAAGTGAAACTAACTGACGGATCTTTTCACCCTGTCGATTCTGATGGATTATCGTTTGAGTTGGCCGCAAAATTAGGTTATAAGGCGGCTAGTAAAGCTGCCGGTGCTGTAATTATGGAGCCTATTATGAAATTAGAAGTACTCACTCCTGAAGAAAACATGGGTGACATTGTCGGTGATTTGAACCGTAGACGTGGTACCATTAGTGACATGGGAGATAGGGCAGGTGCTAAAGTTGTTAAAGGCACTGTTCCGTTATCTGAAATGTTTGGATATGTTACCTCATTGAGAACATTGTCTTCGGGCAGGGCTACATCTACTATGGAATTTTCGCATTATGCCGAAACTCCATCTAATATTTCAGAAGAAGTAATTAAGGCAGCTAAAGGCGTAACCGCTTAAATTTTAGAAGATGAGTCAGAAAATAAGAATAAAACTAAAATCTTACGATCACAATTTGGTAGACAAGTCTGCCGAGAAAATCGTTAAAACAGTAAAGTCGACCGGTGCAGTTGTGACTGGTCCAATTCCTTTGCCTACGCATAAAAAAATATTTACGGTATTGCGTTCACCGCACGTAAACAAAAAATCAA
>CAZEUV010000059.1:12184-16298 GCA_964515285.1 uncultured Maribacter sp. | reverse complement strand
AATATATGGAGAGGAGTTTACCTTCCTCTTTTATTTTTTGTGTGATTCTGTTCATGTGTATATCTTTTTCATTCCCATAAAAATAGGAATCTGCATTTTTCAATTTATTGTTTCCAACATCCAAGAAAGATCATTCCATTCTGGGTTAAACAAGCTAAAGTTTAAAGTAATCTATATAGGTATCAAGATCCTTGTCTCCACGTCCTGAAAGACTGAGGACGACAACATCGTCTGTCTTGAATTTTCTATGGTGAAAGATTGCGAGCGCATGACCAGTTTCGATTGCTGGAATAATACCTTCTAATTGCGTAAGTTCAAGACCGGCGGTCATGGCCTCGTCATCGGTCGCTGAATAGAATTCGGCCCGCCCTGTTTTGTATAAATGCGAATGCATGGGGCCTACGCCTGGGTAATCGAGTCCGGCCGAAATGGAATAAGGTTCGGTAATTTGCCCATCTTGGGTTTGCATCAGCATGGTTTTACAACCGTGAATGATACCCACTTTTCCTAAGGCCGAAGTAGCGGCGCTTTCACCCGAATCGATTCCCTTACCCGCAGCTTCGACGGCAATTAAGCCTACTTCCTCATTTTCCAGAAAATGGTAATAAATTCCTGCGGCATTACTTCCGCCACCTATGCAGGCGACCACGTAATCAGGATTTTCACGACCTTCATGTTTTTTTAATTGCCATTTTATTTCCTCGGAAATAATCGACTGAAACCGTGTTACCATATCAGGGTACGGATGCGGTCCAATGGCAGAACCTATTATATAATGGGTGTCTACTGGGTTGTTGATCCAATCGCGAATAGCCTCGTTGGTGGCATCTTTTAGCGTTCTACTGCCCGATAATGCTGGACGGACTTCTGCCCCCAACATTTTCATTCTTGCCACATTGGGGGCTTGACGGGCAATATCTATTTCTCCCATATATACCACACAAGCAATGCCCATTAAGGCACATACGGTAGCGGTTGCGACACCATGCTGGCCTGCACCTGTTTCAGCGATGATCCGGGTTTTGCCCAATTGTTTTGCCATCAAGATCTGCCCAATGGTATTATTTATTTTATGGGCACCCGTATGGTTGAGGTCTTCGCGTTTTAGGTATATTTTTGTTTGGTGTTTTTCTGAAAGTCGCTGGGCAAAATACAGTGGCGATGGTCGACCTACATAGTCTTTTAAAAGCTGATGAAATTCTTTTTGAAAAGAGGCCTCTTGCATGATGTTTAAATAATTCTGGCGTAACTCTTCTACGTTGGGGTATAACATTTCAGGTATATATGCCCCACCGAATTCACCGTAATATCCTTTATCGTCTACATGGTAAGTCCCCCATCCCGACCTTCCCCCCGATAGGGAAGGAGTATGTTTTTCTTTCTTCATGACAATATTTCTTTAAATGCTTTCAATTTTGCTATATCCTTCATGCCCAGTGCTGTTTCAAACTTGCTGTTCACATCTATGGCATGGCAGTATTTTGATTCTGGTCTGCTCAAAAATTCTTTGATAGATTCAATGTGATGCAAACCAATCCCGCCACTTAGAAAATAGGGTTTTTTGGAGGGATAATCTTTCAGAATCTTCCAGTTAAAAACCCTGCCATTGCCTCCAGGAAGTTTTCCCTTGGTATCAAACAGATAATAATCGCATACTTTTTCAAAGGGATGTATTTCACCAAAATCAAAATCATCACCAATAGCAAATACTTTGATGGTCTCGACTGCGCTCGACCTGACAGTTAGTTGTTTTTTTAATGCTTTGCAGAATTGAGGGCTTTCTTTGCCGTGTAATTGAACGGTTTGCAGGTCGTATTCTGCTATTTTATCAACGACTTCCTCAATAGAGGCATTCACAAAAACACCTACTTTCCCAATGTAATCTGGTAATTGGGGCATAGCTTCTTGAAAAAATCGCTTTGAGGGTTTCCAAAAAATAAAACCGAGATACTGAGGTTTCAAATTCGCAACTTCCATAGTATTGAGATTCATACCGCATATCTTAAGTCGCACCTCAGTTGCCCTTAAGCGGGAGGGGAGTTTATTTTCGCTATTTTCAGATTGATTTTTCATCACTTGGTTAAATCATTGATAAACTGTTTTGCGCTTTTTCCTGGATCGCTCGTCTTCATAAAATTCTCGCCTATCAAAAACCCTTGGTACCCATATGGTCTCAATTCTTTTACTGCTTCAATGCTACTGATCCCACTTTCAGAAACTTTCACAAAATCATTGGGAATCATTTCTGACAGTAATTTGCTAGTATTCAAACTCACTTCAAAGGTTTTTAAATTTCTATTGTTTACGCCTAACATATCTAAACTGGGCATAAGCGATTTTTGTAGTTCTTCTTCATTGTGCACTTCTAAGAGAACATCTAAACCCAAACTTTTTGCTAGCTCTGAAAAGGTCTTTATCTCAGCTCTGGTCAATATGGCGGCAATCAATAAAATGACATCCGCACCATGAGCCTTGGCCTCTATAATTTGGTACTCGTCTATGATAAACTCTTTTCTCAACAATGGCATTTGCACGACGCTACGTGCCGACAATAAATCATCAAGTGAGCCGCCAAAGTATTTTGAATCGGTCAAAACCGACATTCCGCATACCCCTGCATTTTCATAGCCAATGGCCACCTCTTGAACATTTAGGTTCTGGTTGATCACAGCTTTTGAGGGCGAACGTCTTTTGTGTTCGGCAATGATACCCGTACTGCTATTTCGTAAAGCATTCGCTAGAGAAACCGTTGCGCTGTCAAAAAGTACAGATGCCTCTAATTGTGAAATTGGGATCAATGATTTTTTCAAATCGACCTCCTTACGTTTATCCAAAACTATTTTATCTAGAATGGTTTCCCCTCCTAGCCTCCCCGAAAGGGAGGGATTAGCTTGTTTGCGTGTATTTGTGTTTTTGTTCATTTCAATTTTTTTATCCCCCTCCTTTGGAGGGGTTAGGGGAGGATTTTTTTCTTTAGGGCAAGGCTAGAGCCGCATACTCAGTTCTTGTAATTTTTTTAGTGCACCCAACCCTTTTCCGCTTAATAAAGATTCTTTGGCCAGTTCAAAACCCTCTTTGGGGCTTAGGCTTTTGACCGTGGCAATGGCCACCCCGGCATTGGCACAGACGACATTGTTCTGAGCTTCGGTTCCTTTTCCTTGTAAAATATTCAAAAATATTTGCGCCGATTCTTCAATACTATCGCCACCTGTGATTTCTGATTGTAAGACCACATCCACTTCAAAATCGGCTGGCCTTAGCATTCCCTCTGAATTGTTCGATATCGTTTTTGTATTTCCCGTAAGCGATATTTCATCATAGCCATCTAGCGCATGTAGAACCATAAAATTTTTATCGGTATTCTGATAGAGATACCCATAAATTCTAGCCAATTCGAGATTAAAGACTCCTACTATTTGGTTCTTCGGAAAAGCGGGGTTTACCATAGGTCCCAACATGTTGAAAAAGGTTTTTACACCCAGTTCTTTACGAATGGGTGCCACGTTTTTCATTGCAGGATGAAATAGAGGAGCGTGTAGAACGCAAATTCCAGCCTCATCGATTGACTTTTCTAAAAAGCCGGGTTCATTACTGAACTTGATACCCAAAAACTCCATTACATTACTACTGCCACATTTTGAGGAAACCCCATAATTACCATGTTTGGTCACTTTGATTCCTGTACCAGCGGTAACAAAAGAGGCTAAAGTGGAAATATTAAAAGTGTCTTTGCCGTCACCACCCGTACCGCACAAATCTATTGGGTTATAGGCCGATAGATCTATCGCAGTACAGAGCTCTAAAAGGGCGTCACGAAAACCTTCGAGTTCGGCAATGGTAATACTGCGCATCATATATACGGTCAAAAAGGCGGCAATTTGACTCGTGTTGTAATCACCTTTGGCAATATTGACCAAAATTTGTTTTGCATCCTCTTTTGATAGAATGTCGTGATTGATTAGTCTGTTTAATGTTTCTTTCATAATTCCCCTCCCTAGCCCTCCCCAGAAGGGAGGGAATGGTCTCCGTATTTTAATTAATATCTATCATTCATTTGTAATTTCATATAATTATTTGAGTAGCTCCTTTGGGGAGTCCCCTCCTAACCTCCCCG
>CAZEUV010000059.1:5762-12084 GCA_964515285.1 uncultured Maribacter sp. | reverse complement strand
CGAAGTGACATAACCTGCCCATTTTCATCAAAAGAAGTGGCTTTTAAAACTTCGGGAAGCTCAGGGTCTACCACCCAAGAATGATACCGGCCAACTTCGATTTCTTTGGGTAATTCTTTAAAAAGAATATCATCTTCAACAATACGGATCTTTGTAGCTATACCATGGTAGACCTTATCTAGATTTACTAAAGATCCGCCAAATACCTCTGCTATGGCCTGTTGGCCCAAACATACCCCTAAGATACTTTTCGTAGGGGCGTATTCTGCAATGATAGCTTTGAGCAGCCCTGCCTCATCAGGAATACCAGGGCCAGGGGAAAGTACGATTTTATCAAAAGCATCGACCTCCTTCAAAGTCAGTTGGTCATTTCGTTTTACGGTCACGTTACAACCCAAGTCTTCTAAATAATGGACTAGGTTATAGGTAAAACTGTCGTAGTTGTCAATGACGAGAATGTTGTCCCCTCCTGGCCTCCCCGAAGGGGAGGTGTTAGTTTGTTTGTATATGCTTGTTTGTTTGTTCATTTTCTTTTTTTATCCCGCTCCCTCGGAGGGGTTAGGGGAAGATTTTATATCTCTTCCGCGATTTTTAACGCTTTTGTCAAAGCACCCAGTTTGTTATAGGTTTCTTGTAATTCGTCTTCAGGGTCAGAGGCGGCGACGATACCTGCGCCAGCTTGGTAGTGTACTTGATGGTTTTTGCTCAGAAAGGTGCGGATCATAATGGCATGGTTGAAATTCCCTTTAAAATCCATGAAACCGATAGCGCCACCGTAATAGCCCCTACTTGTTTTTTCATATTTTTCTATAAGTTGCATTGCCCTATGCTTGGGTGCTCCGCTCAAGGTGCCAGCAGGAAAAGTATCGGCGACCACTTTCATGGTGGGTATGCCTTTTTTCTTTTGTCCGGTAACCTTCGATACCAAGTGAATGACATGTGAAAAGAACTGTACCTCTCGGTAATTTGTGACTTTCACCATGTTTCCGTTACGGCTAAGGTCGTTTCTTGCGAGGTCTACCAGCATAACGTGTTCACTGTTCTCTTTGTCATCTTCGGTCAACTCTTTGGCAAGTATGGCATCTTGTTCATCGTTTCCGGTGCGTTTAAAGGTGCCGGCGATAGGGTGTATTTCAGCAGTATTGTCTTTAACGATCAATTGGGCCTCGGGCGAACTGCCGAAGATCTTATAATCACCATAATCAAAATAAAAAAGATACGGAGAGGGGTTGACAGAGCGCAATGCTCGATATACGTTAAACTCATCGCCTTTGAAACCTTGCGAGAACCTACGTGATAAGACCATTTGAAAAACATCACCACGTTGGCAATGTTTCTTGGCGAGTTCTACATGCGCTTTGTATTCTTCATCTTTAAGGTTAGAGGTGACTTTCCCTTCCATAGAAAAACTATAGGATGCGAAATTTTTCACGTTCAACATCTTTTCGATTTCAGGAATATTGTTTTCAGATTCAAAACAATTGGCGAAAATGTACGCTTCGTTCTTGAAATGGTTGATGGCAATGATATTCTGGTACACGGCATAATAAATATCGGGAATTTGAATCGTGCCTGACTTTTTCGAAAGCTCAATATCTTCGTAATAGCGAACCGCATCATAGGCCATATAGCCGAAGAGTCCGTTATCAATGAACTTAAAATCGTTTTTTTTACTACTGAACCGTTTGCTGAAATCATGTATTATTTTTGCCACATCGGTTTGTGCATCGATTTGAATTTGATCAAGAGTGCCATCGGGAAACTGTTGTACAACTGTTTCGTTCGCTACTTTAATAGAGGCGATGGGGTTGCAACAGATGTACGAAAAACTATTGTCATTGGCATGATAGTCGCTACTTTCCAATAGAATACTATTGGGAAAACGATCTCGGATCCTTAAGTACACGCTTACCGGCGTGATAGTATCTGCAAGTATTTTTTTATGATGTGCGATAAGTTGATAGGTCATATCAAAATTTTTTCATTAAAAAAGGCTTGTCGTGATGACAAGCCTTTATATAGTTTAACTACAATGATGCTTAGCTCACGATATCTGACGTAAGTTGTACCACCACCATGTATTTTTTATTGTTCGTTTCATTGAACATCAAATATAGAAATGATTTTTAAGATTGCAAACCAATTTCAATAAAATAAGATTAAGATCAGTAGTTACCTATGCTATTGACTATTTTATTAGTTTATACGGTCTGGTCGAGCGCAGTCGAGACCTTTTTAGAGCTGCGAATCGTTCTCGACTGCGCTCGAACTGACAATATAGAAATTTTATAACTTTGACATACAGTCTTTTGAAGTTCATTTGTGTGGATATCTACTGACCTCTAAAATAAGATCACTAAAATGAGAAAAGAAAAAACCCCGCTCTAAATAAATTTAAGAACGGGGGGCTCAACTGTGAGGTCAAGTCTACTAAAATTCTAGATCTACTACTAGATCAAATTCGTCATATATTGTTTTGTCGCCCAAATTCTCAAAGAAACTTCCCGAGCCGTATTTTACATTGTATTGTGAACGATCTACTTTCATGGTGGCAGTAGCCTTACTGCCATATACAGAAATGTCGAATGTTACTGCTTTTGTTATGCCTTTGATGGTCAGATCTCCAATAACTTCATAAGAATTCTTGCCCGAGGCCGTCACTTTGGTAAATACCAATTTTGCAGTTGGGTGGTTTTCGACCCCAAAGAAATCATCAGATTTTAGATGGCCCTCTAATTTGGCCTTGTCCTCGCCTTCTTGGTCAGTTGAAACCAAGGTAGGCATGTCAATGACGAACTCCCCTCCGTTGAGTTTACCTTCATCGAACGACAGTGAGCCTTCTTTGATAGCAATTGTGCCGGTATGGGATCCCGTAACCTTGTAGGCTTTCCAGGTAAGCGTACTTGTTTCTATTTTTATTGCCTTTTTTTCGTCTCCGATAGGTTCTGTTGCCGTGGCGCTAAATGCAAATAAAATAACTGCTACTATACTTGATACTACTTTTTTCATCGCTTTAAAATTAAATTAATTATAGTTTATATTAAAATTTGTTGAACAAAATGTTCAGTTGTTCCAGTTCTTTTTTTGAAAAATTTCTTAGAATGGTCTTTTCGGCATGATTCATTTCAGTATCCATTTTTTCAAGTGCTTTTTTACCTTTTTTGGTAATATTGATTTCTATTTTTCGCCGATTCGACGGGCAGGTAATTCGATTTACATATTTTTTCAGGATCAATTTATCCACGAGCCGGGTCGTGTTGCTCATTTTGGTCACCATTCTATCATTTAAGGTAGAAAGGTTGGCGGCTTTTCCGTTTTGTCCTCTTAGAATACGTAGCACATTGAATTGTTGCAATGAAACATCAAATGGTTTCAAAGCTTCCGAAATGACCTCATTGACCTTATTGTTGACTAGCATAAAATGAATGACCGTTCGTCTATTCAACGGAATTTCATTCTTTGTTTTTATAATTCCTTCTACATTCATGTTTATACAAAAATTGTATATACAAATGTATAAGTATTTTTATTATTGATCTATGGTCCTTCGTATAAATTTTTGTTAAAAATATTCAAGTATTGATTTTTAAGGAAATATGCTATTTTTGAAACTTAAAAAAATATCATGGCTGATTTATCACAAGAAGAATGGATGACGCAATATAACAATGATGACAATGCGGTTATCTTAGATGTACGCACCCAGGCAGAGATAGAAGAAGGATATATACCCAATGCAATAAGTATTGATATTTATCTTGGCCCTGATTTTTTGACCGAACTTGAAAAACTCGACAAATCAAAAAACTATTACGTGTATTGCCGCAGCGGTAATAGAAGCGGGCAAGCCTGTGCTATAATGAACAGTAAAGGTTTTGAAAAAGCCTTTAACCTTGAAGGAGGTTTTATGAATTGGAAAGGGGAGGTTGCTGAGTAAGTTCGTATAATATCACTTTAAGTTTACCTGTCGTAGGCTTGGTTTCAGGTTTAAAGGCTTCAGGTCAATACTGAAACATGTACCTTTCAAACAAGAAACAGTATAAACCAGAAACTATTTAAACTTTTCTTTACATGCGCGAAGATCTTCTTCATTTTATATGGAAGTACAAAAAACTTGAATTGGGTAATTTGGTCACTTCAAAAAATGAAAAGATACAAATAGTTGATTTTGGCACCCTCAACCATTTGGCGGGTCCTGATTTCTTTAATGCCAAAGTAAATATAGATGGGCAACTTTGGGCAGGCAACATCGAAATACACATTAAATCGTCTGATTGGTTTGCCCATGGGCATGAAGAAGATACTAATTACGACAATGTCATACTACATGTAGTTTGGCAAGATGATACTTCGGTCTTTAGAAAAGACAACTCTGAAATTCCAACTTTAGAATTGAAAAACTATATTTCGGAGATACTTTTGAAAAGACACCAAAAGTTGTTCGATAAAAAAGATGTTGGTTTTATCAATTGTGAAAAGAGTATTGGCACCATTGATTCTTTTATAGTTCAAAATTGGTTAGAACGTTTGTATTTTGAACGTCTAGAACGAAAATCAAACTTGGTTCTTGAACTTTTAAAGCAATCGAACAATGATTGGGAAAAGGTTTTGTTCTCATTATTGTCAAAAAATTTCGGACTTAAAATCAACGGAGATTCTTTTATGGGTATTGCTCAGGCTCTTGATTTTTCAGTTGTTCGCAAGATAAGAAATGAGACCGTGGCTTTAGAAAGTGTTTTGTTCGGCCTTGCCGGGTTCTTAGAAGACCGAACAATCGTCGATTCGTACTATATCGAACTTAAAAAGAAGTTCGCATTTCTGAAAAACAAATTTGATATTCAAAGAATAGGTGTTCAAAAACCTGAATTTTTCAAATTACGGCCGCCTAATTTTCCGACTATCCGTCTTTCGCAGTTGGCAAACCTCTATGAGGAGCATCAAAATTTGTTTGATGAAATAATACATACATCGAGTTTGGATGATGTGTACAAGGTATTCAATATCACTGCAAGTAAATATTGGGACAATCATTTCACCTTTGGAAAAGAATCTAAAAAGAGCAGAAAAAGATTGACTACCAAGTTTATAGATCTACTCATCATCAATACGCTATTGCCTTTGAAATTTTGTTATGCAAAGCACTTAGGAAAAGATGTCAATGATGAAATACTCCGTATTATTTCAAGTATAAAACGAGAAGACAATTCTGTTGTTCACAACTTCATGAAACTGAATGTTGATTTGAAAAATGCCAAAGACAGCCAGTCGATCCTTCAATTGTACAATGAGTACTGTGTTGAGAACCGATGTTTGGAATGTGCGGTGGGTAGTAGTTTATTGTATGGAAATGACTAATTTTAAAAAATGAAAATCTTCTATACGCTATTGTATTATTTTCAAAAGAGGGGCTTTGAGGTCTGTCGGCGTATTGCCGAACGCTTGGGAATTAGAATTAGGGTTGTTCGCACCTCGTTCATTTACCTAACCTTTGTAACACTTGGCTTTGGCTTTGCACTGTACTTATTTCTAGCGTTTTGGCTAAAAATCAAGGACTTGGTGTATATGAAACGAACCTCTGTATTTGACCTTTGATCATGATAAGACTTTTTCGTTCTAAAATATATTTGGCCGTAACACTTTTGTTATCGGTATTGTTGATCGGTGTTTTGGGCTATCGTTTTATTTCTGGTTATTCTTGGATAGATGCCGTTTACATGACCACCATAACCGTAAGCACGGTTGGCTTCAACGAGGTAGGCCCTCTAGATACCCAAGATCGTATTTTTACCGTATTTTTAATAATATCGAGTGTTTTTATATTGGGGTATACCATATCCGTGATTTCTGAATATATGATAGGGCGAAACTCCCTTCAACTCTTAAAAAAAAAGCAAGTGAAAAAGAAGATCAAAAATTTTTCGAACCATATTATAGTTTGTGGGTACGGCCGAAACGGAATGCAGGCTGCCGAACGCCTAAGAGCATACAATAAACCTTTCGTCATTGTAGAAAGAAACAAAGAGATTGTTGAAAAATATGAAGATATAGAGCTCTTCATTGAAGGTGATGTAAATGATGACAAAATATTGCAAGAGGCAGGTATTGAGCGTGCCCAATTCCTTATCGTTACGATGCCAGACGATGCGGCCAATTTGTTCGTCGTGCTTTCTGCCAGGCAAATGAACAAAAAACTGTTTATCATCAGTAGGGCCTCTTTAGTGACTTCTCAAAAAAAATTACTGCTAGCTGGTGCCAATAAAGTCATAATGCCCGATAAGATCGGTGGGGATCATATGGCTTCTTTGGTCGTTATGCCAGATCT
>CAZEUV010000059.1:0-5662 GCA_964515285.1 uncultured Maribacter sp. | reverse complement strand
CTATAATTTGATTGTGTACCGTATTTTTTCGATATTGCCACAACTACAAACTAAACCTTATAACCAAAATACCGATATTATGAAAAAAGGAATACTAGCATTATTCACATTATTGTTGCCCATTTTTACTTTTGCGCAAGAAGCAGTTGAAAAAGGCTTGGATGAAAAAATCAACGATTCCTTTATGCCTATAGCGGTATGGTGGGAGAGTCTTGTGTTGACACCCATACATGTTGCAGGATATGACATGCCCATTGTTTTGATTCTTTTAATCACTGGGGCTACTTTTTTCACTTTCTATTTTAAATTTCCTGGTATTTTGAAATTCGGTTTGGCCATAAATACAGTACGCGGTAAGTATGATGAAATCGATCATCATGGTGTTGAGAAATCTGATGTGAACATTGTTGACGGTGATATCGTAGATACTATAGGCGATGAGAGTAAAGATGGGGAAGTAAGCCATTTTCAAGCTTTGGCCACTGCGGTTTCAGGTACCGTAGGTCTTGGTAATATTGCTGGTGTGGCCGTAGCGATTGCACTCGGTGGTCCTGGTGCCACTTTTTGGATGGTCGTATGCGGGTTGATTGGTATGTCGACGAAGTTTGTAGAATGTACCCTTGGAGTAAAATATAGGGATGTTGGTTCTGACGGAACCGTTTACGGAGGCCCGATGTACTATTTGTCAAGAGGTTTGGATGAAAGAGGAATGAAAGGCCTAGGTAAAGCCCTTGCTATAATTTTTGCGGTTCTTTGCGTGGGTGCCTCCTTTGGCGGTGGTAATGCATTTCAATCGAACCAAGCTGCAGTACAGCTAACAACCATGTTTAATTTAGAAGGAGGTGCCGTTGGGGTTATAATAGGTGTTGTTCTAGCTATTTTGGTAGGCATCGTGATTATTGGCGGAATCAAGAAAATTGCTAGCGTAACCGAGAAAATAGTACCATTTATGGCTGGGGTCTATGTTTTGGCATCTTTGGTCATAATTTTTGCGAATATTGAATATATCGGCGAGGCTTTTAGCATGATTTTCGCTGGGGCATTTACGCCTGCCGCTGGTATTGGCGGTGTTGTTGGTGTTATTATCGTTGGGTTTCAAAGAGCTGCCTTTTCAAATGAGGCCGGTGCAGGTTCTGCTGCCATTGCCCATTCGGCCGTAAAGACAAAATATCCCGCAAGTGAAGGTGTAGTGGCGCTTTTAGAACCATTTATCGATACAGTGGTTATTTGTACGATGACTGCCTTGGTGATTATTTTCTTTAATATGGATGCTGGCGCATTTGATTACGGTAATTCAGTTAATAGTACGGTATTGTTGAATGAATCACAGACCTATGTAGGTGGTGTTGATTTGACCTCTATGGCTTACGATTCAGTTATTCCAGGGTTTAGATATGTATTGACCATTGCGATTATTCTGTTTGCTTTTTCTACAATGATCTCATGGTCTTATTACGGCTTGCAATCTTGGAAATATCTTTTCGGAAGAGGCAAGACGGCCGATACGGTTTATAAGATCTTATTTTTATTGTTCGTGGTAATTGGTGCTGGAGCTACCCTTGATGCGGTAATCAAGTTTTCAGATGCAATGATTTTGGCCTTGGTATTCCCGAACATGGTAGGGTTGCTTTTACTTTTCCCCAGAGTGAAAGAAGAGCTCAATAAATACCTCCGTGATATAAAGGCAGTAAGTAATTAGACTATCAAATTGAAAAATTTCAAATCCCACTTCAAGTTCAACAAACAAGAACAGAGTGGGATTTTCTTTTTGCTCCTTGTAATAGCGCTGCTACAAGTTGGGTATTTTGTATTCACTTTTTTTTCTTCGGATGTATCAACCTTTGGTATCCGAATTGATGAAGAAACCCAAACTCAGGTCGACGGCCTAAAACAAAAAGCACTTAAAAAAGACACACTCAAAATATACCCTTTCAATCCGAATTTCATAACGGATTATAAGGGATATGCCTTGGGTATGTCAATAGCTGAAATTGATAAGCTACATGCGTTTAGGTCACAGAACAATTATGTAAACTCACCAGAAGGTTTTCAGCAGGTCACTTTGATTTCCGATTCATTATTGAACATTATAGCACCTTATTTTAAATTCCCGGAATGGACACAAAAAAAAAGTAAGCAGTATTCGGCGAACAGTAGGATAACCTCAGTTGACCACAAGAGTTCCCCTCTCGCGAAGGGGCTAAGGGAGGATTTTTCAGACCTGAACGCAGCTACGGCCGAAGATTTAAAAGCCATCAATGGTATCGGTGATAAGTTATCCACTAGAATTGTGAAATTCAGAAATAGGCTAGGTGGTTTTTTGATTGATGAACAGTTGACAGATGTCTACGGTCTGAAACCCGAAGTAATAGAACGCGTGCTTTTAAGCTACAAAGTACTTGAAAGACCAAAAATTAAAAAAATCAATATCAATACGGCTTCCGAGGAAGAACTGGCTAAATTAGTGTACATAACATATGAAACCGCCCAAAATATAATCGAGTACAGAAACAATAACGGTAATATCACATCGTTTGACGAATTAAAGAAAATCGATGGTTTTCCGTCAGATAAGATCGATAGAATAGTTTTATATTTGCGTTTATAAAAATCACTTAAATGTCATCTGAAACAATGTCTTCAATGAGCTTCGATTACTCAGAGACCCAACTGATGGTAGCCGCCTCCGCCAAGGAATTTGCAGAGCAGTATATCAGGCCGTTTATTATGGAGTGGGATGAGGCCCAGACTTTCCCCATAGAGGTCTTTAAGAAGGCTGGTGAAATGGGCTTTATGGGTGTTCTTGTACCTGAACAATATGGTGGATCGGGTCTTGGGTATCATGAGTATATTGCTGTCATCGAGGAGATTGCCAAGGTAGACCCTTCGATAGGTTTATCTGTGGCCGCACATAATTCGTTATGTACCAATCATATTTTAACCTTTGGCAACGAAGAACAAAAACAAAAATGGCTTCCAAAATTAGCAACTGGTGAATGGATCGGTGCTTGGGGGCTGACAGAGCACAGTTCAGGTTCTGATGCTGGCGGTATGAACACCACTGCGGTCAAAGATGGTGATGAATGGATTGTCAATGGCACCAAAAATTTTATTACCCACGGCAAAAGTGGCAATGTGGCAGTCGTTATTATTAGAACAGGGGAAAAAGGTGATAGTCACGGTATGACCGCCTTTGTAGTAGAAAAAGGTACACTGGGTTTTACCAGTGGCAAGAAAGAGAATAAATTAGGAATGCGCGCTAGTGAGACTGCAGAATTGATTTTCGACAATTGCAAAATTTCCGATGCCAATAGGTTGGGTGAAGTAGGCGATGGTTTTATACAATCGATGAAAGTATTGGACGGAGGTCGTATTTCTATAGGAGCCTTATCACTTGGAGTCTCAAAAGGAGCTTATGAAGCGGCCTTGAAATATTCTAAAGAAAGGGTTCAGTTTGGTAAACCAATAAGTAAGTTTCAGGGTATTTCGTTCAAGCTCGCTGATATGGCAACCGAGATCGAAGCTTCTGAATTGTTATTGCACAAAGCGGCCTTTATGAAAAACGAAGGGCGCAATATGACTAAATTGGGTGCTATGGCCAAAATGTACGCCTCTGAAGTTTGTGTTAAAGTAGCCAATGAGGCGGTGCAGATTCATGGTGGTTATGGGTATACCAAAGATTTTCCGGTAGAAAAGTTTTACAGAGATTCTAAATTGTGTACAATAGGTGAAGGAACCACAGAAATACAAAAGGTGGTCATTGCCAAAAATATTTTGAAATAGTATAGGATAATTCGAAATAGGCTGTATATTTGCAGCCCTAATCACTAAAGAAAGGAGGTTGTAGCCCATGCTGATAATACCAATTAAAGAAGGAGAAAATATAGACAGAGCTTTAAAGCGTTTCAAGCGAAAGTTCGATAAGACAGGTACCATGCGACAATTGCGCAGACGACAGGCGTTTTTAAAACCATCTGTGGTACGTAGAGCTGAAATACAAAAAGCTGAATATATACAAGGTTTAAGAGATCGAGAAGAAATATAGATTTCGTTGAACGTTGTTTACAAAATAAAAAACCCGCATTTAGCGGGTTTTTTCATATATGAAAGTGGGTATAAAACAACAAAGTGGTAACTTTGGTATATGTCACTTGAATCTTTTATTTCATATCTGTCTTTAGAAAAGAACTATTCTCAACACACCGTAAGAGCATATCAAAATGACATTGAGGAATTTTCTGCCTTCTGTTCTAGGGAGTACGAGATCGATTGTATTGATGAAGTAACCTATAATTTGATACGAAGTTGGATCGTAGTTCTGGTCAATAACGCTATTTCTAACCGGAGTATCAATCGAAAGGTAGCATCATTGAAAGCGTATTACAGGTTTTTGCAACGAATTGAAAAAATAACAACCAATCCGTTGGCAAAGCATAGGGCGTTGAAAACCACTAAAAAAATAGAAGTTTCTTTTTCTGAAACGGAAATGGAGAATGTTCTTCGAGAAATACCTTTTTCAGATGGGTTTGTTGGTCATCGAGATAAGTTGATTATCGAGTTATTATACACGACTGGCATTCGAAGGACAGAGTTGGTTAATTTGAAATTGACCGATTTTGATGTGTATAACGATACGATCAAGGTTTTGGGAAAGAGAAACAAAGAGCGTATTGTACCTCTTTTGGTATCAACAAAAAAATTGTTCGTATCGTATCTAGAAAAAAGGAGAGATCTCGATGCGATAACCGATGACAATCATGTTTTTTTATTAAAGTCAGGGGTTAAAATTTATGAAACCCTTGTATATAGAGTCATAAATAAGTATCTTGGTATGGTGTCGTCAAAGGTGAAGAAGAGCCCTCATATTTTGAGGCATACCTTTGCAACGCACCTGCTCAATAAAGGAGCTGATTTGAATTCTGTAAAAGAGTTGTTGGGGCATTCTAGTTTAGCTTCGACCCAAGTGTATACCCATAATAGTATTGCCGAGCTCAAAAAAGTTCATTTGGCCTCGCATCCTAGAAGTAAAAAATAGCGATTCTTGTTTTTCATTGTATAACCTGTCTGCCACAGGTAGACATCTAAAAATATATTTATGAATGTAAATGCGCAATCGGTTAATTTTAACGCAGATGGTAAACTTATTGAATTTGTACAAACCCGTTTAGATAAATTAGAGACATTTTGCGATAGGATTATAAGTTCAGATGTTTATCTCAAGGTGGAAAATACCAGTTCTAAAGAAAATAAGATTGTCGAGATAAAACTGAATGTGCCCAAAGATAAATATATCATAAAAAAACAGTGCAGATCATTTGAGGAAGCAATTGATTCGGCATGTAATTCGTTGGAAAGAAAGCTTAAAAAAAGGAAAGAAAAAATGAGGGGCCATGCCTAGTTAAAATTTTCTGTAATTTGTTTTGATTAAACAAATAAATATATACATTTGCAGTCCGTTAGAAATAGCGGACTTTTTTATGCGTAAAAGCGTTGAAAGCCGATGTAGCTCAGCTGGCTAGAGCAGCTGATTTGTAATCAGCAGGTCGTGGGTTCGAGTCCCTCTATCGGCTCTAGATAAGTATTTAGAGGTTCATTGTATATTGATTTTTAAAGAGGGGAGATACTCAAGCGGCCAACGAGGGCAGACTGTAAATCTGCTGAC
>CAZEUV010000058.1:0-16392 GCA_964515285.1 uncultured Maribacter sp. | reverse complement strand
GTTTTTTATTGACAAAAACCGTAGCAATGGGCAGCTGCTTGATGAGGTAACTATTGACCGATGTTTTTTTCTTTTGAATCAAAATACAGTAATTTCCTACAATATATGTTGATTACATGAATTTAGTTAAATTTTGTTGTGAAGTACCGAAATCTAGTGGTGTTAGATTAAAAATGGACTATAAAAGGTATAGTTGGAATTCAAATACAGGTATTTTTCTTACAAAAATGAGGAATGAATTTAGGAAAGGATAGCTGATGTTAGCCTTGACGTTTGGTATATGGAAAGTAGGGCGGGTAAGGAAACAATTAGTTTCTGCTTGCGTTCGTAGCCAAAACTTTTTGTTTCGTTTTTAATTTTTTTTAAAGGCCAAATCCAAAAAAATTTTGGAGGACTAGGCAAATATGCACACCTTTAATTTAGCACTCAATTGCCTACTTGTTACATTCTCTGATTGTACCCAGTACTTTTTTTCGAGTTATTTTTTTGAGAAGCAAGGCATAACGTCTTTTATAAAATAAGGTTCTTGATTAACCCAAAACATATAGCTTACTCTTAAAAAGTCTTTCGCAAACCCATGAAGTAAAGGCACAATGTTTTCATGAGAATTAGTCTTTATCCCATCTCCTGCCTCACCTGTTTTTCCGATATAATTCCCATCTTGAATGGCAATTCCAATAGGTACGGTATATTCTCCCTCATGCATTAATTTTAAGGCATGATTTAATTGCCCCTTTCTTTTTACCATTAAATCGGGTCCTCCTAAGCCCACACCAATTTCTTCGCCATATTTGTAAAGGCTTTTAAGATAGCCCTTATCTTTCCAGGGCAGCCATTCTCCTGGCATGAAATTGGCATAAATCATGGTAGTAGAAGTTGGAAATGCTTTTTTCAATGCCAACATATTTGCTTTTAATCCTGTAACATATTTTTGTTCAGAAAAACTAGAGTCCGTTTCTTTGCTCACTCCAATAGCCGTTTCTTGTAGGTTGATGCCTTCAATTCTCCCGTCATATTCCTTTCCCAAGGCTTTCAGTAATAAAGCAAAGCGCTCTCGTATTTTATTGTTCCATCTTTTTGCAACCCAGCCGGCCGGTTCTCCATTTTCATTGTACTGTACTACAGCACCTCCATCGTAATCATTTGTTAGCAAATAGTCTGGTACAGCATTGTTATTTGGATAAAACGTTGCATCTTGTATTTGTATAAATAATTTTTTCCCATGCTTTTTAAGGTAGGTGTAATCTTCTTTTAATATCGAAAAATCATATTGTCCTTTTTGAGTTTCAAAATTCTTCCAAAAGTACATGATTTGAGCACCTTTAAACATTGGATGTTTGAGTAGCGGATGGTCAATAATCTCGTTCCTTTCGCGTGCAAAATAAACGAAATGTTGAATGTTGTCATCAGGGATGGGACAAGTTGCGCTTAAATATTTTTTGTGAGCGTCCTTATACTTTTCAGCGATATTTTCTTCATTCTGTCCGAAACCAATTTGATTGGACATAAAAAAGAATACCGTTAACAATGTAGTATTTATAAATTTGGTTATCATTCTTTATTTTGCATGAAGTTTTTTTCTTGTATTGGGTACATCGAAAGAATTAGGTCACCAAAATTACGATTCGCATTATTTCACTCGTACCGAATCAGGCACCAAACCGGTATAGTCGCCCCCGTTTCTAATAACATCTCTGACAATTGAAGAACTTATATATGATTTACCTGATGAGGTTAGTAGAAAAACGGTCTCGATTTCGGTCAGTTTGCGATTGGTATGGGCAATGGCTTTCTCAAATTCAAAATCTGCGGGGTTACGTAATCCCCTTAAAATAAAACTGGCATCTACTTTTTTACAGAAATCTACGGTAAGACCTTCGTATGTGAGCACTTTGATCGTAGGTTCGTCTTTAAAAGACTCTTTGATAAAGCCCATACGCTCATCAATCGAAAACATATACTTTTTTTCTGCGTTGATGCCTATGGCGATGACAAGTTCGTCAAAAAGTGTGATACCTCTTTGTATAATATCATAGTGGCCCAATGTCAATGGGTCAAAAGAACCAGGAAAAATTGCACGCCTCATTTGTAGTATTTTCTATAAAGTGAATAAAGTTACCTATTTTTCATTTAAAGCTTCGTCAATTGCACTTTCGAACAATTGTGAGAGCGAGATACCGGCAATATTAGCTTGTTGGGGTAAAATACTCTCTTCTGTGAGCCCCGGTGTGGTGTTCATTTCAAGCATATAGGGTTCGCCCTTGACGAATATGAACTCGCTTCTTGTGAAGCCTGTCATTTTTAAGACATCGTAGGCCCGTTGCGCCAGTTGGGTCACTTTTTTTTCTTGCTCTTTTGATATTCGGGCGGGAGTGATTTCTTCAGATTTACCTTCGTATTTAGCCTCATAATCAAAGAAGTCGTTCGCTGTCACTATTTCGGTTATGGGTAAAACCTTTGTTTGCCCATGGTATTTGATTACACCCACCGATACTTCGGTACCATCAAGAAAGGCCTCGATCAAAATCTCATCATCTTCTTTGAAGGCGTTTTCTATGGCCGACATTAATTTTTCTTTTTCGTACACTTTTGATATACCAAAGCTGCTGCCCGCTTTATTCGCTTTTACGAAACAGGGTAGCCCCACTTTTTTCACAATGGCGTTTTCATCGATTTTGTCTCCAAGATTCAAATGGTATGAAGCAGCCGATTTTATACCATAGGTTTTTATGACACTTAGAAAATCACGTTTATTAAAGGTAAGCGATGATTGATAGAAATCACATGATGTTTGTGGCATTCCGATTAGTTCAAAGTAAGCGGGCATCAAGCCATCTTCACCGGGCGTACCGTGAGTGGCATTGAAAACACAATCAAAATGCAGGGTGTCACCGCCAATATTTACGGTAAAATCATGACGATTAACATCAAATTCTTTTTTATCGTTATCAACATACACCCATTTGTCTTTAAAAATATGTATGCAATAGGCATCGAACTTTTCGGAGTTCAAATAATTATAAACGACCATACCACTCTTCAGCGAGATTTTGTACTCTTTTGAGTACCCACCCATGATAATGGCTATCTTTTTTTTCATAAAATTGGTTTGTTCTTAATCTTAATGCCTGTAATACCAGTTCAAAGTAAAGAAAAAGTGATGGGTTTTATGGGCTTAGTATCGTTTTTTTTAAATGGTGGTGCCGTACCATGGGGGAATAAATGTTCATTTCTTATCTTTGTCGGGATAATTAAAACCAATGAGAAATTTTTTTAGCTTTCTAAGAAGTAAAACTTTTTTAATACAGTTGGGCCTTGCCGTATTGGCTTTAGTGATTTTGGTTTTTCTGTTATTGCGTTGGTTGAACAGTACTACCAATCACGGAGAGTTTGTTGAAGTACCTGATTTTTCGAAAATGACGGTAACCGATATGCGCGAGGCCATAGATGAGGCCGATTTGAGGTATGAGGTTTTAGACTCGGCAAATTACAATCCTGATTACCCTCGGTTTTCGATTATAGAACAAGATCCCCCTGCTGGCAATAAGGTAAAAGAGAATCGAAAGATATATTTTACTGTGAATCCGTCAGGGTACAAGAAAGTGACCGTGCCCCAAGTCATTCAAGTTACTCAAAGAAATGCGTCTTCAATGTTAAGAGCGGTAGGTTTAGATGTTCAGCGGGTAACGTATATTGACGAACTTGGTAAAGACATGGTGTACTATATTAAATATAAGGGCAAGCGTATTAAAGAAGGTGATAAACTGCCCAAAACTTCTAAGATCGAACTGGTCTGTGGCAATGGTACGATTACTTCAAGGGCCAAAATCAAGGCAGATTCTGAATAGGCTATGAAAACGCAAAATGGTCTAGAACCCAGTGAGGATGAACTTTTTGAACATCATAGGTTTGTAGCTTCAAAAGGCCAAGAGCCTTTACGTGTTGATAAATTTTTGATGAATTTTATCGAAAACGCCACCCGAAATAAAATTCAGAAGGCGGCCAAAGATGGCCATGTATGGGTGAACGGTCAGATTGTAAAACAGAATTACAAGGTAAAGGCAGGTGATGAGATAAAAGTGCTTTTTGAACATCCGCCGCATGAGTTTTTGTTAGTTCCTGAAGATATTCCTTTAGATATCGTTTATGAAGACGATGTACTTCTTGTAGTAAATAAACCTGCCGGAATGGTGGTGCACCCTGGTCATGGTAATTATTCTGGCACCTTGATCAATGCCCTGATTCATCATATTGAGAACTTACCTATAAATAGTAACGAGCGGCCAGGCCTTGTACATCGTATTGATAAAGATACTTCGGGACTGTTATTAGTGGCCAAGACCGAGGTCGCTATGACGCATTTGGCAAAACAGTTTTTTGATAAGACCTCTGAGCGAGAGTACGTCGCTTTGGTATGGGGCAATATGGAAGATGATAGCGGAACCATTGAAGGTAACATCGCCCGCCACCCGAAAAACCGACTTCAAATGCACGTTTTTCCCGATGGTGAGGAAGGTAAGGAGGCTGTTACTCATTTCAAGGTAATCGAACGTTTGGGGTATGTTACTTTGGTGTCTTGCAAGCTTGAGACTGGTAGAACACACCAGATTCGTGTTCATATGAAATACATTGGCCATACGCTGTTCAATGATGAGCGTTATGGGGGCGAGCGAATATTGAAAGGCACTACGTTTACCAAGTACAAGCAATTTGTTGACAACGCTTTTAAGATATTACCACGACAGGCATTGCACGCAAAGACCTTGGGTTTTGTACATCCGGTCACCAATAAAATGATGCGCTTTGAGTCCGAGCTTCCCCAAGACATGGCCGAGTGTATTGAAAAATGGCGACACTATTCAAATCATAGCCAGTAAGCTTAACGAGTTCTTTAGGTATAGATAACTTCAATACCCCTATCAACAACTCTTTTCAAACAAGGTTGGTTTTATGAGTAATCCTCTTTATTTTTATATAAAATTAGATGGATTATGAAAATTGTTATCTCTCCGGCGAAATCACTTGATTTTGAAAGTAAATTGCCCACATCAAAATATACCCAGCCAGGTTTTTTAGAACAGGCCGAAAAGTTGAACAAGATCTTGGCCAAGAAAAAACCCAAGGTATTGTCAGAACTGATGCATATTTCAGATAAGTTGGCTGATCTCAATTGGCAACGCAACCAACAATTTTCAACGCCTTTTACCGCAGAGAATTCCCGCCCTGCCGTTTATGCCTTTAATGGTGATGTTTATCAAGGCTTGGATGCGTATACCATCTCAGGCAAGAAATTGGATCGATTACAAGATACCTTACGTATTTTATCAGGTCTCTATGGAGTTTTAAAACCTTTGGACCTTATGCAGCCCTATCGTTTGGAAATGGGAACACAGATGAAGATCGCCCGCAAAAAAAACCTGTATGAATTCTGGAAGAAAGACCTTACCCAACATTTGAACGAGGAGTTGAAAGAAGAAGAGCTTTTTGTCAATTTAGCGAGTAATGAATATTATAGTGCTATTGATGAAAAGGCTTTGAAAGTGCCTGTCATTGCCCCCGTATTCAAAGATTGGAAAAATGACAAATTAAAAATCATCAGTTTTTATGCAAAAAAAGCACGGGGATCCATGGTACGGTATATTATCGATTCAAATGCAAAAACTTTAGATGATATCAAGGGTTTCAACCTTGATGGTTATATGTTCAGCCAAGAACATACGCTAAAAGAGAACCAACCCACTTTTATTCGTTAGACTATTTTTCAAAAGTAACCGTTTTAGTTTTAGAGCATCTTACTTATAAATTCTAAACGATGAAAAATACAATAATCTTACTTCTTACTGTTTTTCTTTTTTCAGTGGCCTGCACCGATAACGATGATGATGTTGGAGCGAGCATTCGAATAAAAAATACCAGCGCTATCAATTTTGATAAGGTACAAGTAGGTGATGCCCAAAGTCTTCACGCCAATGTCGCCCCAAATGAATATTCAGAGTATTTACAATATGGAACGGCCTATGAATATGCCTATATCAAAATAGAATCGGGTAGTGAAACCTATGTATTACAACCAATAGATTTTGTTGGTGAAAAGCCATTGACATCCGGTTTTTATACCTATGAATTGAATGTTACGGAAGGTAACGTCCTTTTGGTTTTTAAAACGGATTAACTATCTGCTTTTCAGTGCCTTTCTGACTTTAAGAATTATTCTATATTTTACCTCGCTCTGTTTCTTTTGTCTCTTTTTTCTATGTCTTTAGAAAAAATGGAAGAAAGCAAAATCAAGATCACTGGTATAGCCAATAAAATGAATTTGGGCGGTATCGTTTAGGTATCCTCATAAAACCCTGAAATTGCCAAAACACTGTGCAATACTCCCCAAAGGATAATTCCTGCGGTGACTTTCAGACTTTTATTGCTCGCAAAATAGAATAACGCCAGAGAAAACAATAATGCCATAAAAAAGATGAAGTAGACGTAAAAGGGTAAACCTGTAATCATAAAATAACAAATTTTAGGATAAGGTAAAATAAGGAAGGACATAATAAACAGCCTAAACCTGTATAGAACGTGGCAGTTAAAGCACCGTAGGGAACAAGTTTTGGATCTGTAGCCGCTAAACCAGCAGCTACACCACTTGTGGTGCCCAATAAACCGCCAAACACAATGGCGGAATGTGGATTATCCAAACCGATTTTTTTTGCGATCAAGGGTGTACCGATGGTGGTCAAAATGGTTTTAAAAACACCTGTGGCAATACTGATGGCTATTACATCTGAACTGGCCCCTACTGCAGAACCTGTTACGGGACCAACAATATATGTGCAGGCTCCAGCACCTATTGTCACTAAGCTTTCAGCATCTGTATATCCCAAGAAAATAGCCACTAAGACCCCAATGAAAAAAGAAACCAATAAACCTACAAATAGGGAGACTGCACCAGCCAATCCTGCGTGTTTTATTTTGTTCATGTCGGCTCCCATTGCTGTTGATACTACTGAAAAATCTCTTAGCATTGAGCCGCCAAGTACTGCCATACCCGCAAATAGTGGAATATCTGCAATACCCTTTTTGCCTCCAAAAAATGCTAATCCCAATCCGATGATAATGGCAAGAGCAACTCCAGGAATTTTATTTCGGGTTATCTTTTTTGACATCCAAAATGAAAACAACATAATCAACCCCACAAAAAGAAAGGCGAATATAAGTCCGTTTTTGCCTATTATCATTTCGATGATCTCCATTGCCTAATTGTTTGAGGTTTCTGATTCTTGGGTTTTGCCAATTTTAGAAATTAGGGGCACCAACATAAAGCAAGCTATAGTTACAAAGAGCCCTGCTAAAATTGCCACAGCCCCTCCTGAAATTGCTGCATTTACATTTTGGGTGGCAGACATGGCAACAATTATCGGAATATACATTGAGCTCCAGAATAATATACCCTTTTCAGATTCTTGTACCAACCACCCTTTCTTTCTCAAATATGTACTAGATAAGATTAAGAGTACCATAGCAAAACCTACACCCCCTATATCACTTTTTATGTTTATAAGAACCCCTAAAAGATTGCCCATTAATTTTCCTATAAGAAAACAAGCGGCCAATAACGCTACTCCGTAAATTTTCATAGTATGTTTTATCTATTGATCAGTATTTTTTTCAATGTGTTTTTGGTGACTTTTCCCATTACATTTCTTGGTAAATCATCTTGTACGATATACTTTTTTGGAGTTTTGTAGCTAGGTAATTTTTCTTTTATCCATTCTTTCAATTGATCTAAATTAAACCCAGAAGGCTCTATAACCAAGCTTGCGGCTACAATTTCCCCCCATTCTAAATCAGGTATGCCTACAACAGCACAATCTTTGATTTTTGGATGGGACCGAAGTACTTCTTCAATTTCCAGTGCTGAAATCTTGAAGCCACCCGATTTTATGATGTCAACTGAATTTCTACCTAAAATTTTATAGTAACCATGGTCAAAAACAGCAATGTCACCAGTTTTAAACCATCCGTCTTTGGTGAACGATTCGGACGTTTCTTTTGGTTTGTTCCAATATTCTTTAAATATATTAGATCCTTTTATTTGAATTTCTCCTTGAGTACCTTCTGAAATAATTTGATCGCTTTCGTCTGCCAGCCTAACGTTCACCCCAAACAAAGCCTGCCCAATATGACCTGGTTTTCGTTCTCCGTGGTAGGGATTGCTAATGGCCATTCCCATTTCTGTCATTCCATAGCGTTCTAATAATATATGGCCGCTAATATCTTTCCATTGTTCAAGAACACTTATAGGTAGGGCTGCTGAGCCTGAAACCATAAGACGAAAGCCCTTTAAATTTGTAGAAATTCGCTTTTGTTCTTCAATAGGATTTTTTTTCCATTGGGTAATCAACTTATAGTAAATTGTAGGCACGGCCATAAATAAATTGACCTTTCTTTTGTTGAAGATTTCGAAAATAGTCTTGGTGTTGAATTTCTGAAGAAACTCACAGCAGGCTCCAGACCATAATGCACAGCTTAATATATTGATGATACCATGCACATGGTGCATAGGCAGTACATTTAAAATATGATCATTTTTGTTCCATTCCCATGAGGTGGTTAAAGCGGTAATTTGCGCTTCAATATTCGTATGTGTAGTTACGACTCCTTTAGGTGAACCTGTAGTGCCGCTGGTGTATAAAACCATGGCTCTCCTCTTCGAATCAATATCAGGAAGAACACCCTGTTGTTCGCTGAATTTTTCAAACGGAATAAACCGAATATCAGGGGTGTTCATTAAAGGGGATAGTAGATCTTCAAATTGTTTAGAAAATACAATTATAGAGGCTTTTGTGTCATCAACAACATACTTTATTGAAGAAGTGGGGTGTTTTTCACAAAGCGGAACTGCGATTCCGCCAGCTCGCCATATGGCCCATTGTGTGCAAACATACTCAAAACTGGCTGGTACAAGAAAAGCAATTCGAGCTTCGTCCAAGTCTTTTTTGCCTTCTAATAATGTAAGTGCTATTTTTTTAGAAATATCAAGAAGTTGTTTATATGTGTAATGCGAAGCATCGCTCTTAACTGCGATTCTTTCTTGAAAATTGGTTGCACGCGATATTAATTCTATCATATGATCGTAGTTGGGTGTATAATGTCTTATGCCGGCCGGGGTTTGTAACCTTCACTCAATGGTTTGCTTCCTCTATTTCATTTTGACAAAACCTGCATAGTATCTTCAGGCAACCATGTTTTTGCCAGCATATCTCAAAATATGATCGAACTTTATAACGGTTGTGGTTGGTTTTTTTATTCCCACTCCCGAAACTTCGGGAGGTTTAATACTCCGACGCTTGCGTCGAAATGTAAAAGATGAATTCCTATTAATGCCTCGTGGGCTTGCCTCGAGGTAGTTTACTGAAAGAGGCTATATCCCGACCCGTATCAGCATAAGAAAACCCCCATATTGTACTAGTGGCTCGTTTTATCGATTCATGAGCAGCACAGAAACAAAAGCAGGGGCGATAGTTTCAAGAGGTCGATTACTTCTTCTTTTTTACACTTTTCTTTTTAGTTACAGGAGCTACTACCTTCTTGGGTTTTTTTGGTCTTCTGGCACCATAAGATTTATTTGCTATTTTACCTCGTTTTGTTTTTTTGTCTCCTTTACCCATGTTTATAGTATTGATTTCAGGTAAGTTACTAAATTGATCTGACAAAATCAATTTACATATTTAAACGACAGTAATGGATTTAAGTCTGAATATAGCTTTGTAATAACAAATAGTTGCTATTTTAGAAGTATGTATTATTATCTTATTCTCGCCTTGCAAGTGTATTGTGCTTACCATTGTTATGTAAACCGAAATAATTATTATTGGTTTTTCGCTATTTTGTTTGTGCCCGTATTGGGTTCTATTCTGTATCTGTTCATGAACGTTGTCCAGAAAAGGGATGTCGATAAAATGCAAGTAGATATCGTTTCGGTTCTCAATCCGACCAAAAAAATAAAGGACTTAGAAAAAAAGTTCAAGTTTGCCGAAACCTTTGAAAATCAAGTAAAATTGGCAGACGCTTATCTCGAGGCAGAGCACCATGAAAAGGCGATAGAAAACTACAAGGCCTCATTGAAGGATGTTTTTCGAAACGATTTTTATACCATTTCAAAACTAGAAGAAGCATATTACTTTTCTTCACAGTTCGACAAGGCTATTGTATGTGCTGAAAAAATAACGACGGATCAAAAGTTTAAAAAATCGAATGCGGCTTTTTTATATGCCTTGGCTTTAGAAAAGATGGGAGATGCTACCACGGCAGAAGAATATCTTCAAACCTTTGATGCCCCGTATAGTAGGTATCAAGAGCGTTTAGAATTGGCAAAATTCTATATTCGAAATGGCAAACAAGACAGGGCCCGTGAACTTCTTCAAGAAATTGTGGCCGAATCAGAGGGCATGTCAAAAACCAGCTACCGTCAGAACGGAATATTAATAAACAAAGCCAAAGAGCTTTTGGCAAAAGAACTGTGATGTTCAAGCATACCCACCCCTATAAACCCTTTCTCTTTCAAGAAGCTACCAAACTGATTGTCGGTACTTTGCCACCACCTAGGTTTACAACAAGAGATTTAAAACCTGATGATGTCGATTTTTGCTATGGAAGCAGAAACGGACAGCTTTGGCCTATCTTAGACGAGCTTTTCAAGCTCAATTTAAAATACGAAACCACTGACTTTGCCGCCCAACAGCGCAAAGATTTTTTGTTGCAACGAAAAATAGGGGTGTGCGATATCGTGGCAAGTGCCGAACGAATAAAAATCGATGCCTCTGATTTGGGTATGCAAAATATCACATTAAGAAACCTAGTGCGTTACCTAAAGGAATATAAAAATGTAGATACGCTTTTGTTTACAGGCGGTAACAGTAAAAATGGCCCAGAATATTTTTTTAGAAGACACCTGAAAGAATATGGCCTTGCTCTAAAAGTAATTTCTGAGATAGTACCCAGAGTGCACCAATTTGAATTATCACCTTCAAGAAACATTAAGACCATATCTCTGATAGCTCCTTCCGGAGCGGCAAATAGGGCCATTGGCAGTATGGCCGAATACAAAAACCTTAAAGATAAAAACCCCAAGTTCAATACCTTTGATTATAGGGTCTTACAGTACGGTCGTTTTTTTTAGATGATTCGGTATACTATTTTTTCGGTAATGCGCTTAGCGATGGGCGGAAAAGTGAAAAGCGCATAGCGTAAATAAGTAGTTTCAGGTGATAATAAACTAAAAAGAGCCCAATCAGTGAAGACCAAGCTCTTTTACGAGAACACTATATGAAAATGAAAAAAATTAAATCGTTTTTATTACACTGTAAATCTACTTTTTTTCTATCCCTTCCAGAAAATATTGTTGTGAAGTCCGTTGGTTTTGTGGTGTAGGCAGATTATTTTGTTATATGGGCGTAACCATGCCGAAGATTATAATATAATTGCGATATTTATCGGTTCGCTTGGTATTCCCTTTTTTCTACCGATAAACGAGTTCATTAATTAAAACGAAAGAGAACAATGCAGAATTCTGAAAGATTCGAAGTCTTTAAAAAAGCGGTCAACAATAAATTCAATATATACAATAGCCTGCTGCTCAACCTACCCTATCAGAATATCGAGAATGTTGGTATGCTTATTCCCCTGTTATTGGATCAGTGCCAGAAGGGACTCAAATCAGGAAAAAATCCGCAGGAGATATTAAATTCCTTTTTTGATAATTATGCGAATATAGCTTCTGAGAAAGATCGGATCGATTTTATGTTTCGAATTATACAGTATGTAGAAAGGCAAGTGGTGCTGTACGATAGTGTTGAAGACGCAGCGTTTCCTCAAGTACAAGAACACAGTAGCTCATTGTCGATTCGTGATTATTTTCAGATGGTGGACAAGAACAAAAGTTGGGATAAAATATCAGATAAGCTGTCCACCTTTAGTGCGCGTATCGTGTTGACGGCACACCCTACACAGTTCTATACTCGGGCCGTTTTAGATATTATGAGCAAGCTACGATTTTTGATCCTTGATAACAAGATCAACGAAATAGATGTAACCCTGCGTCAATTGGGGCTGACCTCTTTAATCAATGCAAAAAAACCAACACCTTTTGATGAGGCTAAAAATATTATTTACATACTGAGAAATGTTTATTATGATGCGGTAGGTGATCTGTACGCCTATATTAAAGAGAACGTAGACAATGTCGATTTTGAAAATCACAATATAGTGAAACTCGGTTTTTGGCCGGGCGGTGATAGAGACGGAAACCCTTTCGTAACTGCCGGTATTACCAAAGAGGTGGCAGATGAGCTTCGTATAACATTAATGAAGTGCTATTACAATGATCTCAAAGACCTGCACCAAAAACTCACTTTTAAAGAGTTGCAGAATTTGTTGTTCGAGCTCAGGGGAAGATTGTATACGGCCATGTTCAATGTCGATGCACATATTGGCTATGAAGAGATCATCAACGTACTTATGAAGATACGTGGTATTTTGGTCGAAAAGTACCATGGGTTGTATTTAAAAGATCTAGATTATTTGATGGATAAGGTAAAAATCTTTAAAACCCATTTTGCGACTTTGGATATCCGTCAGGATCACAGCAAGCACCTACTCGTTGTAGAGACGATACTTAAGCAAAATGGATTGATAAAACAACATATCGATGAACTTGACGAAGCTACCTTGATCGATATGCTGCTTCATAAAAATATTAAGGTGGCGGCCAATGATTTCAAAGAAGAAATTGTAATCGATACCATTCAAAATATCACACAACTGAAGGCTATTCAAGAAAAGAATGGGGAAGAAGGCTGTAACCGGTATATCATCAGTAATTCTGAAGATGTATTCTCGGTTCTTTTTGTGTACGGCCTTTTTCGTTGGTGCGGTTGGAAAGCTTCAAAAATCACCTTTGATATCGTACCGCTCTTTGAAACCATGAAGGGAATGGACACCGCCGAAGCCACCATGCAGAACTTGTTCGACCTGCCCGAGTATCGGACGCATCTTGAAAAGCGAAAGAACAAGCACACCATCATGCTGGGCTTTTCTGACGGTACCAAAGATGGAGGCTATGTAAAAGCAAACTGGTCTATTTTGAAAACCAAAGAGAAACTGTCGGCCGTTTGTGTTCGCAATGATATAAAGGCAATCTTTTTTGATGGGCGTGGTGGCCCACCGGCACGAGGTGGTGGAAAAACACACCGTTTTTATGCTTCGCAAACGAAGGATATAGCCAATAACGAAATTCAGTTGACCATACAGGGCCAGACCATTACCAGTACCTATGGCACCAAAGAGCAGTTTATGCACAATTGTGAACAATTGGTAACGGCAGGCCTGTCAAATAATCTCTTCGGAAAAGAAAATGTGATCTCTGAAAGTTCACGTCAATTGATGGAAGAATTATCAGAGCTGAGTTTTGAGAAATACAACAACCTAAAGCAGCACGAAAAATTCATGCCGTATTTAGAGAACATGAGTACCTTGAAGTACTATACAAAGGCCAATATCGGTAGTCGCCCTGGTAAAAGAGGGCATAAGGAAAAGTTGGAACTGACCGATCTAAGGGCAATTTCGTTCGTGGGCTCATGGAGTCAATTAAAACAGAACGTACCTGGTTATTTTGGTATCGGTACCGCCTTAAAAACACTCGAGAAAAACGGAAAATTAAACGACTTGAAAACGCTGTACAAAGAAGCCCCTTTCTTTCAGGCCTTGATGCTCAATAGTATGATGTCATTGACAAAGTGCTATTTTGAGCTGACCAGCTATATGAAAGATGATAAGGAATATGGTGCTTTTTGGAATATTCTACATGTTGAATACAAACTGTCAAAAGAAATGCTCTTGTCGATTTCAGATATGGATGTTTTAATGGAAGGAGAGATGATTTCAAGAGAATCGATAAAAATCAGAGAGAACATTGTATTGCCCCTTTTGGTCATTCAACAATGTGCCTTACAGAAAATAGGACAGAATTCAGACTATAAAGAACTGTACGAAAAAATAGTCACCAGATCCTTGTACGGAAATATCAATGCAAGTAGAAATTCTGCTTGATAACAAACTCCTTTCTGTAGTACAAAAAAAGCAATCAGTGTATAGTGATAGGCAGTTTAGTTTTCGCTAAGAATCCCATAAAAAACCTTGATCCCATAAGTGATCTGTCCAATTTTCAAATTCTCATTCGGGCTGTGCTGATTGTTGTCAGGGTTCACCATAGGCACGATAAAGGCAGGAATTTTTAATTCATTGATAAATGGAGCAATGGGTACGGTACCGCCCATAATACGTATTTGAACCACATCATCACCCAGTGTTGTCTTTAGGGTATTTACCAAGAACTCACCATGCGAATTGTTCAGATCGGTACGAAAGGCATCCGTTATTTTTCCTTCGGTGATGGTCATGATCTTGTCATGAGCCATGCGTTCTGTTTTAGTGGGTACAGTATCGGTAATAAAAAAACCTTGGTTTTGAATGTGTTTTTTGACTAATGATTTTAGTCTTTTACCATTAGTTTCCGGTACTAGGCGAATATCGATTTCGGCAGTAGCGGTAGCAGGTACTATGGTGCGCGCTTTTTTACCTATCCAACCAGAACCCAGACCACGAATATTCAGCGAAGGGTACTGAAGGGATTCTTGATAAAAAGAGCCTACTTTTTCAGGGGTTTTGATGACCAAATTTGCATTGATCGTAGCTGCATCTTCGGGTACGCCCTTTAAAATAGAAAGTGTATTATCATCAAAAGTAATACCATCGTAATAGCCATCAATGAGTACTCTACCTTCATCATCTTTCATGCTCGCCAAAACTTTCGCCAACTGAAAACCGGGGTTTGGGGCGTAATTGCCATAGTGCCCACTATGTTGTGGTCGTATAGGGCCATGGGTAGTCAGCGACAAAGAGGTAATGCCCCTACACCCATAAACGATCGTAGGTTTGCCCGATATGTGTACGGGACCGTCGTTAATGATCAGAAAATCGGCCTCTAATAATTCACGGTATTCCTTTACGGCTTTGGGTAGGGGTTTGCTGCTTTTTTCTTCCTCACTATCTAAAATCACTTTTACGTTGAAGGCGATTTCTTGATTGTTCGCTTTCAATAGATCAATGGCGTTCAAGAACATGACGATCGGTCCTTTATCATCAGAGGTTGAACGACCGAACAATCGCCAGTCATAATGAATGTCTTCGTTCAGATCTTCAAAAGCCTCGGTTTTCCATCCATCGCCATCGGGTGATTTTAAGACCACCTCGTATGGGTTTGATTGATTCCATTTTGAGGGGTCGACCGATTGGCCATCAAAATGCATATAGAAAAGAATAGTGGGTTTGCTATCTACCATAGGTAAGGAGGCAAAGAACAACGATTCTCCCTCGGTAGGCAAAATAGATGAATTGAACCCCCGTTCATTGAATTTTTTGGTCAACCAAGTAAGGTTTCTGTTGATGTCGGCATGCTCTAAGGCATCGTTCGGAATCTTTACAAATTCACGAATTTCACTAATACTATGCCGTACCTGTGATTTTAGCTGCGATTCTTCTTGTGCTGAAATCGAGTATACTGCAAATACAGCAAGTAATAGGAATAATTTTTTCATATGCGTTCCTTGTTTTGAAGGATTAAATGTAAGGATATTTTGGATTAGGATTTAGATTTTTCACTAATTTTCATAAACGCCAGTCGTATTAAATGCAAAAAGGGAAAACCGTGCAATACCACATTAAACCAATCTTTGGGTGACATGCCCGTTGCGCCGCCCATAATCCATTTCAACTTGCCCCAATACGTTGATTATAAATTCTTCTAATGCTATTTGCGGTAATTCTATTGCTTATCTTTTTTGCCTATTATTCTTTTTACTTCTCTATCAAAATCAGAGATATAGCTTTCATCTTGAAATACCCTAAATTTATCATATTCATTTTCTGCTTTTATCTTGGCTTCCAATGCAGATATTTTTCCTTTATCCAATAAAATCGGGTAATCAGACAATTCTAAAAATTTATCTAGAAACACAATCCAGTCTTTCATATTCATTACAATACCTCTGTTTGCACGATTTTCTGCAAGGTCTAAGTAGGTAGTAACTATTCTTTGCAATTGTTTTAGATGCTCTTGCTCAAGATAGTTTTTGGCAATACTTACATCAGATTTCAATATTTTACCTTCAGGTGCATTTTTCCAGATTTCTAAGCCCATATAAATTTTTTCTGCATCAGCCTTGTTATAAATAATTTCAGCTGCTGTTTTTCCTGATATTGCCCAATGCATCTTATTTTGAGTAGTGGTAAAAAATTGTCTGGTAGTAGTAGCATCTTTACTATAATCTGCCGAAAGCG
>CAZEUV010000057.1:0-16748 GCA_964515285.1 uncultured Maribacter sp. | reverse complement strand
CAGAGAGGGCATCTGAGTTGTTCAGGTCGAAAAAAAGTTCGATTTTGGTTGAAACCTTATTTACGTTCTGTCCACCAGCACCGCTGCTTCGTACCGCCTTGAATTGTAACTCTTTTATAATCTGGTCTTTGTTCACAAGTTTAAGAATTTGCCAACCGCTGGTTTATGATCTCGAGCGATACGTTCAAAAAAATCTCTTTGCCCTTCTCCAAAGGCGCATAGTGATGAAAATATATGCGCTGATTTTCGTAAGTACCTTCTATCATATAATGACTGCCCATATAGTACGATTTGCTAACGACGGTTTCAAGACCTGATTTTTCAGAAACCTTGAACTCTTGAGCATATACGATAATACGCCGTTTGGTATCTGCATAGGTCTTGACGATATTGATGGGAATCTTATTGGCCTCGCCGAATAAAGAGGCAATGTAAAGGTCTTTAGGGTGCTCATATAAGTTTTTTGGGGTGTCTTTGGCAATGATTTTTTTATCTCTAAGTACGATTACCCGATTTGCAAAAGGTAACATGTCATTATGGTCATGGGTCGCCGTAAGAACGGTTATACCCTCTTTCTTTAAGAAGGCAAATAGTTTTCGTCGTAGGTCGTTTTTTCTAAAATTGTCAATATGGCTAAAAGGTTCATCGAGCAAGAGTATTTTTGGCAGTTGTGCCAAAACCCGTGCTAAGGCCACACGTTGTTGCTGGCCACCGCTCAAATTTCGCACCTTGGTCTCGGCCAACGAGGCCATATCAACTAGCTCTAATAATTCTTGGGCACGTCGTTTTGATTCTTCTGGTTCAAAAACGGATAAATGTTGGCTTACATTTTCAAAAACCGAAGTATAGGGCATTAGGTCAAAATCTTGCGAAAGGTATTTCATATAGGACTCTCCGGGCACCAAATTATAGAGTGGCCCCAAGATTGGTGTTTCGTTCCAATAGACCTCACCTATTTTTATATGTAACAGGCCATAGATTACCTTTAGCAGAGTACTTTTTCCGCATCCACTTTCACCTATAATGGCAATATGTTCTCCTTCGTTTACTTTTAGATTAATATCTTCCAATACGGGAGTATCATCATAAGCAAAGGTTACATGATCTACTTGTAGCATTTTACTAGCGTTGGGAGGATAAAAAAAGTCCGTTCTTAAAGTAAAAACGGACTTTACCATAAATTATGATTTTTGTGAAGGGTTATTCTTTAAAATCTTTTATTACGGCTTGATTAGGTAATTTTTCAAAACCCATATTATATAGGGTAAACCCATAAATATCGGCATACAACTCAATAATTTTGCTTACTGGAGTACCAGCACCATGGCCTGCATTAGTTTCTATTCGAATTAATGTAGGGTCATTTCCTGTTTGTTTTTCTTGTAGTTCAGCAGCGAATTTAAAGCTGTGAGCCGGTACTACCCTATCATCATGGTCACCTGTAGTAATAAGAGTTGCAGGGTAAGAAGTGCCTTTCTTAACATTGTGCACTGGTGAATACTCTTTTAAATACTCAAACATTTCTTTGCTTTCTTCGGATGTTCCGTAATCATATGCCCAACCTGCCCCTGCGGTAAAGGTGTGGTAGCGAAGCATATCTAAAACACCAACGGCGGGTAGGGCGACCTTCATTAAGTCTGGACGTTGTGTAATTGTTGCACCAACCAATAACCCACCATTGCTACCGCCCCTTATGGCTAGATAATCCGATGAGGTATAGTTGTTCACAATCAAATATTCCGCCGCTGCGATAAAATCATCGAATACATTTTGTTTCTTGGTCTTGATACCTGCTTTATGCCATTTTTTACCGTATTCGCCCCCACCTCTAAGATTTGGGACGGCATAAATGCCGCCCTGTTCCATCCAGACCGCATTGGCAATACTGAAAGAGGGCGTCAGGCTAATGTTGAATCCGCCATAACCATATAAAATAGTAGGATTCTCGCCATTCAGCAGCAAACCCTTTTTATGGGTAATGATCATAGGAATTTTTGTGCCATCCTTAGAATTATAAAACACCTGATGTGACTCATATCCCTCAGGGTTAAAATCGATTTGTGGTTTCCAATACTGTTCATATTTCCCAGTTTCCACATTGTATTTGTATGATGACCCTGGAGTATTGTAATTGGTAAATGAAAAATAAAATTCCTTTTCTTCCTTTTTTCCGCCAAAACCGTTGGCACTTCCTATACCGGGTAATTGTACTTCGCGAACCTGTTTTCCAGCATAATCATATTGAAAAACCTTTGAAATGGCATCTACCATATATTCCGCAAAGAAATAGCCCCCACCAGTATTCGGAGAAAGTACATTTTCTGTTTCAGGGACGAAATCCACCCAGTTTTCTGGAACCGGATTGGAAGCATCTACAGTGATGATTTTTTTGTTGGGGGCGTCCATGTTGGTCACGATGTAAAGTTTAGAGCCTACATTTTCAATCACAAAACTATCGGTGCCGGTATGATCCAAAATAACACGAAGTTCGCCCCTAGGGTTTGAGAGGTCTTTAATAAATAGCTTGTTCCCTGAGGTGGAAATTGCCGCGGAAACGAGTAAATATTTCTCATCTTCAGTTACAGAACCACTAACATAACGGTGCTTTTCTGAGGAGACACCCCCGTAAACAAGCTCGTCTTGCGTTTGAGGTGTTCCTAATTTGTGATAGTACAGTTTGTGTTGGTCGGTTTTTGCAGACAGCTCACTTCCTTTTGGTTTGTCATAACTTGAATAATAAAATCCGTCATTACCTCTCCATGAGAGTCCGCTAAATTTAATGTCTACAAGCGTGTCTTCCACAATCTCTTTAGTTTTAGCATTGAGTACAATTGCTTTTCGCCAGTCACTGCCACCTTCAGAGATCAAATAGGCAGCCAACGAACCGTCTTTTGTGAAACTGAGTCCAGCCAATGAAGTAGTGCCATCTTCAGAAAAGGTATTGGGGTCTAAAAAGACTTCGGGCTCACCATCGTTCTTTTGGCGATATACCACATATTGGTTTTGAAGACCATCATTTTTGTAGAAATAGGTATAATCACCTTCCTTGAACGGAGCACTTAATTTCTCATAGTTCCATAATTTTTCTAATCTGTTTTTTAGAGCCTCACGGAAAGGAATCTTTTCCAAATATTCAAAAGTCACTTTGTTCTGTTTCTTTACCCAAGCTTCGGTCTCTGCGCTTCTATCATCTTCTAGCCAGCGATAGGGGTCTTTTACTTCAGTTCCAAAATAAGTGTCGACAGTGTCTGATTTTTTGGTAAGAGGATAGTTCACTATAATAGGTTCTTTTTTAGATTTGGTCTGGCAGGCAATTATAAGTATTGCTGTTAGGGGTAATAAAATAATTTTTTTCATAATTGACGTGGATAGGTACGTCATAAAAATACCACAAAAAAAACCTTTAGTTCAAAGCCTAATAAGATTTTCTTTAAACCAAACTGTTCGCAACCAAATACTCTGCGATTTGTACGGCATTGGTCGCAGCACCTTTTCTAAGGTTATCGGAAACGATCCACATATTCAACGTGTTTCGTTGGGTCTCGTCTCTTCGAATACGACCCACAAAAACCTCATCTTTGCCATGCGCATATATGGGCATGGGGTAGGTATTGGTATCGGGGTTGTCCTGTACGGTAACACCTGCGGAATCGTTCAACAATCTACGCACCTCGTTCAGTTCGAAATCGTTTTCAAATTCTACGTTCACTGATTCCGAATGACCTCCGGCTGTGGGTATTCGTACTGCCGTTGCACTGATCGAAAATGTTCTGTCGTTCAATATCTTTTGTGGCTCACGGGCCAGTTTCATTTCTTCTTTCGTATAGCCGTTTTCCATAAACACATCACAATGGGGCAATGCATTTCTACCAATAGGGTAGGGGTAGGCCATTTCGCCTTTCACACCGGCAATCTCATTTTCTAATTGTTGAACTGCTTTTATCCCTGATCCAGAGACCGATTGGTAGGTAGAAACGATTACACGTTTCATCTTGTACTTTTTGTGTAATGGCGCCAAGGCCATCACCAATTGTATAGTAGAGCAATTGGGGTTGGCGATGATCTTATCGTTAACCGTCAGTTCATGGGCATTAATCTCAGGAACCACTAATTTTTTATCTGGATCCATTCGCCATGCAGAGGAGTTGTCAATAACCGTAGTGTCCATTTCAGCGAATTTTGGTGCCCATTGCAGTGAAGTTTCCCCTCCTGCGGAAAAAATAGCAATATCAGGTTTTGCGGCAACAGCCTCTGCCAAACCGATAACGCTATATTCCTTTCCTTTGAACAACAGCTTTTTTCCTATAGAACGTTCTGAGGCGACCAACAACAATTCGGTTACCGGAAAATTGCGTTCTTCCAATATTTTTAGCATTACCTCACCGACCATTCCTGTGGCACCAATAACCGCTACTTTCATTTCAAGTCATTTTATAAGGAACAAATGTAGGTCAAAGGGCAGTGTTGTACAAGCAAACCGAATCGAACACGCAACAGTATAACAATTTGTTTTATTTGCAACAAACCTGATGTTTTTGCTTTTGAACTTTTTTACTTCGACTACGTTCAGCAACCAAGTTAAAAAGCAAAAAAACCGTCAATCAGGTGGGTGAACCTAATTGACGGTAATAAATTATTCTTTTTACATAGTCATAAAAACCATGACAACGGTACGCTTACTTTCTCAAAGAGTCGCGAATTTCAGCAAGCAATTCTTCTGCTGTTGGCCCTGCTGGGGCTTCTACTACTGGCGGCTTCGCTTTATTATAAGATTTAACAATCATAAACATTACAAAACCTACTATTAATAAGTTTACAATAGTATTCACCCAAGCACCCCATCGAATGGCGTTTTCGGCAACATACCCATCAGCACCTTCAACACCTGAAGCGGCAGTAAGTACATATTTTAGGTTGGCAAAGTCGATTCCGCCAGCAAAATGACCCACAACGGGCATAATTATATCGGCTACGAACCCGTTGACCATAAGGCCTACGGCACCAGCCATGATAACCGCAACGGCAAAGTCAATGACGTTGCCCGACATGATAAAATCTTTAAATTCCTTTAACATTTTTTAGTGTTTTAATTGGTTAATTGTGTATAAACGCAAGTCAATGCAATGCAAAGTACTGAAAAAAAGAGTTATTGACGAAATGTTGACACATAAATTCAAATTTCAATAAACACACGTTTTACACGTTGTGAAATTGCAGTCAACAGTTCATAAGATATGGTATTTGCCATTGAGGCAAAGGCTTCGGCAGTTGGGTCTTGCCCGAAGACGATAACTTCATCACCTTCTTTGCAATTGATATGGGTAATATCGATCATCATCATATCCATACAAACATTACCAATGATGGGTGCTTTTTTGCCATGTACGCTTACATAGGCTTTTCCGTTTCCGTAGTGTCTTCCGACACCATCGGCATGGCCAATGGGCAATGTTGCTGTTATTTTTTGCTGATTTGATTTGAACGCCCTGTTATACCCTACGGTTTCGTTGGGTTCAATGGTATGTATTTGCGATATAATGGTTTTAAGTGTTGCGACGGGTTTTAGCTCTTTATCGACCGATGCTTCGTTGCCAAAACCATAAAGACCTATTCCACTGCGTACCATATCATATTGAGCTTCAGGATAATTTATTATACCCGAGGTATTCAAAAGGTGTTTGATTGGCGAATGGTCTAATTCCGTTTTCATTTTCTTGCTTATTTTTTCAAAGGCATTGATTTGTTTACGGGTAAAATCGGCTTCGTTCAAATCTTCCGATGCAGCTAAATGCGAAAAAAAAGAAATGATTTTAAGGGTATTGCTTTCTCTTGAATATTTTGCTATGGCATCTATATTTTGCTCCTCAAACCCTAAACGGTTCAGACCCGTATTGAATTTAATGTGTACAGGGTAATTTGTTTGATTATACCTTTTCGACGCTTTCAAGAACTTTTTCAATGTTCTAAAGGAATGGATATTGGGCTCTAAATGATGTTCGATAAGTTCATGAAAATTGATTACCTGCGGATGCAATACCATGATAGGGATGCCTATGCCCTCTTTTCTAAGCAACACACCTTCGTGTACGTACGCCACGGCCAAATAATCGACACCAAGGCTTTCCATTTTTTTAGCGATTCTAACGCTGTCGCTTCCGTAGGCAAAGGCTTTTACTACGGCCATTAATTTGGTTTTGGACAGTAACCTTGACCGTAGGTAATGATAGTTGTGCTCGAGCACCTTTAGGTCAATCTCTAGAACGGTCTCATTTGCTCTATGCATTTGAATCTTTCTTGTTTGTAATGACTTCTTCTGACTCGACCTTTATTTCTTTAACCTTTTCGCGCAGCAATGCTTTGTAGTAGGCCGCTCGACTCAAGGGTTCATATTCTTCGGTTTCGCCCAATACCACAAGGTTATCGTCATCTGATTTTCGAAAGCTATAGTTTGCAAGATTTCCCGTTCGCGTGCAAATGGCATGTACTTTGGTCACGTATTCGGCAGTGGCCATAAGTGCCGGCATGGGGCCGAAGGGGTCTCCCTTGAAATCCATATCAAGACCGGCAACCACAACTCGAACGCCCTTATTTGCCAAATCGTTGCACACGGTCACGATTTCATCATCAAAGAATTGGGCTTCATCAATACCCACTACATCACAGGTATCACCCAAAATTCGAATATTTGCCGCAGCTGGCACAGGGGTAGAGCGAATTTCATTGTCATCATGTGAGACTACCATATTCTCATCGTATCGTGTATCTACCATGGGCTTGAAGATCTCCACTTTTTGTTTTGCGAATTTTGCGCGTTTCAATCTTCTAATCAATTCCTCGGTCTTACCAGAGAACATTGAGCCGCAGATAACTTCTATCCAGCCGAATTGCTCTTTATGATTAACAGTGTTTTCGAGAAACATTTTGTAATTTTAGACGAAAATAGGATGTTTTTTCGTTCTTGTTATAGAAATAGGTCCAAACCATAAAAATAAGTGAACTCATCTTGAGTTATGGTATTTAAGCGAAAAAATATGCTTTTGTTCTCTAGTGAAGTGTTTTTTTAACAGCATAGCCTTAGCTGCAGTGTGAAAAAAGAACAAAATTAGAGGGCAAAATGATAATTTTGCAGGTAATAGCCTAACTCAAGATGAGTTCAGAAAAAGAAAGACATACCTTTTCTATATAAGGATAAAATAAAAAGTGATGAAGAGAAAATTGAAAGAGGAGCTGGTACGATTATCTACCGATATCATAACCTCTAGAAATATGAACGAGATTACAGATATGTACGAGGCTGCTAAAACCCTCTACGAAAAATTGGCGGTCTTGAAGTTCATTGACGATAAACTCAATGATATTGAAGTAGATGATTCCAAAAATGCAATTGCAGCAAAGTTTGAAAAAATGGCCAATGCCGTACTTAATGAAAACACATCTGTTCCTGAAAATAATCCGCACCAAGAAGATATTATTATACCGGGCATGGATACTATTAAGCATATGGTCTCAGAGATGCCCAGCGATACTCAGGCCGATGAGGTTTTAGCCGATTTTTTAGGCAAGCCTGATTATGTGAAGAACGATAAGGATTTCTTAATGCCCCGTAAAGAAAAAGAAACAAAAAAGAAGGCCGTATCGAGATCACTGAATGATAAATTGAGCAGTAATGAGATAAAAGTGGGTCTCAATGATCGTCTTGCATTTGTAAAACATTTATTCAATGGTAGTGCAGAAGAGTATAACAAGGTGTTGTCGCAATTGGTCACAATAGATAGCAACGAACGTGCTATTTCTTTTATTGATAATATGGTGAAGCCCGAATATAATACTTGGGCAGGAAAAGAAGAATACGAAGAACGTTTCAAAGCTTTGATCGAACGCAGATTTTCTTAGTTAAAATCGAAAAACAATATATTTTATATCGAAAGTTAGTTCATTGACTTTCGGCTTGTTATACCTGTTTAACCATAAAACAATTCAATTTATTAATGCCTCGTTTTTAAATTAAACTGGTATTATTCTAATTCATGGGAAAACTATACCTGGTACCGACCCCGATCGGCAATTTAGAAGATATGACTTTACGGGCCATACGCATTCTCAAAGAGGTTGATTTGATCTTGGCGGAAGACACCCGTACCAGTGGGAAGCTTTTGCAGCATTATGAGATAAGTGTGCCAATGCAAAGCCATCATATGCACAATGAGCATAAAACAGTCGACACCTTGGTGAGGCGATTACAGGCTGGTGAAACCATGGCCTTGATTTCAGATGCCGGTACTCCCGCAATTTCCGACCCTGGGTTTTTGCTGACCCGCGCCTGTGTTGAAAAAGGCGTTGAAGTTGAATGTTTGCCTGGAGCAACGGCTTTCGTACCTGCCTTGGTAAATAGTGGGCTCCCCAATGATAAATTTGTTTTCGAGGGCTTTCTTCCTATAAAAAAAGGGCGTCAGACACGATTAAAACTTTTGGCCGAAGAGCCCCGTACAATGATTTTTTATGAATCACCCCATAAATTGATAAAAACGCTTACCGATTTTATGACGTGTTTTGGAAAGGAAAGACAGGTCTCCGTCTCTCGTGAATTGACGAAATTATATGAGGAAACGGTTCGTGGCACTACCGAAGAGGTCTTGAAGCACTATACCGAAAAACCGCCCAAAGGGGAAATTGTTGTTGTTGTTGGGGGTAAGAAGTGAGTATTATAATTGTTTCTTACAAAAATCAATAATGCGTTATTTGAAATATCAAAATTGTGCAATTTATCTATTCGCGCGCAGTCGAGAATTGCAGCGTATGTCAATTAATTAGGTCTCGACTGCGCTCGACCTGACATTATAGAATATAAATAACTTTTAAATCCTGACCTCGATAAAATTAAAAACGTTATAGAGCTTCATTAATAAACACCCCCACCATGTTTCCCTTTTTCCCAACCGTGTTTTCCTAAATACTGATCGCCACTTTCAACAGCGCCATCTTCTATTGCAGTTCCCATAGAATCATTCCAACGATTGAGGTATCCGAAGAGCGAAATAACGCCCAATATTTCAACAATTTCGCCCTCGTTCCAATGTTTGTACAAACGTTCTTTTATCTCAGCATCAACGGCATTGGGCACTTGTGAAGCGACCAAAGAAAAATCAAGGGCGGCACGTTCGGCTTCTGAAAAAGCAGGGTGGGTGCGGTACGCCCAAATATTGTCTAATTGCTCTTGTTCGGCCCCGTAGCGTTCTGCCGCACGAATAGCATGGGCTTGGCAATACCGACACCCTGTAGCATTGCTGCTGACCCATGCGATTATTCGTTTTAGTGCGGAGGTTACCCTACCCTCATTGGCCATTACGGCTTTATTGAGGTTGATAAACGCCTCTGAGATCGCAGGCCGGTGTTGCATGGTCAAGACCGAATTGGGGCAAAAACCCAAGGTCTCGTTAAAGAATTCGGCCAATTTTTTGGTCTCGAGACTATGGTCTGGGTCAAGGGGCTGTACAAGTGGCATGTTTATTATTTTTAGGATGTCATCCTGAGCACAGTCGAAGGGACAGGTCGAAGTGCTTCAGAAAGATTTAGTGTTACAATAAATTGTATTTTTAACGCTTACAAGAAACGAAAAATTATGGGTACAACAAATCATATCACGACCAAATGGCTGGGCAATATGACTTTCGAGAGTAATAATCCTTCTGGGCATTCAATAAAAATAGATATTGCCAAAGAAGATGGTGGCGATAGTAACGGATTGCGGCCAAAGGCGTTGATGCTCTCCTCATTGGCAGGGTGTTCAGGGCTGGATGTGGTTTCCCTAATGAAAAAAATGAAATTGGAAGTCGATGAATTTCATATTGAGACTATTGCAAACTTGACTGATGAGCATCCTAAATTTTATGATAAAGTCGTTATTGAATATCATTTTCACGGGAGTAATCTGAACGAGAAAAAATTACAAAAAGCGGTTGATCTATCCGTAGAAAGATATTGTGGTGTAATGGAGATGTTTCGACAGTTTGCCGAGTTGGAGATTAAAACCGTTTTTTATTAATAAAACATAATCGCGAGGTACAAAGCGATGACTAGTTAAAAAAAATTTATGCGCTGGTCGATTAAGGCAAAACCTGAAGAAGAAGAAATCAAAACATTGGCAACAGCACTGAATGTTGATGGTTTGATAGCTCAATTATTGTTGCAAAGAGGAATTTCTACTTACAAAGAAGCCAAAAAATTCTTTCGCCCTCAACTTTCAGACCTGCACGATCCTTTTTTGATGAAGGATATGAACATTGCTGTTGAACGTATAGAAAAGGCCATAGCCAACAACGAGAATATTTTGGTTTTTGGCGATTATGATGTTGATGGCACGACTTCGGTCGCTTTGGTATCTTCCTATTTATTGAGTTATTACCCGAATGTGGCGACCTATATTCCCGATAGATATAAAGAAGGCTATGGTGTTTCTTATTTGGGAATCGATTTTGCCAGGGACAATGGTTTTTCATTGATCATCGCTTTGGATTGCGGTGTTAAAGCGATTGACAAAGTCGCTTATGCCAAAGAAAAAAATGTTGATTTTATCATCTGTGATCATCACCGGCCTGGAGATAATCTACCCGATGCCGTTGCGATTTTGGATCCAAAACGTGAAGATTGCACTTATCCGTATGACGCGTTATGTGGTTGTGGGGTGGGGTTTAAACTGATCCAGGCATTGGGAGCCAACCGAGGCGAGACCATTGAAGATTTGGTTTCGTATTTAGATCTAGTGGCAACCGCTATCGGAGCTGATATTGTACCCATGACGGGCGAGAATAGGGTATTAGCTTATTTTGGGCTACAGGTGATCAATACCAATCCTCGAATTGGGTTTAAGGCCATTATCAACCAAATTAAAAAAACGGTACTTACCATTACCGATGTGGTTTTTATCATCGCACCAAGAATCAACGCTGCAGGGCGTATGGAACATGGGCAACATGCTGTAAACCTTTTGATCGAGACCGATATGGATCAGGCCACAAAATTTGCGGCCGAAATCGAGAAATTCAATATCGATAGAAAGAACCTCGACAAAAAAATTACCCAAGAAGCACTTTTACAGATTCAAGAAAATAAAGAAGAAGAACGTTTTACATCGGTGGTCTATAAAGAGACATGGCATAAGGGCGTAATCGGCATTGTGGCATCTAGGTTGACAGAGACCTATTACCGACCTACTTTGGTCTTTACAAAGAGCGGCGATACGTTGGCGGCTTCTGCACGTTCGGTCAAGGGGTTTGATGTATACAATGCCCTAGAGCAATGTGCTGATTGTATAGAACAGTTTGGCGGGCATAAATATGCGGCTGGATTGACCTTATTGGAAGATCACTACGAAGCGCTTAAAGCGCAGTTCGAGAAAGTGGTCGCTGAGACTATCGACCCGAGCTTGCTTTCTCCTGAAATTTTGGTCAATATAAAAATAGACCTGAAAGATATCACCCCAAAATTGATGCGGATCATAAATCAATTTGCTCCTTTTGGGCCAGGTAATATGACCCCTGTTTTTATGGCAGAAAACATAAAAGATACGGGTTATGCCAAGGGCGTTGGAGAGAACGGTGCACACTTAAAACTTTCGGTCAGCCAAAATGGTTCTACACCCATTGGTGGAATAGGTTTTAATTTAGGCGATAAACTGCCGGCCATTAATAATGGTAAACCATTCAATATGGTTTTCTCTATTGATGAAAACGAGTGGCAGGGTAGGGTGAGCTTGCAATTAAAGCTGAAGGATATAAAATAAAAACCTATATGAGAATTGAGCATTTGGCAATTTGGGTAAAAGATTTAGAAGCCATGAGAGAATTTTATGAGATCTTTTTTGAAGCCAATGCTGGCAATAAATACCATAACCCTGTTAAGAAATTCACTTCTTATTTTTTAAGTTTTAAAAACGGACCAAGATTAGAATTGATGTATAGACCCGATATTGCCGAAAAAGTGCGTAGCAAAGAAGAACATATTGGAATTATTCACTTTGCAATTGCTGTAGGTTCAAAACAGAAAGTTGACGAACTAACCGATAGCTTAAGAAATTCTGGACACCAAGTAGTAGGAGAACCAAGAACTACAGGAGATGGATACTACGAAAGTGTGGTTTTGGATCCCGAACAAAATCGGATAGAAATTACAGTTTAGGCATTGAACTTTTCTAACGAAAGCTTCTCCCCATCAAAAACACCAAAAGTATAATAGGTAATCCAATCGCCGAGATTGATATAGCTCGATTTTCCGTTTAGGTCTATTTCAAGGGGTAGGTGTCTATGCCCAAAAATAAAATAATCGTAATGTTGTTTCTCTAATTTTCGTTTGGCGTATTGTACCAGCCATTCGTTTTCATCGCCTAAGAACTTAACATCTTCATCGCCAGAAATAATCTTGTTCTTGACCGATAGGTATTGCCCTAAACGAACACCCAGATCAGGGTGCAGCCATCTAAAGAGCCATTTGGCCAAAGGGTTGGTAAACACCTTTTTCATTCGTTTGTAGCCCTTGTCATGCGGCCCAAGCCCATCACCATGACCGATAAAAAAAGAAGTGCCATTAAAAGTATATTGTTGGGGTTTATGATATACGGGTATGTTGAGTTCCTCTTCAAAATATCCGTTCATCCAAAGGTCGTGGTTGCCCACAAAATAGTAAATGGGAATGCCCGAATCAGATAGTTCGGCCAGTTTGCCCAAGGTTCTGGTGAACCCTTTGGGTACGACGGTCTTATACTCTATCCAAAAATCGAAAAGATCACCCATAAGAAAAATAGCTGCCGCATCGTTTTTTATAGTATCGAGCCATGCCACGAATTTCTTTTCACGGGGCAGACTTTCTTTCATGGTAGGGGCGCCCAAGTGATTGTCACTTGCGAAGTATATTTTTTTGCCTTCGGGTATATTGATGCTCGTCATTTTAGTTGTCTGATGCGTACCACTCTGCAAAAGAGGTATCGGTCTCTTGAAGTTTTAAGGAAAACAGTTTTATGTTTTCTGGCAATCTGGCTTTTATCTTTTCGGCAAAATCAATGACCATATTTTCGCTAGTGGGCTGGTAATCGGCCAAGATGATATTGTGGTCTCTGCTAATCAGCTCTTCGGCAAGTTCTATATGGGGCGTATTCTTATTGAAAACAGTGGCATGGTCGAACTGATCCACAATTTCTTCTTTTACTATTTTTTTAAGATCCCCAAAGTCAATGACCATACCCAGTTTTACGTGAGAGGTATCTGTATTGGGAGTGCCGATAACAGTTACCGATAGCTTATAACTGTGACCATGTACATTTCTACACTTGCCATCATAACCGTAAAGCGCATGACCTGTTTCAAAATTAAACTGTTTAGTGATTCTAATATTGGCCATAAAAGTGCTTTAAACGCGATAAAGTTAGTAGAAATGAATCTAATACAAAAGTATCATTTTTCTAAAAACGAAAAGAGCCCTTTGAATTTATTTTTTTAAGATGTGCGTTCGCTCAATAGATAACGTAGAGCAGGTAACTGCCCCCGATAATCAAAAACGGGGCAGCAATCATGAACAAAATTACGCTTCCACGGTACAGACCCCAAAAAGAGATCGTTTTCACATCATCTGCTTTTTTGCGATTGTATATAATTTTTACCTTTTCACCTATTTCGTAGGGCGCTGGGTACGAGCTTATTCCGCTTTCAAATGTTCTTTTATTCAAAGATCGGTCGGTAAACTCGAAAACAGGATTGTAAAGTGTATTATTATCACCTTGCGACTCGATAAAATCAACAACCGTTGCCGTGGTTTTTACACCCTCTGACATTAAATGCTTTGTTTTCAGGTATTGGTTATAGGCAGTATACGCCAAAAACGACCCAATAAGAAAGAGAGAACCATAAAATATCACCCACATCGCAGCTTTGTTTTTAGTCATTGCAAATAGCTATTGCAGTTAGTGTTCAACGTTTGAATCTTCTTTTGTTTCGCATTCGGTTATACAGGTAAATGGCCACAACAAAAAGCGCCAAAAGAGGAAATACAAGATCTCCGTTTAATATGTTTAGAATGTCCATAATATTGTTTCAAAAGGATAAAACGTATTCTGGAGGGGAATATTATTTCTTGAATTTCGACAATGCGTTTTTAGTAAATTCAGAAAGCACCAATTTACCAGAAATGGCAGCGCGTTCAGCCAAGAGGTCGTTCCAGTGCGAGGTGCCTTTCCAAAGCACTTTTTTTAATTCTTGAAGTGCTTCCGGATTATAGGATGCCAATTTTTGAGTGAAGAATTCAAGTTCTTTATCCAGTTCGTCCATACTTTCGAAAATTTTTGAAAACAGGCCTTTTTCACGGGCCCAATAGGCATTTTTCCATTCTGAGGGAGAAAGTGATAGTTCAGAAAGTGCGGCTTTTCCGATTTTACGTTCTACGGCAGGGGCAATGACCAAAGGGGCGATGCCGATTGTTAATTCAGATAGTTTTATAGAAGCATCCACCGAGGCGAAAACATAATCACAGGCAGCTGTCAAACCAACACCACCACCTACTGCCTTGCCCTGTACACGGCCTACAATGACTTTTTTACATGTTCGCATGGCGTTGATGACATTTGCAAAGCCACTAAAGAAAACAGTACCTTCTTCTGGGTTGGAAATGGCCATCAATTCATCAAAGGAAGCGCCTGCGCAGAAAGCCCGATCACCTTCTGACTTCAAGACGACAACTGAAATGGTTTCGTTTTCAGAAAGCTTTTGAATCTCCGTGGTCAGGCGATTCAAGAGTTCGGCTACAAATGAATTACTAGCTGGGTGGCCGAATTCAACGATGGCCACTGTGCCATCTATCTTGGTATAAAGACTTCCGTTTTCCCTATTTGTTCCCATAAAATATTTTTTTCAAAATTAAGTGTTTTGAAGCAAGGGTCGAAACTTTCTTCTAAACTTCCAGATTAAGGTGCATCCGCGAATAACCATCCAAACGGTAAAGGCGATCCAAATACCGTAGAGCCCCCAATCAAAATATTTTCCAAGGTACAGCATGGGTACAAAACCTAGAAATGTTGCCGCAAGAAGTACGTTTCTAAGAAATTTCATTTCTCCCAATCCCTTGAAAAGTCCATCAAAAACGAAGGCCATCGTGTTCATTGGAAGTCCTAGAATAAGAATGAAGAAAATAGTGTAGAAGGTTTCTAGAACAATCGGTTCATTTGAGAATAAACGACCTATAGGTTTATAGAACAGCAACCCAAAAACGACCAGAACGAGGCTTACCAAAAAGCCGTACAGCATTATTTTTTTAGCCAATTTCCAAAGTCCGTTATAATTTTTCGCTCCTAGAAGCTTTCCACCCAAGATATTGCCCGCGGCACCATAGCCATCGATAAAAAAGGCGGAGAACAGCCATAGATTGATTGCAATGGTATGTGCCCCTATGAATTTATCGCCCAAACCCGTGGCCTCTCTAACCGCCAAAATTAGTGCGGTGTTCAAGGCCAAGGCCCTGACAAAAAGATTAAGGCTCATGACAATCAGTCTTTTTAGTTCAGGGTGTATCTTAAATTTTAATCTGAGACTGATATCCGTTTTTTTGACCAATAGCACAAAGGCCATTAAGGCCATAACGCCTTGAGAGATAAGACTGGCCCATGCCGCACCTTCTAAATACATTGGTTCGATAATTCCTTTGATCCCATATACCATGGCAAAATCAAGGATGACATTTAAAATAGCACCGACAATGGCTATAAGCATGGGCCAATAGGTGTTCTGAAGCCCTCTGAAAATACCCATGACGGCAAATACGAAAAGTGTCAGGGGAAAACCCCAAACGCGAATCGAATAGTAAGAAACGCAGTATTCCAATATTTTTCCCGAGGCGTTAAGCAGGCGAAAAATATCTTCAATAACGAATATGGTTGACAATAGAATTAGAATGCTAAGGACAATATTCAGTATAATCGCCTGTGCGGGCAAAGATTTGACCTCTTCTATTCTACCTGCACCCAAATATTGTGAAATAATGGCGGAAATAGAGCTTCGAGTCTGGCCCAATATCCATATTAGCATTGACAAAAACGAACCTACAATGCCAGCTGCAGCCAAAGACTCTAACCCATCGACGGGAATATTGCCCACAATGGCCGTATCGGTTATTGACAACAAAGGTTCAGCTATACCGGTGATGGTCGCAGGTATGGCCAAGTTGTTTATGGATTTAAAATTGATAACGGTTTTCAAAAATAGGGTTTTTATAAAACTAGTTCATAACAATGAAAGGGATGCTCGCTTTGTTTTGGAAAATAGATATCACCCAATTTTTGATACCCGCGCGCTTCATAAAATCTTTGATTGCGACGGTTTTGGCTAAAAGTATCTAACCGTATCGAAACAAAACCGTTTTTTTCAGCATAGGTTTCGGCAAATCGCATCATTTTTTGGGCATACCCTTTTTGTTGATGGTCAGGGTGTACTGCCAAGCGATGAATATAAATGGCATTATCGTTGGGTGTTGACCATGCAATGGGCACATATTCCTCATCCATGAAAGTAGAAATAACAATGGTGCCTACTATTCGTTTTTCTATTTCAAAAACATAGAGTTCTTTGCGCCCTAGATCGTTTTCAAATTTATTTTTCGAAGGATAGTTTTCGTTCCATTGGTATATTCCGTTTTCGATCATAAAGGCCGAACAAGCCCTTGTCATTACGATTATATCGGAAATTTCCGATAACTTTGCGTGTCGAATCATTCTT
>CAZEUV010000056.1:13728-16858 GCA_964515285.1 uncultured Maribacter sp. | reverse complement strand
TTAAAGAAAGACCATATTTTGAAAGTGACCAAAGGGGATTATGAGTTTATTCCACAGCAGAAGTCATTTGCGAACAAAGTATCGCTGTCGTTCAATGAAAACCCCAATACAGACGGGATCTATACAATTTGGGATGCCAAAAATTCATTGAAAAACATAAGTTTCAATTATGCAAGAACAGAAAGCGACCTGAGCTATATCAATATGGCCAATTTACATGCAACAACCAAGAACGAATCGATTGCCTCACTGTTTCAGCAAATGCAAAAAGAGAGTACCGTGAACGAGCTTTGGAAATGGTTTGTTATTTTTGCACTGTTGTTTATGATGGTCGAAGTGCTGATCCAAAAATATTTATAATGAACGTACTGTTAAAAGCTGCCAAAATAGTAGATGCGAACAACAAAAGCCTGCATTTAAAAAAGCGCGATATTCTTATCAAGAACGGTACAATAGATACCATCGCGACCAAAATAGCCCCTAAGGGTGCTATACAGGTCATTGATTTCAATAACCTTCATGTTTCGATCGGTTGGTTTGATAGTAGCGTAAGTTTTGGAGAACCTGGCTTTGAAGAACGGGAAACAATTTCAAACGGACTATCAACCGCCGCAAAAAGCGGTTTCACTGATATTCTACTTAACCCTAACTCCTACCCCGTACCTGATAGTAGCGCTGATATCGTATTTTTAAAAAATGCAGCCCAAGGCCATGCGACCAACCTCTACCCTCTTGGCACCTTGACCATGAAAGGGGAAGGAAAGAATCTCGCAGAACTGTTTGATATGAAAAATGCGGGAGCGATTGGGTTTTACGACTTTAAGCATCCTATCGACAACCCCAATCTTTTGAAAATCGCCCTGTTGTACGCTCAAAATTTTGATGGACTCGTACATTCTTTTCCCATGGATAAACAGCTTGCAGGAAAAGGAGTGGTAAATGAAGGAAGTGTTTCGACCAAATTAGGCTTAAAGGGAATTCCTGCCCTAGCGGAAGAATTGCAAATTGCCAGAGACCTCTTTATCTTAGAGTATACCGGCGGAAAATTGCATATACCCACTATATCGACCGCAAATGCCGTGAAATTGATTGCCGATGCCAAGAAAAAAGGGTTGAACGTAAGTTGTAGTGTCGCCGTTCACAACCTATCTCTCACCGATGATGCCCTGACTGAATTTGAGACAAATTTCAAGGTCATGCCGCCCTTGCGAACCAAAGAAGATACAAAAGCCCTAATAAAAGGAGTGAAAAATGGAACCATAGATTTCGTAACCTCGGATCACACCCCAATGAACATTGAAGAAAAACGGGTGGAATTCGACAATGCCTCATACGGTAGTATAGGGCTTGAAAGTGCTTTCGGGATCCTTAACCAACTCTTTGGCCTTGAAACGACCATTGGTCTATTGACTAAAGGAAGGGAGCGATATCATTTAAGAAAACCAATTCTTAAAAAAGGCGAAAAGGCCTGTTTGACACTTTTTAATCCGAGTGAGAACTATACCTTTGAGGAAAAGCACATAATATCAACCTCTAAAAACAGCATATACCTCAAAAAAACCTGCGCAGGTAAAGTTTTTGGGGTTATCAATAACAATCAAATACTAATTTGAGTAAATTTCAGTTTTATAACTATTAACCAACAAAAATCTATATTATGGATCAAAGTACAATTGAAGAAGGAAAAACCATTGCGATTATCAGTTACGTTACCTTATTGGGTACGTTAATAGCGTATTTCATGAATAAGGACAAAAACAATGAGTTCGCAAAATTTCATATAGGCCAAGCACTTAGAGCATGGTTGGCAGGTATTGTAATTTCTATAATCGGTACTGTTTTGGTCATGGTGACCGGTATTGGCATATTAGGTTATCTTTCATATGCGGGTATGATACTGGCGATTTTAGGCTTGATCAATGCAGTAAATGGTAAGACCGAAAAAATACCCTTAGTTGGTAATATCGGAGGATAGTAAATCATATAGTAGTTAAAAAAAGGCCCTTTTAGGGTCTTTTTTTTGTACACTATTTTAAGTTGGCTAACTTTGGCGAATGAATTCAGTAAAAGAAGGGAAAACTGCTGCCATTATAGCCTATATGACCCTAGTTGGTGCATTGATCGCCCTAAGCATGAACATGGAACCAAAAAATGAATTTGCCCGTTTTCATACAAGACAGGCGTTTGGCCTACATTTATGCTTTCTTGGCTTCTCATTGTTTTTAAGCCGGTGGCACAATGAATATGCTTGGTACGGCCTTTATATCTTTTATCTTGTTTTATGGGGATATGGTTTTATAGGAGCTATATCAGAGAAAAAACGATCGATACCCGTACTCGGCCCTTATTTTCAAAAATGGTTTACATTTATACAATAAATATTTATGACTACCGCCGCCTTATCTTTAGAACACCTTATACGACCTTCATCATTAACAAAAGGGAAGCCACCCGTGATTTTTATGTTTCACGGTTATGGCAGTAATGAAGAAGATCTATTCTCTTTTGCCCCTGAACTGCAAGAAGAGTTCTGTATCATTTCAGTTCGTGCCCCCTACCCCATGCAACCTTTCGGAAACGCTTGGTACACGATCCATTTTGATGCAGATCACGGTAAATGGAGCGATGACGAACAGGCCATACACTCAAGGGATAAAATTATGGCCTTTATCGATGAGGCATGTAAAGCCTATACCTTGAATACCGAAAACATAACCTTACTAGGCTTTAGCCAAGGTACTATTCTAAGCTATGCGGTTGCCCTATCATATCCTGAAAAGATAAAGAACGTTGTTGCCTTAAGCGGTTATATCAACGAGAGTATTCTTGTAGAAGGTTATGAAAGTAAAAACCATGATAATCTCAAAATATATGCTTCCCATGGTCAAGTAGACCAAGTGATTCCACCTGAATGGGCACAAAGAATTCCTGGTTTTCTAGAAAATTTGGGAATTGAACATGTCTACGAGGAATTTCCCGTAGGGCATGGTGTTTCCTCTCAAAATTTTCATTCTTTCAAAAAATGGCTTGAAGATTAGTGTCAAATCAAATATGCGATTTGGGGTAAGCCGCCGTTATTTTTGGAATTTTGTGAAACTAAAAAAAGTAAGCATAGCCGTAGCTACGCGAG
>CAZEUV010000056.1:0-13628 GCA_964515285.1 uncultured Maribacter sp. | reverse complement strand
TATTTTTGGAATTTTGTGAAACTAAAAAAAGTAAGCATAGCCGTAGCTACGCGAGTCTTTTTTCAGTAAGGCAAAAAACGAAAAGAACAAGGCTTGGCCCTAAAGATCATGCTTGACTTGACACTAGTTGCTTCGGGTGTACAGAAGATGGTCGACCATGGTAAAATCGACTCCCAGATCATCTTTAAGTTCGTATTTGATCAACAATTCTCCCCAGTACTTACCATCAGAAAAATCGACCACGATCCATTTGTGGTTTAAGATCTTTATTTTATTCAACTTAAAATCGTTTTCCATGCCCTCATAGGGTACTAAAGGGTTGTCTCCTTTCTTTTCGTTTGTTTCAAGCAATTTGTCGGCTATATAACGTGATGGATTCTTAATTGCCAAATGCTCATAATACGCCAAAGCATCATCATTGTTCTCTAATGAGAAGTATTGCATATCCAATACTTTCAATTGCGATTTTTGCACCGAATCTTTTAGACTGACGATCTCAGAACGCAATTTTTCGATTTTTATATCTTTTTGCTTCACCATCTTATCGCCGCTTACAAACAAATAAAGAGCAATCAAGGCTGCAAAAACAAACAAGTACAAGTACATTCTACTTTTCATAATGAATACTTTTATAATTCAATTTTCAAATTGTCATAGGCCAAATGTACGTTTTTTGGTAATTTTTTTTCAACTTGGTCATGAAATCCCAACAAGTGGCTGATATGGGTGAAATAAGCGACCTCTGGCCGAACTTGATCAACAAAGGCAAGAGCCTCTTCGAGGTTGAAATGTGAATGATGTGGCTCATCGCGTAAAGCGTTCACCACCAATATTTTTGAATTTTTTATTTTTGCCAATTCTTCATCCTTTATTCGTTTAACGTCGGTCAAATAGGTGAAGTCTTTAACTCGAAAACCGAATACCTGTAACCTATTATGATCCGCTTCTATAGGAATCACTTCGGTATCCCCAATTATAAACGAATGGTTGTTTTGTATAATATTCACTTCTACTGCCGGAGCCCCAGGGTATCTGTCCTCATCGGCAAAGATATAGTCAAAACGCTGTTTTAACGAAGCCACTACCCGTTCATGGGCATAAATGGGAATATCGCCCTGCCTAAAGAAAAAAGGGCGTATATCATCAATTCCGGCCGTATGGTCGGCATGTTCGTGGGTGAAAAGGATTCCGTCTAATTTAGAAATACCTTGAGTGAGCATTTGTTGCCTGAAATCAGGGCCGCAATCGATTACATAATTATAGTCATCCCATGAAAGCAAGACCGAGACCCTGAGCCTTTTGTCTTTAGGGTTCTCGCTAAGGCATACCGGGTGGATACTTCCAATTACAGGAATACCTTGTGAGGTTCCAGTGCCTAAAAAAGTAATTGTGAACTTGGTTTTCATTGGCATCAAAACTAGACACTTATTTATTGAAAACAAAACGAAGAATACTTCCTTAAGTTGCCTTATAAGATATAATTACACTACAAAAACAATTTATAAATTTTTGAAGAGTTTATACCTTAGGTTGACCGAACTTCTTAACTTTGTTTAAAATAAAACATATACAATGGCTTCTGTTTTAAAACGGGAAAATGTATTTGAAAACATTCCTTCCATAAAGGCGAAAACCCTTCGCATAAATTTGAATCCAGATATTTACGGAACCTTTGCCGAAATAGGTGCTGGTCAAGAGACCGCAAGACATTTTTTTAGGTCGGGCGGGGCTTCAGGTACAATTGCGAAAGCGATGAGTGCCTATGACAAAGATTTCAGTGACGCCATCTACGGTATTGAAAAAGATGGGCGCTATGTCACCCAAGAACGATTGAACACCATGTTGGACCATGAAATGCGCCTTATGGAAGAGCGTATTAGTAGAGAGAAGCATCCTGAACGTCTATTTTTCTCTTATGCCAATACAGTGGCTACCATTGATTTTTCAAAACGTTACAAAGGCCACGGATGGATCGGAATACGTTTTCAGCTCGATGCCCACCAAAAAGTGTTTGATGAGATCGTTATTCATGTACGTTTCAAACAGAACGAAGCAAGACTACAGCAGGAAACCTTGGGTATCTTAGGGGTAAACCTTATTTATGGGGCCTTTTATAAATACCACAAGCCAAAAAAAATATTAGAATATTTATACGATCATATAGATAAGGACACCATTGAAATAGACATGATCAATTTCTCTGGACCCAATTTCAAAAAAGTAGATAATAGATTGTTGAGCCTTCAACTCATTAAAAACGATATGACCGATGCGGTTATGTTCGGTCCTGATGGCACCAATCTCTTACCTGCGGCAATTCTTTATAAAAAGAATATTTTGGCATTGAGGGGTAGTTTTAGACCAGTGACCAAGGTGAACCTTGATATGTTCGAGAAATCGTACGATATCTTTATACGAGATGCAACGGTCGACGTAGAAAAAACCATTGTAATATTTGAAATAACCCTATCAAACCTCAAAGCTTCAGGTGAAATCGATGAGCAAGATTTTATGGATCGCGCAGAATTGCTCTGTTCATTGGGGCATTATGTGATGATCTCTAAATTTCAAGAGTACTATAAACTTGTGGAATATTTCAATAATTACACCAAACAAAGAATCGGCCTAACCATGGGCGTGAACAATTTGGTTGACATTTTCGACGAAAAATATTATAGACATTTGAGCGGTGGTATACTAGAAGCTTTTGGCAAACTGTTCTTCAAAGACCTGCAAGTATATCTCTACCCCATGAAAGACCCCGAAACAGGTGAGATCACAACGAGTAATAACATTAAGGTACACCCAAGAATGAAAGAACTGTACAAGTTCTTCAAATACAATAGCAAGGTTATGGACATTATTGATTACGACCCCGAAATCATGCATATTTTCTCTAGGGATGTACTCAAAAAGATCATGAACGGCGAAGATAATTGGGAAGAACAACTACCAGAAGGTATTGCCGAAATCATAAAAGAAAAAAAGCTCTTCACAAAAAAGACGCTCAAGAAAGAAAAAGTCTAAGTACTGTACTTTTGACTAAGGTATTCTGCTTTGATTTATATAGTTTTTTGAATCAATCCAGCAATTGGGCAGCATGCGTTTTGGTCTTTACCTTATTTATCACTTTGATTACCTTACCCGCTTCGTCAATAACGAAGGTCTTTCTATGAATACCATCATAAGTTCTTCCCATAAACTTTTTAGCGCCCCAAACACCGAAAACATTGATGACCGTATGATCTTCATCCGCTAACAAGGGAAAAGGGAAATTATATTTATTCCTGAAATTGGTCTGTCTTTTCTCTGAATCGGCACTAACGCCCAACAACTCAAACCCACGAGCTTGTAATTCGGCATAATTATCTCGTAAATTGCAGGCTTCGACCGTACAGCCAGGAGTGCTGGCCTTCGGGTAGAAAAAAATGATCAATTTTTTTCCTTTATAATCAGATAATTCAATAGTATTGCCATCTTGGTCCTTAGCTGAAAATACAGGAACTATGTCTCCTTCTTTCAATGTGTTCATCTTCGATATTGGTTATATTTATATTTTAAAAAGCAGTGCTAAAATTAGGTAAATTATGACGAAATCAGAAAAAGTTGATTTTACTATACGGGTACTTCAAGAATTGTACCCGACAATTCCCATTCCTTTAGAACATAAAGACCCTTATACGCTATTGATTGCTGTTTTAATGTCCGCTCAAAGTACTGATGTGCGGGTGAATAAAATTACCCCGCTATTGTTTGCCAAAGCTGACAACCCCTATGATATGGTAAAATTAACGGTGGAGGAAATCAGAGAGATCATAAAACCTGTCGGACTTTCGCCAATGAAATCAAAGGGCATTCACGGACTTTCAAAAATGTTGATTGAGAAATATAATGGTATTGTTCCAAAAGAATTAGCGCAATTAGAGGAATTTCCTGCAGTGGGCCATAAAACCGCCAGCGTTGTTGTGTCTCAAGCTTTTGGCATACCCGCTTTTCCGGTAGATACTCATATACACAGACTTATGTACAGATGGGGCTTTACCAACGGAAAAAATGTCGTTCAAACTGAAAAAGATGCCAAACGTCTATTTCCAAAAGAACTATGGAACGATCTACATTTACAGATTATTTGGTACGGCCGCGAATATTCACCGGCAAGAGGGTGGAATCTTGACAAAGACCCTATTACCAAAACCATTGGGCGAAAAAGTGTATTGCAAAACTATTTTAAAACAAAAAAGACCCGAAAGTAACGGGTCTTTTTGTTAGTTTAAAATACTTTCAAACTTAAAGTACTTGTACTTCATCACGTGAAACGATTTCGAGAAGTTCAGTAAAAACTGAATGGTTTCATTGCCAGTCTGAGCAAGGTCGCACGTATTTTGGTTTTTAGTGTAAATTTTTTCCATATTCGTGTTATCATATAGTTTATGATAAGATAACGCAGCTAAAATGGAAATATTGTTACTACCGAGTTGATGAATTGTTAATTCGTTAGAACAATGTTGTGCTTATCAATGATCTTTCTTAGGTTGATCAGTGCATATCGCATTCTACCAAGAGCGGTATTTATACTCACCCCAGTGTTTTCAGAAATTTCCTTGAAACTCATGTCCTTATAGATGCGCATAAGAAGTACTTCTTTTTGATCATCTGGTAATTCTTCGATAAGTTCTCTAAGATCCGATTCGATCTGGTTTTTAATAATCTGCTTTTCAGCGTTTAGTTTATCATCACTGATAACCGAGAAAATATTAAAGTCATCACTACCTTCGAATTTCGGCATCCTTTTATTCTTTCTAAAGTGATCGATGATAAGGTTATGGGCAATACGCATCACCCAAGGTAAAAATTTACCCTCTTCACTATAGTTTCCCTTCTTTAGGGTCTTAATTACCTTTATAAAGGTGTCTTGAAAAATATCTTCGGTAATATCACGATCCAATACTTTAGAGTAAATGAAGCTCGTAATTCGTTGGTTGTGTCTGTTGATAAGAACTTCTAAAGCGTGTTCGTCTCCACTTATATAGTCTCTTACCAATTCTGAATCTTCAATCTTAGATTGCATACGTATAGGTTTTTTAGTTAAAGTTTGGGACTTTTGGTTAGATAATTTTTTTGAGGTCATCTTAGTGATTTTTGAGTTTAATCTTAAATCTTAACGATTTGCTTTGATTTTCAATTATGAGGTAAAACTAGATATATCGAGGCGTTGGAAAAAAACATTGTTGTCAAACCCTCTAATTTTGATGTGAAAACCCACTTTTCTATTTCTGAACAAAATAAAAACCATCATACTGCGTTCCATCCAAAAATCAATAAAGGCGATTTGTCGGTGTTTTTATACACTTCATCGATTCTTGTGAAAGCATCTATAAGAATATCTATTATTTAAGTAGCGTGTAATCTAAGTAGTAAACAAAAAAAGCCCCAACAATTATATTGTCAGGGCTTTTCACCAAAGTAATATGTCTATTTAATTTAAGTTTGTTTCAAACTGTATACCCTTTGCTTTTGTTACTTTAAGCGATTTAGAATAATTCAATAAAAACTGAACGGTTTGTGGTTGTGCCTCAATAAGTGCACATTTATTCTGTTTCTTAGCGTAAATTTTTTCCATATCTAAAAATGTATTGTTTTCACAGAGATAACGCAACAAGTACTAAATATAGTAAAACCAATCGACCTAAGGTCTATTAATTCGTTAAAACAATATTATTCTCGTCAATGATCTTTCTAAGGTTTATAAGTGCATATCTCATTCTACCCAAAGCGGTGTTTATACTAACACCCGTGTTTTCAGAAATCTCCTTAAAACTCATGTCCTTGTAAATACGCATAAGCAATACTTCTTTTTGGTCAGGGGGAAGCTCATCAATCAAACCCGTCAAATCATTCTCAATTTGATTTTTTATCAACTGATTCTCTGCATTCAGTTTTTCATCGCCCATGACCGAGAAAATATTGAAACTGTCAGCCCCTTGATACATAGGCATTCTTCGGTTCTTTCGAAAATGGTCAATAATAAGGTTATGTGCAATACGCATTGCCCAAGGTAAGAACTTACCTTCCTCTCTATAGGCACCTCGTTTCAAGGTTCGTATCACTTTAATAAATGTATCTTGAAAAATATCTTCCGTAATCGTTCTATCGTTTACTTTTGAATAGATAAAACTACTAATACGCTGATTGTGTTTGTTGATAAGGGTTTCCAAAGCTCTTTCGTCTCCGTCGATATATCTTCTTATCAATTGGGGATCGTCAATTTTTACTTCCATAACAATTACTTTTTTTGGTTAAAAATAGGGGGCCTTTTCAAATGAAAAGGTCTTGTGGGTTATTCTTCCAATTTTAAAAAAGTAATGTTGCTGCTATAGGCTTTTTGACGTTTAAGTGAATCCAAATATAGATAAAATTTGTATAGTCCGAAAAAAATACTACTAATTTTCCTGTATTTCAGAACAAAATAATATAGTTATGGTCGTTTGTATTTCACTTAATCGACGTATTCTCAATTCTTGTTCTACTATAAGAAACCGCCGTTAATCCTGTTTTCTATTCTACTTTACAGTTGGTTCATGTGTAAATAATGGCTGCCCAAAGAACAATATGGTTATCAGTTGACGAAAAATCAAAAAAAAGAAATGGTCATAAAGAGTTCATCGTATCTTTGTCAACCTATATTATGAGCATACAGAACATTCTTGACGTAGACCCTAAAAAAAATATCATCATCAAAGGTGCGAAACTGCACAATTTAAAAAATATTGATGTGGTGATACCACGAAACAGCTTAGTCGTCATTACGGGTTTGTCAGGTTCAGGAAAATCGAGTCTTGCTTTTGATACCTTATATGCAGAGGGGCAACGGCGGTATGTTGAAAGCCTTTCTTCTTATGCCAGACAGTTCTTGGGAAAATTAGATAAACCCAAAGTCGATTACATAAAGGGCATCGCCCCGGCCATTGCTATAGAGCAAAAAGTAAACTCTACCAACCCACGTTCAACAGTGGGTACAACTACAGAAATATATGATTACCTAAAGCTCTTGTACGCACGAATCGGAAAGACGTTCTCTCCGGTTTCTGGCAAAGAGGTGAAAAAACATAGTGTAACCGATGTTATAAACCATGTTAAAAAGTATGAAGAGGGAACAAAATTATTGCTACTAGCCCCTATTCGTATTAAAAAAGAACGGGATTCAATAAAATCACTCCAACTTTTTTTCAAACAAGGGTACGCCCGAATAAAATATAAGGGAGCGGTTATACGTATTGATGCAGCACCAAAAAATATTGGCCGAGAATTTCACTTGGTCATCGATAGGGTCATTACCAAAAATGACGAGGATTTCTTAAGTCGATTGGCCAATGCGGTCGACACGGCATTCTTTGAAGGCAACGGGGAATGTATCATCGAAGAACTGGCCGCAGAAGAACAAACACCTTTCAGTAATAATTTCGAACTGGACGGGCTCCGATTTTTAGAGCCTAATGTACATTTGTTCAGCTTTAACAATCCCTATGGGGCTTGCCCCAAGTGCGAAGGCTATGGTGATGTAATTGGTATCGATGAAGACCTTGTAATTCCCAATACTGCACTATCTGTATATGAAAATGCTATTTTTCCTTGGCGGGGAGAAAGCATGGGCCGACACCGTGATCAATTGGTGAACACAGCCTACACTTTCGATTTTCCTATTCACAAACCCTGGTTTGAACTGACAGAAGAACAAAAACAATTGGTTTGGGACGGTAACATTCATTTTAAGGGACTACACCATTTTTTTGAGAAATTGGAAGCGAAAAGCTATAAAATACAGAATCGGGTCATGCTTTCACGCTACCGAGGAAAAACCAAATGCAAGGTCTGCGGAGGCAAACGCCTGCGAAAAGAGACCGATTATGTTCATGTAGACAAAAAATCGATTTCAGATTTGGTAGAACTTCCCATTGAAAAACTCATTGTATTCTTCGATACGCTATCATTGAACAAACACGATAGCGAAATAGCGGCACGTTTATTAAAAGAAATCAATACCAGATTGGGTTTTTTAAACAAGGTAGGGCTCGGTTACCTTACCTTAAATAGAAAGTCGAACTCCCTGTCCGGAGGAGAAAGCCAACGTATCAACCTAGCAACTTCTTTAGGAAGCAGCCTAGTGGGAAGCATGTATATTTTAGACGAACCCAGTATTGGCCTGCATCCAAAAGACACCGAAAACCTAATTGAGGTTTTAAAATCGTTGCGTGATCTAGGCAATACCGTAATCGTAGTGGAACACGACGAAGATATTATGAAAGCCGCTGACGAGGTCATTGATATAGGCCCTCTGGCCGGCACTCATGGTGGTGAAGTAGTTGCGCACGGTACTTTTGAAGAAGTATTGAAATCAAATTCGCTCACGGCAAGCTATCTCAATGGCGCGATGGAAATTGCCGTACCTAGCAAACGAAGGATCTCTAAGACCTTTATTACGATAAAAGGAGCTAGGGAAAACAACCTTAAAAATATTGATGTAGTTTTTCCATTGAACATTTTGACTGTGGTCACCGGTGTATCGGGCAGTGGCAAAAGTACCTTGGTCAAAAAATTGCTCTATCCCATTATTCTTAAAGAGGTAGGCGGCTATGGTGAAAAAGCCGGACAGTTTACCAAAACGGAAGGCAACTATCAATCGATAAAGCATGTAGCGTTTGTAGATCAAAACCCGATTGGGCGATCATCAAGATCCAACCCTGTTACCTATATAAAGGCCTATGATGATATCAGATCTCTTTTTGCCTCTCAAAAATTGAGCAAGATCAGGGGCTATCAGGCAAAACACTTTTCTTTTAACGTCGACGGTGGCCGCTGTGAAAAATGCAAGGGCGAGGGTGAAATCACGGTAGAGATGCAATTTATGGCAGATGTACACCTTGAATGTGATACCTGTGGGGGCAAACGTTTCAAAAAAGAAGTCTTGGAAGTACGGTTTGACAATGCATCGATCGACGATGTGCTGCACATGACCATCGATGATGCCATCGTCTTTTTCGAAAAGAACGAGCAGACCAAAATCACCAATAAATTGAAACCCCTGCAAGATGTTGGGTTGGGCTATGTCGCTTTGGGACAGTCCTCCTCTACCCTATCTGGTGGTGAGGCACAACGCATAAAATTAGCTTCGTTTTTAGTAAAAGGAAAAACAAAGGAAAAGGCCTTGTTTATTTTTGACGAACCTACTACCGGCCTCCATTTTCACGATATCAAAAAACTATTGAAATCTTTTGACGCCTTAATCGAAAGAGGCCATTCAATAGTAGTCATCGAGCATAATATAGAACTCATCAAATGTGCCGACCATATCATTGATCTGGGCCCAGAAGGCGGTGATAAAGGGGGGCAACTACTTGCAGAAGGTACTCCTGAAAAGATTGCTAAAAGCAAAAAATCGCATACAGGTGGGTATTTGAAACACAAATTATAGGTGCCACCGTCTCAAAAATTCATTCTTTCAAGACCGAATGAACCGACTTCAATAAACTTTTATCATTAGATGAATCTACATCTTGGGTAATTTCCCAAATAAGAACACCCGCATAATTGTTATCTTTTACATACTGCGCTTTTTTAAGTATAGTAGGTTGACCATTATAAAATGAGGTGCCAATATTGTCTTTGGTATTAGCGTCGGGATACTCGGATAAAATAGATTTATAACTAAAATATTCTCCTAAACCACCTACATTTTCATTTTCAAATGTATACCCATAGAATGGCAGGCCTGTTACTAATTTGTTTGTTGGCAAGGCTTTTTGAGTTATCCATAAATCAATAAAAGCCACATAATCTTCATAACTGGCGTGATTGCCATATGGCGAGGTTTCCCAAGTAGCTGTGTTGTCATAGGTCATTAAACCAATCCAATCCAAATATTGGTACATTTCTACTGTGTAGTTATAATTTACCCAATCAGAGGTCATGACAGGCATCGCTAAAAGGTCATTTTCAGGCAGGTTATTTTTTAATGACTTCATTAATTCAAGCAGGCCATTACTTTTTTCAAGATCATCGGCATGGTTGCCCCCCGTCCACGATTCATAATCCAGATCAATACCATCTATATCGTTGTTTTCACTATACGCAACCAACCTTTCTACCAATACATTTCTACTTGTGGCATTAATGATACAATCTGAAAACTCAATATTAGACGCACCTCCCACAGCAAGCATCACATATACACCTTTGGCATGTGCCCTTTGTATAATTTCATTAAGTTTTGCATCAATAGCCGTTGATGTTAGATTGCCATCAGGAGAAACCTCAAGAAAAGAACAGACAATATGGGTCAATTTATCTAATTGATCATCTGTTGGTTCGTCGCCTCCTTCTACCAACCAGTATCCAATTTTTTTGTAGGTATCATTATTGAGTACATTTATAGTATACTCCAACGTCTCTTTTAAGCCTTCCTCACTTACTACGGTAAATTTTATTTTATTGGTTCCTTTACTGTCCTCCGTAGATGAAAAAACAAGTGTTTTTCCAGTTCCTAGGTCATTCCCTTCCATAGACCAAGAATAGGTAACCTCAGTATTCTCTACTGAAATGACCGGTTCTAGTTTTACTTCTTCCCCAAGGGTTATTGTATAGTTCGTTTGCACATCGGTTATACCAATCTTCGCCTGAGAGGTAATCTGCTCTTTATCGCCGTCGGAACTACAGCTGTTCATAAAGAGTGTACTAATCAATAGTAACATCTTTATTTTCATCATCTTACTTATTTAGGATTAATGTTCATTGCTTAAAGTATTGTCTTAAAAATATAAGAGCAATGGTTAGGTACAATCGGAAAGGTCTAATGACATAGCTAAAGGTAGCGTTTTAACATGTAAATATATAATTTATCGAATACTATAATTGTTAAAAAATAAATTTGTGGCACGCTGTTTGGTATATACTAATCGAATGTAAATAGTTGCATTCAAAACTTAAAACCTTATATCATGAGAAAGTTTATACTTCTTTTTTCGGCTTTAATTATAGGTACTACTGGTATCTTGGCCAATTCGACAGATGATAAGGTTGCTGAACGCAATGCTTATCGTTATAACAACAACAGATCTTTCATCTTCGTTGAGAACGGCATCACGTTTTCGGTATATCGCGATGGCGAATTTGATTTTTACATTGACAACCACATAGGGAATCGAAGAAGAAACATGACCTTCAATTCAGGTTACGATTACAGTCCTTATGCACAGTATGATGACTATGGTGCTGTCATTCAAGTAGAGAACGTTCCCATTTACTATGATTATTATGGACGCGTTTCGCAAATAGGTGATGTGAACATCAACTATCGCAACGGCAGGGTATCAAGTGTGGGCAATATGTACGTATACTACAACCGTAGGGGGTACTATGATTACCATACTGGGTATATCAATGTATATAACAGGTATTATGTGTACAGACCATTTCATAGCTTCTTCGCAAGACCATCATTAAGCCTCTGCCTAGTGTTTGGTAGGCCTTATAGAAGGTATTATAGCCCTATTCGGTACACGTATTACAACCCGTACAGTTATAATACAAGAATTACCTATGCAACAGTTGGAAAGACACATCGCTATAACAGCGTACGTAGAGAACGATCTAGCATATACAGAAATGACAAAAGGGTTGCTGTGCGAAACAGCTCAACCCGAAGTAACAGAACTGTGGCTAGAAGTAACTCACGTGCTAAAACAAATAGAACCGCTGCCAGCAATTCAAGTACACGAAGAAGTTCGACGTCTAGAAGCAATACTACTCGCTCAAACAATAGGGCCAGAAGTGGCAGAAAAGCAACCGAGGCAACAAGAACCTTACGAAGAAGCAATGTACGCAAGGGTGTCGCCAATGATAGAAAGGTTACCAAGAGAGAAGTAACCCGTACGCCGAGAAGAACAACGGTGAAAAGAAGTTCTACTACCTATAGAAAACCGGTAAGTAGAATGAATAACAGAAGTGTACGCAGTATAACGAATAGCAGAACAAAACGAACGGTTTCAAGACCTGCGCAACGAGCCTCAAGAAATTCAGGTATAACCAAAAGAAGCTCAACCCAAAGGTCAGTAAATAGAACGCCTTCTAGAAGTAGAAGCGTATCAACCAGAAATTCATCTTCTCGGTCAGTAAGCAAAGCTCCTTCTAGAAGTACAAGAAGTGTTTCTGCAAGAAGTTCAAGAAGTAACAGTAGAGCCGTAACCTCAAGAAGTAGGGGAAGGCAATAAAGATAGTTTTTAGGTTGGTTAGTTGTTTAACCCGCAGTTGATAAATTCAACTGCGGGTTTTTTTATACTTGAAAACAAATAATGCGAATCAAGGGTTGGAAAACAGGCGGGCCTTTGGGCTAAAGCCCTAGAACTATTGAGTCTATTACTTCCTCTGATTAAAATCCAGAGGAAGTCCAAAATCATGGGTAATCAACAATTTTACAAAAACACCGAAAAGCATTGGTTTTTTCCGAATTCCGTCCTGCTCCCCTATGTAGTGTCAAATTTTTACGGTATCATAAATTGCCACAGGCTTCTGCCCATACATAAAAGAACAAAGACCTACCTGCCCAACTTTGCCAATCAGGTGGGTTGGCTCTGATCCAGCTGGGGTTTTTAGACTATACAAAAGCAGCAATACCACTACACCCCACTTATCCAATATGTCTCTCAATAATTTTAATGCTATCACTTAAAAAAACTTGATAACACTCCAAAAATGTCCTCCGATATCTTAAATCGGTATAGAACACCAACATAAACCACTGTTATTAGTGTGCTTTTAAGTATAATATTCATGATAGGATGAAAGGAAAAATTTAAAAAATAAAAACCAACCCCTATTAACACTAGTATACCAAAAACCTTTAATGTATCTATAGTAAACGGAAGCATCCCAAATTTTAGCTTTACATAAAACAGTTTAATGGTATTATAGATGAAAAAAGCCATGAAACTGGCAATAGCTGCCCCATTTATTCCGTATTGGGGAATCAGCCATAAATTGAAAAGTATGGTAATAATCGCCAAGAATACGCCCATCAGCAATACGGCACGATAGTGATCCGAGTTGTACAGAATAGCATTGTTATTGCCCAACAGAGAATCGTATACCTTGACCAAACCTACAATGAAAACAACGACAAAACCGCCTCTATACTGCTGCGGCAACAACAAATAGAGTTCGTTTACATTTAAAACAATAAGTAGAAATAAAATACCAGAAGTTATGAAAAGTGTCAAGGAGCTTTTCTGATATAAGGTCTTTAATTCATCTATATTATGCTTGTTCAATAATTCGGCGGTCAACGGATAGGTAATTTGGTGCATACTACGGGAAGGAACGATTACTACCATCGCGATATAGGTTGCAACCCCATAGTATGCTACGTTCTCTAAGGAGATAAAATGATTCAACATAACCTTATCGACTTCAAGTAGTACAATAGCAGCAGAACCACCAAGAATGATCAATGTGGTATAACTCAAAATACTTTTCGTGTTCTTTGGCCAGTTAAAATCAACCTTTGGCATTCTCAAACGGTACACATAGAATTTCATAACAACCATTCTTGCAAGATACAGCCCAACTAAAGCTTTGAG
>CAZEUV010000055.1:0-17295 GCA_964515285.1 uncultured Maribacter sp. | reverse complement strand
TCTCCTTGTATAATTCTACAATACCATCATCTTTTCCGTAAAAAAAGCAACCTTTGTAAAATTATCTTGTCTTTACTAATGAAGGACTTTAAAATACCTTCGAAGAACTAACAGCTAGTCCAAAAATTTAATTGGAAACCGATATACGTTTTACGCATAAAACCCTTGTTGAAAAAAGCAAGAACGGTGATAGAAACTCGCAATATGAATTGTACGAGCGCTATGTCGATGCCATGTACAATATAGGTATACGAATGCTGGGCAGTAAAGAAGATGCCGAAGATATAGTTCAAGATAGTTTTGTAGAGGCCTTCAAGAATTTGGGCAGCTTTAAATATCAAAGCACGTTCGGGGCTTGGTTAAAACGAATAGTAATAAACAAATGTATTAACCACCTTAAAGTAAAAAGAATCGCGATCACGCCTTTAGATGCACATGAATTTCATCTGACAGAAGAAAAAATAGAAAAGGTAGATGCAATCGATATTCAAAAGGTGAAGATAGGTATCGAAAAGCTGCCGCCGGGCTATAAACAGATTATCAACCTATACCTCATTGAAGGGTATGATCATATAGAAATTGGAGAAGTATTGGGCATTAGCACATCTACCTCTAAATCACAGTACCACAGGGCAAAGAAAAAACTAGTTGAAATCATAGACACCTTATAATGGACAATTTTGAAAAACATATTAGAGAGAACAAAGCATTGTTCGATGAGCATAAAGCAGATAAGGCAAAACTTTGGAACAGTATCGTCAAAGAATTGAACGCTACCGAGACCAAGGTAGTCCCGCTTTGGAAATCGCCCATGTTGCGAATAGCTGCTAGTATTGTACTCATACTTGGCCTTACGGCTTTCATTGGCATGTCAGTTTACAACAGGGTCAATTACAATACGCCAGAGCGTATTGTAAACAAAGAACTTCAAGATATTGATGTGCATTATGCAGGTTTGGTTTCACAACAGGTGCAGTTGGTCATTGACCACCCTGACCTATCGAACGATGATAAAAAGGAGTTCTTGTCATTTTTAGAAGAACTCGATGACGAACATGACCTATTGAAACTCGAAATGGAAAAAAACTTAGATAACGAACGTGTTCTAGAGGCCATTATAGCCAATTATAAAAAGAGAATAGAACTGATCGAGAACCTCTTGAAGCAAATAAACGATTCTAAAGCAACAAACGACAATTATGGATACATTCTATAAAAAACCACTGCTGGCCATATCCGTAATGCTATTCGCATTCTCAGTACAGGCACAGCAAAAAGTATCTAAAATAATCAGCAAGGATTTTACCATGGCCCATATGGGAAAATTACGGCTAGATAACAAATATGGTGATGTCACCATTACTGGGTGGGACAAAAACAAAATATCGATTATCGTTGATATTACCGTAATCCATAAAAAGAAGGAGAATGCCGAAAACCTGTTAAAGCGAATTTCAGCGCATATCAAGGATCAAAACGGGGTAACCAATGTAACTTCGGTAATCGCCGAAAAGAGCAGCGGTTTTTTTGCCAAATACTTTAGCCTGCCCGATGCCTTTGATTTTGACAGGGGCAACGTACAAATAGATTACGCAATACATATACCCGTAAACGCCAAACTCGACATCACCAACAAATTCGGCGATATATTCATTGAAGGCTGGCACGGCAAATTGAAGGTGGATCTACAACACGGTGATATGCGGGTCAATGAAGACCTGAACAATGCCGACATCAACATACGGTATGGCAATGCCAATGTCAAAGCTATCGATTATGCGAACATTCATTTGAAAAATAGCGAGATCAAGATCGATGGGGCAAAAGACCTCAATATAAACAGTAGCGGATCGCGGATCAAAGTCGGTCAGTGCACCTCACTTGAGATCTATTCGAACAAAGACGTCATCAATATTGAAAATGTTGGTACGCTTCTCGGTAGCCTAAAATACTCTGATATGCGATTAAACGGACTTTCAAAAAGCATGGATCTAGATCTAAAGATCGCTGACCTAACCATATACGAAATCCAAAATCCGCAAGTTCAGATTAATCTGAACCAAGTTTCTTCTGAAATAATTCTGCATATATCCGACTTTGCCTTCAAATTCGATGCTGTATTGGAGCAGGGGCTCTTGCGGCTGCCCAAATCATTTGACAATGTAGCATCTAAAATGCTCGATAAGGCCAAGAGAATTAGAAAGATTACCGCTACCTATGGCAACAATGCATTGGGTAACATTTCGATCAAGGGCGAAAAAGGCGTTATTCTCTTAAAAGAAACACCAACGGATCAGAACAACGAACGTTTAAAAAATCTATCAACAAGAATTGATCATTAAGCATCAACGGCCTGCCTACGGCAGGTCAATAAACAATCAAAAAATGAAAAAGCAATTAACTATCCTTCTACTCGTATTCATGGCCTGTACATGGTCGGCGAACGCGCAAGATGAATCAGATGATTACCTTGAGTTCAACGACCGTAAAAATGTAGTGCACGGGGTATACTTGGGTCTTTCTTTTCGCGCCGGTGAAATCAAGGGCAAAGACACGTATATGTCAGGCCTTAAAATCGCCTATGTTGCCAATCGGCAGTTTGAAGTGGGTTTTGAAGTGGTCGGTTTTTATTCAGAGCAAAATCTGATAATTGCCAACGAGCCTTCCATTGAAGACATTATAGGTGGTTATGGTGGCTTACATTTAGAACCCATTCTTTTTAGCAAATCAAGGGTAAACCTTTCGTTTCCTGTTTTGATAGGTGCCGGGGTCATGGGCTATATAGATGCCGATTTTGATAATAATAACGGCGAACCGGATCCTGAAATCAAAGAATCGGATGCAATCTTTATTCTTGAACCAGGGATCAACATGCTTTATAATGTATCGAGATATATACAGATCGAGGTCGGTGTAAAATATAGGTTTTCAAGTAAAATCGACCTTACGCCCAGTCCACTCTCTAGAATCAACGGATTTTCGGCAGGAATCGGCATCAAGGTGGGCGTATTCAATATGGGCAGAAACCGATACAAAAAGAATCTATAATGAAGCACAGATCAAAACTATTCGGAAAATACGGTAAAGGTATATTACCTGTTAAGTACGTTTTTTCGAAAAACAATCAGGTGTTCTTAAAAAAGGATAATGGTTCTGTTTCTATGGATGACATTTGTGCCGAAGAATGGCTTCCCGTTGATTTTCAATGGATACCCTTGCGTTAGGCGTTAGGCGTTAGGGAAAATTAATTTAAAATTAGTGAAAATGAAAAATGTATCAATAATCATTTGCCTAGTAGCACTAAGTATTTCTCTGTTTTCTTGTGAGCACGAACGCATTAAAGCCGATAAGGAAGTAACTATAGTGGATGTTGATTTTTCTGGCTACACGGGTCTAGACCTCTCTGATGCCTTCAATGCATATATTACTTTTTCAGATTCTGAAGAAAAAATACAGATTGAGGCAAATAAAAATATTCATGATAAAATAAGGGTCACCAAAGAAGGAAACATATTAAAAATAAAGCTCAAGAACCATACAAATATAAGGGGCAAAGTGACTTTGAATGTGTATATCACTACCAAAAACATTACCCATTTCAATGCATCGGGGGCTTCTGATATTATACTCGAAAACAAATTAACGGCTCAAAATGTGAAACTCGATCTTTCTGGTGCAGCTGAATTTTCTGGAGAACTAAGCGTAAACCGATTGGAATTGGATTCAAGCGGTGCCTCTGATATCGATATCTATGGAAATGCTGACCAATTTGATGCAAATCTCTCAGGGAGCAGTACGCTTAAAAATTATGATTTGGTGGTCGGGCAATTGGATATTACACTTTCAGGAGCCAGTGATGCCCTTCTTTCTGTAACTGAAAGGATCGATATTGATGCCTCAGGGGCAAGTACATTAAAGTACAAGGGCAATGCGGTTATTGGCAATAAAAACTTATCTGGAGCCTCTGAAATTATTAAAAAAGATTGATGGCGAGTTGCTATCGCAAACTACCTATTTTTTTGCCTTCCCTTAAGAACTTCTACTATATCGTTCAGCTTAAAGCCTTTGGCTTGCAATAGAATCAGGTAGTGAAACAATAGATCAGCACTTTCGTTCAAAAACAGATCGTCATTATCGTCTTTGGCCTCAATGACCACTTCAACCGCCTCCTCCCCTACTTTTTGGGCTACTTTATTGATTCCACCCTTAAAAAGGGAAGCAACATAACTATTTTCACTGTCTTTGTTTTCTTTTCTGTTGGTAATCGTGTTTTCGAGTTGTGACAAAAACCCGAAGTCTTGTTCGTTTTTATCACCCCAACAAGTATCGCTACCTGTATGGCAGGTTGGGCCAACAGGGTTTACGGTAATAAGCAGCGTATCGTTATCACAATCGTTTTTTATATCGATCAGGTTTAAAAAATTACCGCTCTCCTCTCCCTTCGTCCATAATCGCTGTTTTGAACGACTGAAAAAAGTGACCTTTTTCGTTTCTTGGGTCTTTTGCAGTGCCTCGGCATTCATATAGCCCAACATCAAAACATGCTTGGTATTCGCATCTTGAATGATCGCAGGGATGAGAGCCCCCTCTAGCTCCCCCTCAAGGGGAGAACTCTTACTTGCTTGTGTATTTTTGTCGCTCATTGTGTCTTGTTTTAATCTATTGTTCCTCTATCGGTTTCCATCACGAATTTAAGTTCACCCTTTGGGGGTTAGGGGAATTCTAACTGGAATCCCATTTTTATGCAATTCTTTTTTTAAATCTTTAATTTCTATTTCCTTAAAGTGGAATACACTTGCTGCTAAGGCAGCATCGGCTTTTCCTATGGTAAATACATCGGTAAAATGTTGCATATTCCCTGCTCCACCGGAAGCTATAATAGGAATATTCAATTCGGTGGATAGTTTTGCCAAAGCTTTGTTGGCAAAGCCGTTTTTGGTGCCATCGTGGTTCATTGATGTAAATAAGATTTCTCCGGCCCCTCTATTTTCCACTTCTTTGGCCCAATCGAACAACTTGATATCGGTAGGTACCTTGCCGCCTATCAAATGAACGATCCACTCGCCGTTTATCTCTTTGGCATCTATGGCCACAACAATGCATTGCGAGCCGAATTTTAAAGCCAGGTCATTGATCAATCCCGGATTTTTCACCGCTGAAGAATTGATAGAGACTTTATCGGCGCCATTTTGCAACAAAATATCAACATCTTCAACAGATGAAATACCGCCCCCAACGGTAAACGGAATATTTATTTTCTCCGCCACATGGTATACGAGTTCCGCCAAGGTTTTTCTGCGTTCCTCGGTAGCCGAAATATCAAGAAAAACCAGTTCATCGGCCCCAGTATTAGCATAGATATCAGCAAGTTCCACAGGGTCGCCAGCATCTCTTAAATCTACAAAATTGATGCCTTTTACAGTTCGCCCGTTTTTAATATCAAGACAGGGTATGATTCGTTTTGCGAGCATTTTATTCGTTCTTCGTGTTTAGATTATGGTCTTTGTAAAAACCCAGATCGGTATTCTTCAATTGTTTGGTACAAAAGGCGATTTGCCCTGTGTGATATGAGAAATGTTCTACGGCATGAATTACAATTCCAATACCCGAAAAATAGAATCCTTGTACTTTATGTTTTTTAAGTAGTTTTTTGTCAGAAGCATTCTCAAGAACCTCTTTTGCCTTGTTTACAGTGTCTTCGAGTTGCTGCCATAATTCATTTTTTGTATACCCGTCAACTGTTTCAAATTCTTTATCACGTTCTCGCAAATCAAGGTTTTCTCCTAAGGCAGCAATGATATATTGAGTGATGTTTCCGCACAAGTGCAACAATAGGTTACCCATACTGTTTGAAGATTTGTTTGGCTTTTTCCAAAATTCTTCTTCTGTAATTGATTCAAGGCTGATTTGCACCATACGCATGCTCTCGTCTAATCGATAAATCGATTGACTTATAAACTCTTTTGTTAGCTCTTCTTGCATACTCGTGCTATTCACTAGGTTTTCCTCATTCGGCGGACAAGTTAAAACCTAGTAGGTCTTCACTATAAATTCTTCCAATTGTTTTAAACTAATTCTATTTTCATAGATAGCTTTTCCTATAATTACACCTTCACAACCCATTTCGGCCAATTTGGGCAGCTCATCAAAAGTGGATATCCCTCCACTGGCAATGAGTTTTATATTTGGTATTTTGCCCAATATTTTCTGATACAGATCAAACGACGGGCCTTCTAACATTCCGTCTTTGCAGATATCAGTACAGATAACGTATTTGATTCCCTCTCTTTGGTATGATTTTATAAAAGGAATCAATGCTTCTTTTGATTCTTCTTGCCAGCCTGAAATGGCTATTTTCTCATCATGTGCATCGGCACCTAAGATAATTTTATCGGATCCGTACTTTTTGAGCCATCCCAAGAAAATTGCTTTATTTTTAACGGCGATACTACCTCCCGTTACATGACCTGCCCCACTTTCAAAAGCAATACGCAGATCATCATCGGTTTTTAAGCCACCGCCAAAATCGATTTTCAAACTGGTATTTGAGGCAATTTGCTCCAAAATCTTATGGTTGACGATATGCCGAGACTTGGCCCCATCAAGATCGACTAAATGTAGATACTCTATTCCGCTGGCCTCAAACGCTTTGGCCACCTCTAACGGATTTTCATTATAGATTTTTTTTGTGCTGTAATCGCCCTTTGAAAGGCGAACGCATTTACCGTCAATAATGTCTATAGCCGGAATGATTCTCATTTGTTATCTCTTTAAATTCAAGAAATTGCTTAAAATACGTTCTCCTACCCCACTGCTTTTCTCAGGATGAAACTGGGTACCGTAAAAATTTGCCTTTTGTAAGGCGGCACTATAGTTTAAGCCATATTCTGATTGGGCAATGGTCTCTTTACAAAGGGGCGTATAGAAACTATGTACCATATAAATGTATTCCTTTTCTGAAATACCTGCGAATAGGCTTGATTTTAAATCCATTATCTGGTTCCACCCTATTTGGGGTACTTTTAGCCGATCGGAAAACTTGACTACATCTACATCAAAAATCCCCAGTCCCTTTGTTTTTCCTTCTTCTGAGGAATTGCACATCAATTGCATTCCTAAACAAACACCCAAAACTGGCTGTTTTAATTGGGGTATCAACGTATCCAATCCGCTATCTTTTAGTTTTTTCATCGCACTACTCGCCTCTCCCACCCCTGGAAAAATAACCTTATCCGCCGCTTTTATTTCTTCAACATCATCACTCAAAATCGCCTCGTACCCTAAACGCTGAATAGCGAATTTGATACTCTGTATGTTTCCCGCACCGTAGTTTATGATTATAATCCCCCCAACCCCCTCTAGCTTCACCTCTGGGGGAGAATTCTTACTCTTATGCAAAATACTTGTATTCATGATTTGCTTTTCTTTTACACCTCCCCTTTGGGGAGGCCAGGGTGGGGACTTTACAATACGCCCTTTGTGCTTGGCAATACCATTTTTTCTACATCTTGCTTTACCGCCATTTTAATGGCTTTGGCGAAGGCCTTAAAAATCGCTTCTATTTTGTGGTGCTCGTTTGTGCCCTCTGCTTTTATGTTCAGGTTGGCTTTCGCACCATCGGTAAACGATTTAAAGAAATGGAGGAACATCTCTGTAGGCATATCACCCACTTTTTCACGTTTGAAATCGGCCTGCCATACCAGCCAATTGCGACCGCCAAAATCTAAAGCTACCTGTGCCAGACAATCGTCCATCGGCAAACAAAAGCCATAACGTTCTATGCCCAATTTGTTTCGAAGGGCCTTATAGAAGGCCTCGCCCAAAGCAATGGCCGTGTCTTCAATGGTGTGGTGCTCATCAACTTCAAGATCACCATCAACCTTTATATCAAGATCCATTTGACCATGTCGTGCCAATTGGTCGAGCATATGATCGAAAAACGACAGACCCGTAGAGATGGTTCCTTTTCCCGTACCATCAAGGTTTAGTTTGATATGAATGTTCGTTTCATTGGTTTTTCGGCTGATTTCCGCCACCCTCTCCTTTAGCTTTAAAAACGCATAGATTTTCTCCCAATCATTACTCTCCAAAACGATAACTTCGTCAAGTTCTTCACGTTTTACGGTGATTTCGCCAGTTCCTAAATCGGTATTGTCATTGATGAAAATGCCTTTTGAACCAAGGTTTTTTGCAAGTTCCATATCGGTCAGACGATCTCCGATCATAAAGGAGTTCGATAGGTCATATTCATCTGAAAAATATGTTTTCAACAGACCTGTACCGGGTTTTCTGGTATCGGCATTTTCATGAGGAAATGTCCTATCAAGAAATACCTCGTCAAAGACGACTCCTTCGTTTTCAAAAGATTTCATAATAAAATTGTGTACGGGCCAAAAGGTCTCTTCAGGAAAAATATCGGTTCCCAAACCGTCTTGATTGGTGATCATGACCAACTCAAAATCAAGTTCTTTGGCGATTTTACCCAAAAAAGTGAATGCCTTGGGGTAGAATATCATTTTTTCAAAGGCATCGATCTGCTCATCTTGAGTCTCTTTTATAATCGTACCGTCACGGTCTATGAACAAGACCTTTTTTTTCGTTGTACTCTGCTTCATACTAAAGATTTTAGAACTTCGATAAGTTTTATATTTTCACTTGGGGTACCTACGGTAAATCGCAGGGTATTCTCACAGAAGATTTGATTTGTACGATTACGCACCACGATTCCTTCATCTAGTAATTGCTTGTACCTCTTATTGGCATTGTCAACTTTTACAAGCACGAAATTAGTATCGCTTGGGTAGCATTTTTCAATAAAACCTATTTGATTTAATTCTTTAAGTAAATTATCTTTTTCATCTAATATACAGTCTATTTCTTTTTCTATATAATTTTTACCCAATATACCTTTCAAAGCTCTTTTCTGCGTCAGTTCGTTGACATTATATGGCAGCTTTATTTTGTTTAAAACAGTAATGATTTCTTCGGATGCCATACAGATACCCAAACGAATTCCCGCCAAGCCGTAGGCCTTTGACAGTGTTTGCACAACCACCAAATTGGGATATTTCTCTAATTGCAACACCCAACTTTTCTTCTTTGAAAAATGTATATAAGCCTCGTCTAAAACTACCAAACTGTCAAAATTTTTCAACAAACGGATAATGTGTTCTTCATTAAAACTATTGCCCGTAGGGTTGTTGGGCGAGCAGATAAAAACAATCTTTGTTCGTTCATCGATTGCCTTTATTATACCCTGAACATTAAGCTGAAGCTCATTGGTCAAAACAACCTGCCTGTTCTCTACATCGTTTAGACCTGCAAGCACTTTGAACATACCAAAAGTGGGTGGTAGCGTGATAATATTATCAACTCTAGGCTCACAGAAGGCCCTAAAAATCAAATCGAGTACTTCATCGCTTCCGTTACCTAAAAGAATGTTTTTAGTGCCGATGCCTCTCTGTTTAGCCAATTCGGTCTTAAGACTACGTTGCTGCGGATCAGGATACCGATTGACCCCATTTTCAAATGGGTTTTCATTGGCATCTAAATACACCATATCAGTACCCTCAGAAATAAACTCGGCACGAGCTGACGCATAGGGTTTCAGTTTTTTTACGTTTTCTCTTGTTATCGTATTGATGTCGAACATTTTACAATCTCTATTTGTTTGGCTCTTTACTGTTTAATCGAATACTCACGGCATTCTTATGCGCTTGCAAACCTTCGGCATCGGCCATTATCTCAATGGTGTTGCCTATTTTTAGTAATCCTTCTTTTGATATTCTTTGAAAGCTTATGGTTTTCAAAAAGCTATCTAAGTTGACGCCACTATACTGCTTGGCATAACCATTGGTGGGCAGCGTATGATTAGTGCCAGAGGCGTAGTCACCAGCACTTTCAGGGGTGTAGTTACCAATGAACACTGACCCTGCATTCAAAGTATTGTCAATATAGAAATCTTGATTTTTGACGCAGATGATATAGTGCTCTGGTGCATATTCATTAATCAAATCAACTGCAACCGTATCATTCTCCACAAAGATCAATTTACTGTTGTCAATGGCTTTTTGTGCGATTGCCATTCTCGGCAATGCCTTTATCTGAATTTCCACCTCTTTTTCAACGGCCTCGATCAGCTCTTTTGAGGTCGATACTAAAATTACCTGACTGTCTACCCCATGCTCGGCCTGACTCAAGAGATCGGAGGCTACAAAAGCTGCATTTGCGGTATCATCGGCCACTACCAATAGTTCACTAGGGCCTGCCGGCATATCGATCGCCACACCGTATTTGGTAGCGATTTGTTTTGCGGCCGTTACATATTGATTTCCGGGTCCGAATATTTTATACACCTTAGAAATGGTTTCTGTACCAAAGGCCATTGCGGCAATGGCCTGAATACCACCTACTTTGAATATTTGTGTCACGCCACATAAATTCGCCGTATACAAAATTGCGGGATGCACCATGCCTTTTTTGTTTGGCGGGGCACATAAAACCACTTCTTTACACCCAGCAATAGATGCCGGTACGGCTAACATCAGTACGGTCGAGAACAAGGGGGCGGTGCCACCGGGAATATACAACCCTACTTTTTGAATAGGTTTTTTCTCTTGCCAACACTGTACGCCCAAGGTCGTTTCAACCACTATTTTATCGGTCTTTTGGGCTGTATGGAATTTTTCGATATTCCCTTTTGCCTTCTTGATCGCTTCTTTTAATTCATTTGAAACTAAATTTTCAGCTTCTTCAATTTCTGATTTTGAAACCGAGAGATTATCCAAAGAAATGCCGTCGAACTTTTGGGTGTACTTTTTTAAAACGTCGTCTCCGCTCTCTTCAACTTCTTTGAAAATTGCTTTTACAATAGTTTCAATATCGTCAACAGTTTGGGTGGGCCGTTTTAAAACGGACGGCCATTCTTCTCTTTCTAGATTGTATATTTTCTTCATTGTTTCTTCGTACAAACTATCACTACAGTACCATTTTCTCGATCGGGCAGACCAATATACCCTCTGCCCCTGCTTGTTTCAGCTCATCAATGACATCCCAAAATTTATCTTTGTTGATTACCGTGTGTACTGAACTCCATCCTTCATCTGCTAAGGGCAGTACAGTGGGACTCCGCATTCCGGGCAACAATTTCAAAATAGCCTTCAACCTATCATTGGGTGCATTTAATAACACATACTTCGATTGTCTTGCCCGTAAAACGGACTGAATTCTAAACTGTAGTTTTTTTAATAACTCTTTTCGCTCTTCAGTGATTTGAGGAGAAACCGCTAATACGGCTTCACTTTTTAACATGACCTCTACCTCTTTTAGATTGTTTTTAAAAAGTGTACTTCCACTAGAAACAATATCACAAATGGCATCGGCCAATCCAATATTCGGAGCAATCTCTACAGAACCGTTAATGATATGGAGCTCTGCCTTTACCCCGTTTTTCTTTAGGTAACTGTGCAAGGTATTTGGATAGGAAGTGGCAATGCGTTTTCCTTCAAAATCTTTAATGGATCCATACTCAACAGACTTCGGAACGGCCAAGGATACCTTGCATTTTGAAAAGCCTAGCTTTTCGGCAATGGTAATGTCCTCGCCTTTTTCGATCAAAACATTCTCACCTATGATGGCAATATCGACCACGCCGTCTCTTAAGTACTGGGGAATATCGCCATTTCGTAAATAAAAAACCTCCATGGGAAAATTTCTTGAAGATGCCTTCAATTGATCCTTTCCGTTATCGATGGCGATGCCGCACTCTTTAAGAATTTTTAGAGAATCTTCGTTCAGTCTGCCTGATTTTTGAATTGCTATTCTGATTTTTGTCATACCATACTATGTTAATAGTTTACTTCTACTACGCTCAGTGACCCGTTCACTGGCACCGCTCACCAAGTACCGTTCGCTGAGCGTAGCCGAAGTGAACTAAAAAACCCGTTTGATTGCTCAAACGGGTTTTAAATATCTTGTAATACTACAATACATTTTCACCTCGCTTGATAGCAAGTGTAAAAATGATGATGTGTATTTAAGTATTTCATTATACGGTAAATGTACTGTTTATTTTTAATTTTCAAAACAATTGTTCAGAATCACACAATTCTTCCCATTAATGGCACATAACTATTAGTTGTTTCCTAAAATCAAAGGAAGCCCGGCATCACCACCACCTACAATCACCACTTTGGTGTTTGGTGATTGCGAAAGTTTCAAAGTGGCATCAATACCTTTATCCTGCAAAATCTTATCGGTCAATGATGCGCTTAGAATTCTATTGGCATCGGCCTTACCTTGCGCTTCGATCGTTACTTTCTCAGCTTCTTTTTTGGCGGTCACCAATCGGAACTCGTATTCTAAAGATTCTTGTTCTTGCTTTAATTTACGTTCAATCGCTTCTTTAATTGTGCTAGGCAAAGTGACATCACGCACCAAAACCTGGTTCAATTGTACATTTTGATCTTCAAGAATTTTCTTGGTTTCCTCATAAATCTCATCTTGAATAACATCACGTTTACTTGAATATAACTGTTCGGGGGTGTAACGCCCAACGACGCTTCTCGCCGCACTACGAATAGCAGGTTTGATTACCCTTTCTAAGTAATCTTTTCCTAAATCTTGATGTAGTTTCCCCAGGTTGTTATATACGGGCTTATACCATGCCGAGGCATCAATTTGAATTTCGAGTCCGTTTGAAGAGAGTACCTTCATTTTTTCGAACAATTCTTGCTGACGTACTTCATAAACAAAGACTTTGTTCCAAGGGGCTACAATATGAAAGCCTTCTCCCATTGGCGGCTTATCGACAACCACACCGTTTCCAAAAGTTTTATAGAGCACACCTGCTTGACCCGACTCTATAGTCACGGCCGATCTTGAAATTAAGATCACCAATGCTATCAATACAAAAATAACCGGTAATGCAATTTTTGGTAATTTATCCATAATGTTCTGTTTTTAAGTTAGTCCGTTATACTTTCTGATCAACCATTCCGCCGTTAAGGCCGCAATGAGAATCGCCAAAAGTAATCGAAAATCTATCAAAGATACGATATTTTTTGTGCTTTTTTGAGTCGGAACAAATCGATTGTTTTCCAATAGACCCTGTAGTAAGGAATCGGTATTGTTCTGAAAATACAAGCCTCCTTGGGTAACTTCGGCCAACTGCCCCAGCTTTTTATAATCGGTAGATAAAAATTGTCGCTCCACATCAAAATCGAGAATGGTAAAACTACCGCTCTTTGTACGGTTATCATCTTTTACCCGAACCTTGAAAGAATAGGTGCCAGGAGGTAAATCAGAAAAATCTGCCTCATAAAAATTGTTTTTGAGCAGCATCGGAAATTGTGTTGAACCACCATTTTTAGTATTGTTGAGTTCAACGGTCAATACGGAATTGGAATCGAATACAAAGGTCTCGTCAAAATACGTGGCCGTGAGTTTGGCATCATTGCTGCCTTGATAAATAGACTTGTATTCAAGACTTAATCGCTCATTGCCCTTGTTTGCCGATAGGTAACGCATCAATTTACCCATGAAACTATCAAAATTTTCAAAGCTGCGATCGTTTCGGTAGCTCTGCATTCGCCATTTCCAAATGTTTTCTCCAAAGAGCACCAATTCTTTTCCGTTCTCACCTTCCACAGCAAACAACAAAGGGGAGTCCATCGTCACGCCCATGACCATCATGGTCAATAAGACCTCTCCATTTCCATATTCAGACGCCCCTGCTTTATTGCTAAGGGGAGGGAATCCATCAATGGAAAAATCAGAAATATCGAATTTTGAAAAAGAAGGATTGAGTACAGGAAAGGTCTCCTGTATGGGATAACTACCGTTGATTTTATAGGTATTCTGAATTCTGTTCAAAAAACTTGAATTAACAACTTCCCCGGTAATTGTAAAAACACTTGCTTTTTTCTGTTGCAAGTATGCATAGACCGAATTAAAGGATGGATTCGGCTGATAGAGGATAAACACATCTATCTCCTCAAAATTCTTTGAATTCACTGTGGGCCTTAAAATACTGACCGTACGTTGTTCATTGCTCTCGATCGCTTTTTTCAACGCACCTATATCAGGATGCACTATGCTCGAAATGATCGCGATGTTGGTCTTCTCATCAATTACCTCTACGGCAACGTTCTTTTGATTGTTAAGGGTGTTTCGCTCCTTGCTCAACGCACTTACACTTACCTTGATACTCTTGACCCCCACTGAATTAGCATTGATCAACGTATTGATTGCCCTGCTGCTATTTTCTTTGGATAACCTGACATTCTCCCGGTATACATTTTTTTCGTTAACGCTAACACTGACCATTGCAACAATATCGTCATTACCAGTATAGGAAACGTAGGCTTCAAGAGGGAATTTGTTTTTCAAAAATGCATATTTGTTGCTATTTACCTGCCCGATTCGTACATCTTCATATTGGGTGGTATCACCAAATGCAATGGCATATACGGGAAACTTCAATTGGCTCCCAAAATAGCCATAGTCCTCCCCTACGGTTTGGTTGCCATCGGTCAACATAACGATTGCGGTATTCGAATTCGAATACACATCTTTTAGAGAGGCAAGGGCTTTTGAGATGTTGGTGTTTTTTTTGTCGAACGAAAGACTATCCAATTTTTCTAAAGAGGTACCAAAGGTGTACTTTTCTAGATTAAAACGCTTTGAGACATCAGCGTTTCCTTCTATTTTACTCAAAAAAGACGCTACTTCGTTCTTTGTTTCCTCCATAGAGGATGAATTATCGGTAAGCACCACAAGGTTGACCTTTTCAACCGTATAGTCGTTTTTGGAAAACTTGGGATTGATTATCAATAAAAAAAGTCCGAACAAACCCAGAAAACGCAAAAAGGAAAGTAAAACACTTAGCCTCCCCTTTCTTTTGGTCTTGAAATAATATTGAAACAGGACCAATATCAATGCTACGATCGCAGCTATGATAATATAGAGTACTGTTTTTGTTTCCATAGGTATTCGGTGATGATTTTAGGTTGTGCAGTATTTGTTTGGTCGATATTCGAAGTAATTACGATAAATTATTTTAACAAATTATCGAGCACCAACCTTGATCAGGTAAGCATTCCGCCATCAACATTCAGTACTTGCCCTGTAATATATGCCGACAAATCAGAGGCGAGAAACAAGCAAGCATTGGCGATGTCTTCAGGCGTACCACCTCTTTTCAACGGGATTGCATTACGCCAGCCTTTTACCACTTCTTCGTCTAACTTGGCTGTCATTTCCGTTTCGATAAAGCCAGGGGCAATAGCATTGCAACGTATGTTTCTAGAGCCCAATTCTAAGGCTATGGACTTTGTAAAGCCAATCATTCCTGCCTTTGAAGCCGCGTAGTTGGCTTGACCGGCGTTACCTTTTACGCCCACAACACTGCTCATGTTGATGATAGCTCCTTTTCGCTGTTTCAAAAATGTTCGCTGTACCGCCTTGGTCATATTGAAAACGGACTTTAGATTGATTTCAATGACCTTATCAAAATCTTCTTCGCCCATACGCATCAACAAATTGTCTTTGGTGATCCCCGCATTGTTGATCAATACATCAATACCGCCAAAATCTTCCAAAACCTTGGCCACCAATGCTTCTGATTCGCTAAAACTAGCTGCATTGCTTTTGTAGGCCTTCGCCTTTATGCCTTTGGCAGACAGTTCTTTTTCGAGTTCTAGGGCTGGGGCTTCGCTTGAGCTATAGGTAAAGGCAACATTGGCACCGTGATCTGCAAAAACTTGGGCTATACCCATGCCTATTCCCCTACTTGCCCCTGTAATAATCACATTTTTTCCTTCTAACAATTTCATTTTTCAAGAGTTTGCACAGTTCTTTTTCAAAGATAGGTTTGTTTCGGATAAAGGCGAAAAAAAATCTTGTTTAAACTGAATTGTGCTCAGTTTAAACAAGATTTAACTTTCTTTATGCTTATAAAAAGGAGTGCCAGTCAACTACAATCACCCCATTACTTCTTTAACTTTTAGTCCGATTTCGGCTGGCGAATCGACTACGTGAATACCACATTCCCGTAAAATACGTTTTTTGGCCTGAGCCGTATCATCACTACCACCTACTATGGCACCTGCATGCCCCATTGTTCTACCTGCGGGTGCGGTTTCACCGGCGATAAAACCAATGACAGGTTTGGTGCTACCACTATTTTGGTACCACTGAGCGGCATCTGCTTCTAACTGCCCACCTATTTCCCCAATCATGACAACACACTTGGTTTCGGGGTCATTGATCAATAATTCAACAGCTTCTTTGGTCGTGGTCCCGATTATCGGATCGCCACCTATTCCGATCGCTGTTGTGATACCCAATCCTTGACGTACCACCTGATCAGCTGCCTCATAGGTCAGAGTACCCGACTTTGACACAATACCGACATTACCTTTTTTAAAGACAAAGCCCGGCATAATACCTACTTTGGCTTCTTCGGGAGTGATGATTCCCGGGCAATTAGGACCTATCAATCTACAGTCCCTATCTTTAATATAATTTGCGACCTTCACCATATCGGCTATAGGAATACCTTCGGTTATGGTTATAATTACTTTTATACCTGCATCTGCAGCTTCCATAATGGCATCTGCAGCAAACGCTGGTGGAACGAATATAATGGTCGTATCGGCTCCAACTTTTTCAACGGCATCGGTAACCGTATTGAAAACGGGTCTTCCCAAATGCTCTTGTCCTCCTTTTCCCGGAGTTACGCCCCCAACTACATTGGTTCCGTACTCGATCATTTGTTCGGCATGAAAAGTGCCTTCACTACCAGTAAAACCTTGCACAATGATCTTGGAATCTTTATTTACTAAAACGCTCATGTTTCAAGTTATTCGTTATGGATTAATGACTGTTTGGTTATTTACTTCTTTTAAACTGCTACATCGAAATTTACAACAAGGCACAAAAATATAGGTTTGAAAAGGATTTCCCTTTAATTATTCCTTCATTTTTTTCAATATTTCAGGAATCTTTTTAACGTAGGCCAATTGCTTCAATTTTTCACGAGATTCCTCAATGGGCGTTCCAAAATAGCTTTTGCCGCCAGCAACTGATTTCGTTACTCCTGTCTGCCCCATAATAACCGCTTTCTTACCTATTGTAATGCCACTGTTCGTGCCCACTTGCCCCCATATAGTAACTTCGTCTTCTATAATTACGCAGCCAGCAATGCCGGTTTGGGAAGCTATCAGGCATTTTTTGCCGATAACGGTATCATGCCCCACATGTACCTGATTATCTAACTTGGTATCTTTTTGAATG
>CAZEUV010000054.1:0-17729 GCA_964515285.1 uncultured Maribacter sp. | reverse complement strand
CCTTTGACGATTTTTGCCCCTGTAAACGATGCTTTTGCAAAAATACAAGATGCCGTAAACGATTTATTAAAACCAGAAAACAAAGAAAAATTAGCCTTTGTACTGAAAAATCATGTTGCCCCTGCAAACTACCCGATCAAACAATTGAAAAAAGAAGCAAAAAAAGGTCGTAAACTATACATGGCAACTGGCAAGTACCTTGTGGTCGAAAACAAAGATGGAAAAATATTCGTTGGCGGAACCGAGATATTAAAGTCCGTCAAGGTTTCAAATGGTTGGATACATGTTGTTGGCGATGTACTCGTTCCTTCCGATGAATAAACCTAAATAATAAATTACAAAAGCTATTTTGCTCTTTTTATGGTAATTTTACGCTTAAAATCAACAAAAGATCAATAGCATTGTCAGAAATACCGAGCCAATATGCAGTATTGAAATTTAGGATAAAAAATAATCGCTTACACTAATAATTAAATTTAATCATTATGAGTTTTTTAAATAGATTTCACAACCTATCCGCCTTTGGTGCGATATATCAGAAGGCAGCTATAGGTAGAGCGGGCAAAACGATTTCATTGTTTGCCATTGCCGCAACTTTTTTAATAAGTTGTGGGCCTCCTACAGGAAAAAAAGACAGTAGAGGTGCCATTGCGGGCAATGCCGCTGAGAAGGTTTATGTAGCTCCAGGTGAGTTGGATTCGCACTACGCATTTATTTCAGGTGGTTTTAGCGGACAATTAGCTGTTTACGGCTTACCATCAGGTAGATTGTTCAGGGTAATACCCGTATTTTCACAGGATCCAGAAAAAGGGTACGGTTATAGTGAAGAAACAAAACCAATGTTAATGACCTCACACGGTCTAGTGCCTTGGGGAGATTCTCATCACCCTGATATTTCACAAACCAAAGGTTCAGTAGACGGTCGTTGGGTATTTATCAACGAAAATAATACGCCCCGTATCGCAAGAATTTCTTTAGAAACTTTTGAAACTGAAGAAATCATCGAAATTCCCAATTCAGCAGGTAACCACAGTTCTTCTTTTGTAACGGAGAATTCAGAATATGTAGTTGCAGGCACACGGTTTTCGGTGCCATTTCCTCAAAAAGATATGCCTATTAAAGACATGAAAGGAAATTTCAGTGGTGCATTGTCGTTCTTGAAAGTAGACCAAGAAACAGGTCATATGAATATTGAGTTTCAAATTAAAATGCCTGGTTTCAACTATGATCTATCACATCCTGGTCGTGGAAAATCACATGGTTGGTTTTTCTTCTCTACTTATAATACCGAAGAAGCGAATTCTTTAATGGAAGTAAACGCTTCTCAAAACGATAAAGATTTTATTGCTGCCATCAACTGGAAAAAAATAGAGGAATATGTCGCTAACGGAGGAGGCAAAAAAGTGCCTGCCAATTATGCCCACAATACATGGGATGATGATACCCATACCGCAACTACGGTAATGAAAAAAGAAGTATTGGTCGTTGAACCCAAAGATGTTCCCGGAGCGATTTTCTTCTTGCCAACTGCGAAATCACCCCATGGTTGTGATGTAGATCCAACAGGCGAGTATATCATAGGTAACGGTAAATTAGCGGCTGCAATGACCGTACATTCATTTACAAAAATGCAGAAAGCCATTGAAGACAAGGCTTTTGACGGAGACGCTTATGGTATTCCGATTATTAAGTTCGAAGCCGTAAACTACGGTGTTTTAGATCAACCGGGCTTAGGGCCATTGCATACAGAGTTTGATACTAGAGGTAATGGGTATACCACCTTCTTTATTTCTTCGGAAGTCGTAAAATGGAATATAAAGGATTTAAAAGTTATCGATAGGCATGCCGTTTATTATTCTGTGGGTCACTTAATGATTCCAGGAGGTAATTCACAAACACCCGATGACAAATATCTTGTAGCGATGAACAAGATTACCAAAGACCGTTATTTACCAACAGGACCCGAGGTTTGTCAATCGGCTCAGTTATTTGATATTTCTGGTGAAAAAATGGAATTGCTCCTAGATTTTCCCACCATTGGTGAACCGCATTATGCTGCTGGTATCGCCGCTGAAAAAATCATGTCGAAATCGAAAAAAATCTATAGCTTAGAAGAAAACACACATCCTTACGGCGTTAAGAACGAAGCTGAGACCAGGGTCGAAAGAAAAGGCAATGAAGTGCATATCTATATGACGATGATCCGCTCTCACTTCTCACCAGATAATATAGAAGGCGTACAGGTGGGTGACAAAGTATTTTTTCATGTTACAAACTTAGAGCAAGATTATGACGTACCCCATGGCATCTCAATGATCGGGGCGAATACTTCTGAACTATTGATTATGCCTGGTAGAACGACAACGTTTACTTGGGAGCCTAAAGAAGTAGGGGTATGGCCGTTCTATTGTACAGATTTCTGTTCTGCATTGCATCAAGAAATGCAAGGCTATGTTCGCGTTTCCCCAAAAGGATCTAATGTCCCCATCAGTTTTACTTTAGATGGTGACATACCTGGTGATTTGTAATCTCAACAATTTGTAATGCAGGTATAAAAACGGGTATTTCAATTCATTTGATTGCCTGTTTTTTATTTATGAAGAGATTTATCTCTTTATGTAAGTTATGTTACATAGCAATACAGCTAGAAAGCGTAAATTTATATACACTTAGTTTATACTATTCAACAAAATAATAGCTCATGAAAAAATCTAGAATACTAATGTTCGTAGCACCCTTATTGATGCTCGGTCTGTTCATTTTTCCATTGTGGAATATTACTCTAGAAGCCCCTCAATACCCGATTCCATTAGGAATGGACATCTACATAAATGATTTCGCAAGTGTCAATCCCCACGATATCAAAAATATAAATCTGATGAACCATTATGTGGGAATGAAATTTATACCTGATGCCATTCCTGAGTTTAAAATATTTCCTATCGGTATTATTTCATCTGTCGTTTTGGGGCTGCTCATCGCTTTTAAGGCCAACTACAAGTGGTATTTGTATTGGTTTATTTTAATGGTCATTCTAAGTACGGCTGGCTTGATCGATTTTTATTTATGGGAGCATGATTACGGCCATGATCTAGACCCAAAGGCCATTATGAACTTCAAAAACCCCGATGGTAGTGTTATGGGTTTTCAGCCCCCCTTATATGGATCGAAAGACATTCTTAATTTTACGGCTCATTCCTATCCGAAACTGGGTGCGCTCTTTATGGGTCTTGGTATAGTAACGGGCCTCTTAGCTTATTTTGTAGGCAAAAGAGAAGCTAAGTAGTTTTACCAAAATATTGTGTTGGTTAATAAAACGGGCGTGTTTTTGTATAAAACATGCTCGTTTTATAAATTATTTAGAACCTTTGTGAAATTTAAAAAATGAAAACTAAACTACCATTGATTGCCATAACGCTCAGTATCTTTATGTTCACCTCGTGCAAGGTAGAGCCAAAAGAAATCGACTACGGCGGCGATCATTGCCATCTTTGTGACATGACCGTTGTTGACAGGGGCCATGCAGCTCAATATGTTACAAAAAAAGGTAAAGCATTTACGTTCGATTCGGTAGAATGTTTGGTGCGTAAAATCAACCAAGAGAACAACGAAGAAAACATGGCGTTTATCTTAGTTGCCGATTATGAAAACCCCGGTAGTTTGGTCAATGCCAAAACAGCCACCTATCTCATCAGTGAAAAAATAAAAAGCCCTATGGGCGCAAACCTTTCTGCACTCGAATCTAAAGAAACGGCAACAAGGTTTCAGAATAAGAATAGCGGTAAATTGTATACTTGGCAACAAATAAAAGAAAAATTGGCAAAATAAAAAATTTCTGTTTTGCCTCACCCGAAACTGCGAAAAAGCAGTTCCGACCTCTCCAAAGGAGAGGTGAACAGTAAGCCCCAAGGCAAGTCATCTGATAATTTATAGATTAAATGCGGTACCTCTTACTCTTGTTTTTGTTTTTTCATATCAGCGCTTTGGCCGACACGATAAAGGTATGCGCAACATGTAAAACGAAAACGATAAAAGGTGCCATCTCAATCGCTATAAAAGGAGACACGATTCTAGTAAAGAAGGGTATTTATAAAGAAACGAAAATCGATGTTTCAAAATCGATTCATATTATCGGGGTAGATTACCCAGTACTTGATGCTGAAAATAAAGCCGAGAGTATTTTTACCGTAAAGGCAGATGAGTTTACTATTTCAGGCTTTAAATTTATAAACGTCGGCATGAGCTATACCAAGGAAATCGCCGGTGTTTTTGTGACAGAATCTACCAATTTCACAATAAAAAACAACCAATTTGAAAATGTTTTTTACGGCTTCATTGTGCAAAGAGCTAAATACGGGGTACTACAAAACAACACTATAAAGGGCCAGGCCGTAAACGAATCAAATTCAGGAAACGGTTTGCATATTTGGAAATGCTCGAATATGCGAATAGAACAAAATACCATTTCAGGAATGCGTGATGGCATCTATTTGGAATTTATCGATAAAAGCCATGTCTCTAACAATACGAGCAAAAACAATGTACGCTACGGGCTGCATTTTATGTTTTCAAATCACAATGAATATCACCATAATGAGTTTAACGATAATGGCGCCGGTGTTGCCGTTATGTTTTCAAAATTCATAAAAATGCACCATAACACTTTTCATTTCAACTGGGGCACCGCCTCATACGGACTTTTATTAAAAGAAATCAACGATGCCGATATCACCGATAATGTTTTTGAACAAAATACTATAGGAATCAATATTGATGGCTGCAACCGAATCACGTATAAAAACAACCACTTTATCAGAAATGGTTGGGCCTTGAAATTTACTGGGGGTTGTTATACCAATATCTTCGAGTTCAATAATTTTATGCATAATGCCTTTGATCTATCGTATAACAGCAAACTTAACGACAATAAGTTCGAAGCCAATTATTGGAGCGAATACAGCGGCTATGATATTGATAAAGATGGTATTGGCGATGTGCCGCATAGACCTGTAAAACTGTTTTCGTACATTGTAAATAGAACACCAGAAACCCTGGTACTGCTGCGCAGTCTTTTTGTGGATATTATTAATTTCTCTGAAAAAGTGTCCCCCGTTTTTACACCAGATAATTTAAAAGACGAAAAGCCATTGATGAAACCGATTAACCCTTTGGGGCAGTAAATAGTAAAATAAATAATTTATACGGCAATTGTAAGCTGATCTAATTTAAATTTATGATCGAAATTAAAAACCTACATAAGAAATTCGGGAAACTGACCGTTTTAGATGGCTTGGATCTGATTATCGACAAAGGTGGTGTTTTCTCTATTCTGGGGCCGAACGGCTCTGGAAAAACTACCCTGATCAAATGCTTGTTGGGCATGGTGATTCCCAATAAAGGGGAAATTACAATAGACGATCAAACAATTTTAAAAAAATGGGACTATAGAAATAATATAAATTATCTACCTCAAATTGCCAACTTCCCAGCTAACCTGTCCGTTATTGAACTGATTAAAATGGTCAAGAACCTGAGACCCAAAATAGCGAACGAACAAGCGTTGATCGATAAGTTCGGACTCAATGAATTTCTAAACAAAAAACTGGGTAACCTTTCCGGGGGAACTAAGCAAAAAGTGAACTTGGTACTTGCCTTCATGTTCGATAGTGAATTGATCATACTTGATGAACCAACAACGGGCTTGGATCCCATTGCGTTGATCCACCTAAAAGAGCTTATCGTCAAAGAAAGATTAAAAGGAAAAACCATCTTGATCACTACCCATATTATGGGTTTTGTTGAAGAAATGGCCGATGAGATTGTATTTTTGCTTGACGGGAAAATTTATTTTAAAGGCAGTGTAGACGCATTGAAAAAACAAACCAACCAAGCTAATTTAGAACATGCTATCGCTAACTTGATATCGAAACAATATGAACTCGTTTAAATTTTTTCGATTAAAGCGAAAATTAACGATTTTGTGCCATGTTGACGACTATTTTGAATTGCATAGCAGGGCTACGGAAGGGGGAAAAGACAAAAACGGGATGCAAAAGGGCTCCCGAGGCTTCGGGATTTTGCAATTGAAAAAGTTAAACAAGTTCTATGCTTAAGATATTAAAATACAGTATATACGATCTACTGCGAAGCCGATGGAGCTATGTCTACTTCGTTTTTTACCTACTTCTTGGTTTTGTACTGTTGTTTCTAAATAACGACATCAACAAGGCGGTAATAACATTATTGAACATCATCATCGTTCTAACACCCTTGATCGGTACTATTTTCGGGGTCATGTACTATTATAACTCCCGTGAATTTACCGAACTGTTATTGGCGCAGCCCATTAAGCGAAGTAAGATCTTCATAGGCCAGTATATTGGTGTTTCGCTCTCGTTAACCTTGAGTTTGGTGTTGGGCATAGGAATACCCTTTGTACTTTACGGACTGTTCAGATCTACCGCTATTTTTGATTTTAGCCTATTGATCTTGGTAGGGTCTTTTCTTAATTTCATTTTTGTGGCCCTCGCCTACAACATTGCCCTGTCAACTGAAAATAAGATCAAGGGCTTTGGTTACGCCATTTTGATGTGGCTCTTTTTAGCCGTAATCTATGATGGCATTTTTATGATCTCTTTGATTACCTTCAATGAATACCCCTTAGATAAATTCTCTTTGATCGCTACAATGTTCAACCCCATTGATCTAGCGAGAATTCTTATCTTGCTGAAACTGGACATTTCTGCGCTGTTGGGCTATACCGGTGCCGTCTTTAAAGACTTTTTCGGTACACATATAGGTTTTTCGCTATCGCTGACAGTACTCGGTTTGTGGGTGATTATTCCTGTATGGCGAATTCTCGTTAAGGCGAACAAAAAAGATTTTTAGCCTTGCCCTCATACCTCTATTTCAAAAAAACACACATCGGCATTGTGATAGTGCGAAGGCAGTTCAGAGGTGTCTTTTAGCTTTTTTATCCCAAGAAAATCAAAGCCACAGTTTGAATAATGCCGTATCAACCCTTCGTTTTTACCACAGGTATCCATTCGAATAAATCGTTTGTCATGCTCTTGCGCATAGTTTTTAGACCACCCAACAATTTTTTCCACAAAATTATTTCCCCTAAAATCAGGGTTGGTGGCGATTCTATGAATATAGATCGAAAAGTCGTTTTCTTTATCCTCCCAAATTTGGGGATCGCTACAGCTTATCGCCCAAATACAAGCGATCTTATCATCGATCAAATATTTGAATTGTCGCTTTTCTTTGATTTCGGTCGCTATGCGCCTTTTATCGAATTTTGGCCATAGGTTTTCAGGAAACTTTATTTTTTGAAAGGCCGTTGCCAGTTCGTACAACCTGAAAATTTCTTGAATATCTCGTTGGGTACTGTTCGCGATCATTTGTTTTTAGAATTACTTTAATCGCCTTTCAATTTCCTTTATCGGTAGATCATTGATACTGGCAAAACGTTTGGTCATCAAACCATGAGTATCAAACTCCCAATTTTCATTGCCGTATGCTCTGAACCAATTGCCTTTTGGGTCTTTATATTCATATTCAAAACGAACGGCGATTCTATTATCACCAAAGGCCCACAGCTCTTTCTTTAGCTTATACTCCAGCTCATTCTGCCATTTGTTCGTTAAGAATGCTTTTATTTCTTCTCTTCCGTTGATGAATTCGGTTCGGTTTCGCCATTCTGAATCAATACTATAGGCCATACTCACTTTTTCAGGGTCTTTAGCGTTCCAAGCATCTTCGGCCATTTGTACTTTTTGTTTTGCTGTCTCTACATTGAATGGGGGCAGTGGCTTTTTTTGTTCCATGGTGTTGTCCTGTAATATTCTCTTTCTAAAGGTAAGAAACAGCCTTGAAAGTAGTAATGAGAATTGAATATTATATGATAGTCCTAACAGATTTTGTAAACCTGTTAGGGTTGATGAACAAATAAATTTACGAATTCACTGTACCTCAAAATAAACATGGTTTCTTTTCCAATGGCTACGAGTACGAACTAGGGTCGGTTTCATAAAAATGGTTTTGGTATTAAGTGTCAGTTCATTAATTTTAAGGGTTATTCACGGGCATAACGAAAAAGCCATTGATCATTATAGAACTATTTCATTAACTCATTTTAAAACATTATAAATGCAATCCATTTCACTATTGTTCTTTTTTCTGGTCTGTTCGCAACTCCTTTTTTCTCAAACAGAAATAAGCGAACAATTGCCCAGTACTGAAACGGATCAAAACGTTGCCGCCGATAACACCTTGAGGTTTCAATGGAAAAATGGGGCAAAAACTGCCGTTAGTTTGACATATGACGATGGCTTGGACTGTCATTTAGACATTGTTCGACCTGCTTTGAACCAATACGGATTTAAAGCTAGTTTTTATTGCACAGGCAGTTCTGCGTCGTTAGCAAATAGGATGGGGGAATGGTCGGCATTGGTCAAGACAGGGCACGAATTGGGCAATCATAGTTTATTTCATCCTTGTCAAAAAATCAGAGAAGGGCGAGAAGAATTTCATTGGGTGAAAAAAGAATATGATTTAGCGAATTATAACGTACAACAATTGGTGGCCGAATTGGCCTTGGCAAATACCTTACTGACTGCCGTGGATGGAAAACCAGAAAGAACCTATGCCTATACCTGTAGCGATTATTGGGTAGGTAAAGACACTGAATACGTAGCGTTGATTAAGCCGTTGTTCACGGCAGCACGCTGTAAGGGAGAAATTCCGACAACTATGAAACAGGTGAATCTATACTTAATGCCCAGTTGGGAGGTCAAAGATGTCACGGGCAAAGAATTGATCGCCTATATTGAAAAAGCTGCCGAACTAGGCACTGTTGCAACCATCATGTTTCATAGTGTTGGTGGCGGCTATATCAATATATCTAAAGAAGCCCACAACGAATTATTACAATATTTACATGCCAATCAAGATACATTTTGGGTAGATACCTTTCAGAATATTACAAAACATATTAAAACAGAACGTAAAAGATTGGGATGGGAATAAATGGTATTGGTTTGGTCCTAAAAGATTATTTTACATCAACATTTCTGGAAAGACCTAGTAGGTCTAAATCTTTAATTTTAGGGATTATTCACAGGTAAAACAGCAAACATGAATGTATCTTTTAACAGTATTATTATCTACGCTAAAAACATGAAAGAAACCGCTGGCTTTTATGTAAAGCACTTCGAGTTGAATGCGGTTGAAAAAGACAGCTTAATAGTTCTCTCTGACCAAAACCAACAAGAAAAGATTATTATTCATCAGGCTGCAAAATCTGTGAAAATGGGCCAAGTTTGCTTGAAATTGGTTTTTTCTGTTCCCAATGTAGAAAAGTTTAAAAATGAAGCTAAAAAAGACGGACTAATTTTTGGTACAACTCATAAAGGCAATGGCTATCTATTTGCCAATGCGAAAGACCCATGCAAAAACAACATTAGTATTTCTAGCAGAGAATACATATGAAAAATAGGCCTTTAATTGTTGTTAATATTGTTCAATAGAGCAATAAATCTTATTGAACTCGTTTTGAGTTTTTATTTTACCTTCGAATTGGCTGTACCTCATGATAAACATGATTTCTTTCCCAATGACCACAAGTACGAACTAGGGTCGGTTTCATGAAAAATAAAGACCTGCCGAAAGTTCAACAGGCCTTCTACGAATTAAGCCGTGGTACCGCTGTTCGAAAACAGCCCCTTGTGTCCCCATCATTCGCAAGGGCTGACACGTAGATTACCCGACACCATGGCCTTTGCCCGTAAAAATACTAAAAATATGGGCTATGTTGTGAATTGCTTTAGCTACGCTGCACCTCGTGGCCAAGGTCCTTTCTTTACAAATGTTTGCGAAGCGATCTATGGCCTTGGCTAACTCGGTCGTCTTGGCTTCAGGTGTCAGTTCTTTAAATCCTGTCCTGAGCGTAGTCGAAGGGTTATGGATTATTCACAGGCTTGATGTATCTGAAAGCATTTATAAACTGAAAAAGAGCATATCTAATAAAGATTCTAAAAACATTATCAATTCCTAAAATCCAGTTTCGAAATTCACTTGTATTACAATCGGTGTCTTTAGTAACATCAAGGGTCACCGCTGAACAGCTCTCCCATGGGCAACATGTGCCATTGAACACTTGTCTTGAGCTTGTACAGGATCGCATTGACGATCTCTCTGCCACCGGAACCCTCGAAGAGGGGCCACGGCACTGTTTGGAAAGGTAAGGGACTATCTCTTCCATTATATTATCTTTGTCGAGTACATAGTACATTGGGTTGTGGATTTCTATTTAGCGATACAAATGTCCGCAACCCTTTCTTTCGATCCAAATTAAAAACTCAAGATGACCTCTAAATCTGAAAATGCAAAAAAAAACATATGAAAAAAATTATTCTGTCCTGGACACTATTGTTTGCATGTAACCTGATGTGGTCTCTTCAGTTTACATGCATTAAGCTTACACAGGATCAGGTTGGCCCATATTTTACTGTTTGGGCTCCCATGCTTCTGGCTGCTATATTTATGGGTGGAATTGCTTTGAGAGATTTTAAGAAAGGTGGTAAAAAGTTGAAGGATATTCTCATATTTGTACAATTGGCTTTGTTAGGCGCTTTTCCTGCACAGGTACTGATGACCTGGGGCACACAGTATTCGCTTGCAAGCAATGCTGCTATCCTGACCCTCAGTTTGCCGGTTATCACAGCTTTATTTGCCGTTATGCTGTTAAAAGAAAAAATGAATAGAACCCGGTGGGCGAGTTTTATCATTGCTATTGTCGGAGTGATTCTTTGTTCTACAGCCGATATAAGTCAGATGGATTTTGGTTCGAAATATGCAATCGGAAATCTCCTGATTTTTATGGGTATTGTGGGTAATTCTTATTTCAATGTAGGGATTAAAAAAATCGCACACAGGTATACTGAAATAGAGATGGTGTTTTATACGTATGTTGTTATCATCATTTTGCTTACACCACTTGTATTCTACTTCGAACAGGATGTATTTGCACGGATACCCCTATTTACAGGTCAGACATGGACGGGGCTTGCCTTGCTGACCTTCTTTCACAATTATCTTTCCATGATCTTGTTCTTTAAGGCGCTGAAAATACTGGATGCAATCCAGGTGGCATTGTCCAATTATCTCATCGCATTTTTTGGTATTCCGATTGCGGCTATTTGGCTCGGAGAAACACTTAACAGTCAATTAATTATTGGAGGGATCCTGATATTATCTTCCACTTTAATTATAACAATTATTGAAAATAGGATTGCGAATAAAAAAAACCCAGCTAAATAATAAACTGTTTAAATTTGGAAAAAAGATGGGTGTTGATAAATTCAAAATGAAATATTTAATCGCTCTACTAATAATCCTACCTTTGTTCTCAGGTACAAAAAAAGGTCATGTGGTTAGCATATAAGTAAAGGAAATTGCTAGAATTGACAGGGCTTTGGAGTATATCGAAATGAGATGGTTGTCTGACCATAAACCTGGGAAAGATAAGAAATTCTCTTTGTCAGGCCAATGAATCCAAGAAATATACAATTGTACTAGGTGCTTCAAAGCTAAGAAGCTCATTAGATGTGTCAGGCTCTGGTTTAGTATTTGATCATTGATACTTAAAATATCACAGTGAGAACCTCACCCAATGTCAATGTCATCTTAAAAGAAGCTGCGGTCGCTAATGCATCATGATGTTATAAAAAATCAATAATGCAAGTATCAAAATTTAAATAAGTAAAATGAAGACTAATTCCATTAAGGGGGTACTTCCGGTAATTCATTTACCTTTTCATGAAGATTACTCCATAGATTACGCTATACTAGAGAAGGAAATACACTGGCTATTTGACAATGGTGTAGATGGAATCGTTATAGCCATGGTCAGTGAAGTTTTTCGATTAACAGATTTGGAAAGAGACCAGTTAGTTGAAAATGTTGTAAAATTCACAAACAACAGGGGGCCTGTGATTTCAAGTGTTGGAGCTGAAAGCACTATCCAAGCCGTGAGGCATGCGCAGCAATCTCAAGAGCTGGGTGCCGCGGCATTAATGGCGATTCCTCCTTCGATGACAATATCTGATGAAGACGGCTTAACCAATTATTTCGAGAGTATTTTAGAAGTCACAAATATTCCACTCATTATTCAGGATGCAAGTGGTTATGCAGGTAATTCAATTCCTATACATGTACAATCTTCTATTTATAAAAAGAATCCCGAACGTGTCATGTTTAAACCCGAAGGAAAGCCTATTGGCCCATACATATCTTCATTGAGGGATAGCACGAATAAGGATGCCTTGATTTTTGAAGGAACTGGCGGTATTGGTCTTTATGATAGTTATAAAAGAGGAATTGCCGGGACAATGCCAGGTTCTGATTTGTCGAAAGCTATTGTCGAAATATGGAGGGCCCTCGAAGCAGGAAACTATCAAAGGGCGCGGCAAATACATTTACCACTATCTACTTTGATTGCTATTGCACATAATTTAGATGCCTTTCTCATAATAGAAAAGATTTTACTCATGGAACAGGGTATTTTTACAAATTCATTAGTCAGGGGCCCGGTAGGATTTAAACTAGACGTAGAAACAAAAAGAGAAGTATTGGATTTGTTCCATTTAATTAAAAGGGCAATTGATAAACCACAAAATGCTGAGTTGTTATGAGAAATAAAGTTGCTGGCATTACAGGGAGTACGAAACTTTCTTGGGAAATGGATACATCAGAAGTGAGAAGGGTTATGGAAATTAATTTTATGGGTACTTTTCTAAATTGTGTTGAAGCTATTCCTGGTATGATTGAGCAAGGGTGGGGGGCGTATCATAAACATTTCATCGATTGCCAGAAAAGAAGGTAATCCGAACCTTTCGGCTTATTCATCTTCAAAAGGGGCGGTTATAGCACTTACAAAGAGTCTTGGAAAAAAGTTGGCAAAAATAGACGTTCTTGTTAATGCAATCGCACCAGCGGTTATCGAGACGGAAATGAATAAGGATGTCAGTGAAGAAACATTGGAATATATGCTTGCAAAAATCCCAATGGGGCGCCTAGGACAACCTAGGGAAGTTTCCGAACTAGTCGCATTTCTGGTATCGGAACAGCTAAGTTTTTCCACTGGCGCAGTGTATGATATATCAGGGGGAAGGGCCACATTTTAATCACGAGAAAAAATTATTAATAGTCAGTTATTTTCTACGCTATGATGTATGATCAGATAATCACTGGAGGTAAAGTCTTTGATGGATCAGTTTTTTTATCTGATGCTTGTGTGGGCATCAATGACGGTACGATAGCTTATGTGGGAATACATAAGAAAGGGATGCAGGGCCAGCGTGAATGGGATGCAGGGCGAAGGGTTGTTGCCCCTGCCTTTATAGATAGTCATAATCATGGCGATTATCATTGCGTAGATGTCCACAATGATGGTTGTTCATCACTGAGCCAAGGAGTTGGGACTCTGGTGGTGGGAAACTGCGGTATGTCGGCAACTCCTAAAGTTTTGCCAAACCCTATTTTGTTACCACAAGACAATGCAGTATCACTTGATGGTCCTGATCATTGTCGCCGATTATCTAAAAACTTGCCCTTGGATATTGCAGATTTGATAGGTCACGGTACTTTACGCATCTATGTTATGGGTCAGGCTCGTCAGGCCAGGGATACTGAAATAGACAAAATGGCGGAGATATTGGACGAATTTTTGTTCCATGGAGGATTAGGGATGTCCGTGGGCTTGAATTATCCTGAAGCGGCAGGATATACAAAAAAGGAATTATTGCGTCTATGCAAAGTGCTAGCTAAATACAACCGTCCCCTAACTTGTCATATTCGTGATCAAGGCGCAGGAATATTGGATGCCATGAAGGAGGTGGCGTATTTAGGGCAAGAGACAAACTGTAAAGTTCTAATTTCACATCTACGCCCTATTTCGAATCGTTTTGATTATTTACTACCTGAATTGTTAGACTGTATCGAGCAGCAAGACAATTTGTTTATGGATGTTTATCCTTATGTCGCGGGATTTACAAGTTTGTCCTGGTTACTTCAGCATTTGTTTGCGAGACAGCCTGATAAGCGAAATCCAATTCCTGCAGGAGAGTTAGAGGCAAAAGCATTTGAAGTTTGTATTCATGGCTTGGATGACGTATATGTAATACAGCACATAAATAGGAATATTCAGGGACATTTTATTGGTAGCTTGGCTCGAGCCAAAAATGAGTCTCCTGGATTGGTGGCTCAGCAAATCTTGTGGGAAGACCCAAATTGTTTATGTATCTATCATTATGAGTCTTCACCCCATACTGTGGATGCGATTATTGCCCATCCTAAATGCCTGCTGGGCAGCGATGGTTATTTATTCTCCTCGGGTTTTTCAGGAGTGTGCCACCCTCGAAGCTATTCTGCCTTTACAGGATTTTTAGTGCGCTATGTAGGTGAAAAAATAATTTCACAAGAGGATGGTCTTGCAAAGATAACAAGTAAGACCGCAGATTTTTTTAATTTGAAGGACAGAGGTTACCTTGAGGTGGGGCGAAAGGCCAATATCGTTATATTTGATTTCAATGATCTCGAAGAGCGAGGTACATTTGAGCATCCTGCACGTCCTGCTAAAGGTATTGCGGAGCTATTAATAGACGGGAAAACTGTATTTAAGAATAGCTCAACTAATAACAGGGCGGGGCGAAGAGCTTGTCCAAGTTAATCTCAACAGAACGGATCCTTCCCATGCCATGATGCAGGGGCAGATAATTGGCCAAAGAGGTTCAATCAGGGTATCTCAATAGGTTGTTGGCATATTTATTTAGAATACTATTGATCAAACCTTAGATGAGAGATATATGTAGGAAGTACTTATGTTTAACCATCATAGGTTTCACTTTATAAATTTTCAATAAGACAAACGTAAAAAGGAGAAATTATGCAAACAATCGAAAATTCAAAGGTAGCTAAGAATACGGGGTCTTATTCATCTGCCCGTAAAACAGGAGACTATATTTATGTCTCAGGCCAAGGTCCTATTGATCCGCAAGGGAATATTGTTTCAGGTAGTGTTAAGGAAGAGACTAGCTTAACCATGAAGAATATTAAAGGACTCATAGAAGCAGCAAGAGCTTCTATGAGTAAGGTGGTCAAATGCAATTGTTACCTAGCGGATATTAATGATTTTGATGAATTTGATGTGGCTTACCGTGAAGCGTTTCCAGGAATATTACCTGCAAGAACCACGGTTGGTGCAAAATTATTAGGTATCAAAGTTGAAATAGATGCTGTAGCTTATATAGGTAAAGACAGCTAAATCAGAAATAATTTAATTAAACATGAGTAAAACTAAAGAGATAAATGACACATTACAGATACACATTGGCGTTGTAGGTGCTGGCCTTATGGGCATTAGTATTATTACGTGCCTATTGGCGTCGGGGCATCCTGTTACAGTGGTTGAGATTGATAATGCTCGCAAGGGAAATGCGCGGAAAAGTATTAAAGCACATCTTAATGAAATGTATGAGAAAGGGTTATTCACAGGTTCAGTTGACAGAACTTTGGATGTTCTTAATATATCTTCAAGGATGAAATCAATTGAAAACTGTGGGCTTGTCATTGAGGCAATATTTGAAAATATAACAGAAAAGCAAAAAGTCATTCAAGAGATAGAGGCTGAAGTTTCAACCAAGGCAGTAATCGGAACAAACACTTCTGCAATTCCAATATCAATCCTCCAGGAGAAGGCAAAGTACCCTGAAAGGGTTATTGGGATCCATTGGGCTGAGCCAGCGCACATTACTCGATTTATGGAGATTATTTGTGGAGATAAGACAGATATTAAAAACGGTGAAAAAGTTAAATCTTGGGCGGAGCATTGGGGTAAAGAACCTTCGCTCATTAAAAAAGACATACGCGGTTTTGTTACCAATCGTCTCTTGTATGCGATGTTGCGTGAAGCTTTTTACCTTGTTGAATCTGGTGTGTGTGAAATCGAAGATATTGACCGATCGGTACGTAATGATATGGGATGGTGGACAGCTTTTGCGGGACCGTTTCGTTTCATGGATTTAACTGGTATTCAAGCTTATGGTGCTGTTATGGAAGACCTCAATAAAGAACTGTACAATGGTACAGAGGTTCCCCAATTGATGAAAGAGAAGCTCGCAGAACACGCCCAGGGAATTTCCAATCAAAAAGGATTTTATAAATATAATGCGGAGACAGCTAAGATTTGGGAGAAAATGTTTAATCAATTTACTTATGAAATTCGTCAAGTTGCTCTTCAGTATCCGCAGAATATTTAAAGTTTATATATTAGATATAATAGCCACCTGGCAATACGTTTGATTGGGTTAAGAGTGATGTGAAATTGCATTGAAGGCATTATTATTATGTCTGAAAAATAGATAATCAGATGAATATGAATTTAAGTGAACTGAAACAAACACTACTGGATGGACGCACTAAAGGATTACCAGGTAATGTGGCGCCATTTCCCCTTGCGGATATTCATAAGAAAAATTGGAACGTATTAAATGAAGATCTTCCATTTCCCCTTTTGACTCTAAAAAAAACTGCATTAGAACACAATTTGGGCTTAATGCAAAAATATATTAAAGAATGGGATATCTCCCATTGTCCGCATGGCAAAACCACCATGTCTCCCCAGTTATTCAAACAACAGTTAGATCATGGTGCCTGGGGGATTACGGCAGCCACGATTAATCAAGTTCAAACTTATCGCTATTATGGCGTTCAGCGAATACTCCAGGCCAATCAACTTATTGGCAAACAGAATATTCGTTATATCGTTGAGGAACTGAATAAAGATGAGAGGTTTGATTTTTATACACTTGTTGATTCTATTCCCCAAATTCAACATATCGTTAAATATGCCAAAGAGTATAAGTTAAAAAGACCTATTAATGTATTGGTTGAATTGGGGATTACCGGTCATCGTACAGGCTGTCGGAGCAGATCAGAAATTAAGTCGGTTGCAGAAGAAATCGATAAGTATGAAGGTGTTCTTAGGCTAAGCGGTATTGAAGGTTTTGAAGGTGTGATATTTGGTTCGGTAGAGGAGACTGAGCAAGCAGTTCGTCGTTATCTCGAAGAACTGAGAGCGTGTGTAGATCTTCTAAAACCTTTTTTTAGAGGAGATGATAAATTCATTATTTCTGCTGGCGGAACTTCTTACCACGATTTGGTCATTCAATATCTTGGACAAAGTAATAATAAGGATTCATTACGCTTCGTATTACGCAGTGGTTGTTATATTACTCATGATTCAGGATTTTATGATCACCATCAATGTGAGTCCTTAAGGCGGGGCTGGCCAGGTAAATTTAAGCCTGCATTTGAGTTATTTTCATATGTCCAGTCAATTCCAGAAGAAGGGTTGGCTATACTGACCATGGGCAAACGAGATTGCCCCTATGATTGTGATTTACCTTATGTGACTAAAGCCTTTAGGTCAGGGGAGGGGTTTTTTAATTTGGAAGCTGCCGAGATTTTCGAGACTAATGATCAACATGCATATATGAGATTCGAGAAAAATCTAGATTTAAGAGTTGGTGACATCATAATATGTGGAATATCTCATCCATGCACAGCATTTGATAAATGGAAATTCATTCCAATTATAGATGATAATTATTCTGTTCAGAATGCTGTATTGACATTTTTTTAACCTATGTATATGGAGTTGTTTTGTA
>CAZEUV010000053.1:11851-17912 GCA_964515285.1 uncultured Maribacter sp. | reverse complement strand
AAATTAGGAATACAAATATTATGAATCATAGAAATATTGCACAAAGCGGATAAATGTCAGTAATGCTTTTCCCATTCTTGACCTTATATAGCTTTTTTACAAAAGTGGGTACGCTAAATATCTAAAAGTTCAAAAAATCAAAAAAATTGTTAATATTTCGATATTTATACGTATATTATACATATAAATAGATTGAACTATGATACGAAAGGAATTGCATTTAGATGAAACCGTTATTTCAGCGCTAGAAGCCGAAGCCAAAAGACAGAACCGAAGTCTTAAAAATTATTTGGAATTTCTGGTCATTGAACAGGCCAAGAAACTCGAAGTGCCCTCCAAAGAATATACTGATATGATGGATGACTTATTGAACAAGTTCAATAACAATGAAATAGAATTTTCTGCCATTGAAGACGTAATGAGTAGGAATGGTATATCAAATTAACGTTTCAAAAGATGCAGAGAAAGATATCTTAACCGCTAAATGTTATTTTCGCATTTCGGGTTTGGAATACGATTTTGATAATGATTTCATAAGCCAAATAGCGTATTTAAAAGCAAACCCCTTCCTCTTCCAAGTTTACTATAGGAATATCAGAAGAGCTCATTTTAATAGCTTTAGATATTCGATACACTTTGTAATCAAAAACAATATGGTCTTCATTTTACGAGTGTTACATCATAAACAAGAGTATAAATACTAAATAGAAATTTAAGAAGGTAAATAATTCAAGTATGCAATAGCAAAATCGCTAAATAAACAAGAGCTGTGTGCCTTCTTGATCAGCTCTGGCGTAGAAATCGCCTATGGTAAGAATACCATCTAGATCATCAATAAGATCTTCTTCTTTTAAATGGAACATATCTACAGCCAATTTACAACCCCAAAGTTTGCATCCAGAATCTGATAGAATCTCCAAAAACTCACCAATGGGGGGCATATCCAACTTTTCCATTTCCCTTTTCATCATTTTCGTAGCCATTGCTTCCACCCCGGGCAAACCACCAAGCATGGTAGGCATGTGCATTGCGGGGTTGCCAACGGTAGCAACACGTAAATGCGCTAACTTTTTCTTTTGAATTGCCTCCAATCCAAAAAATGTAAAAAATATTTCAGATTCAATACCTTCCATTCTGGCACCATTAGCCATTACAAAGGCAGCATAAACATTTTCTATTGTAGCTTTTGATAGTATAAAAAGCATTTTATTAACTTTTGTTTTGCTCATAATTTCAAGTTTTCACAAATTATATACAACTTTTAGGTTTTGGAATTCCAGCTATCATAGTAGATGTTTTTAATGGCCCTCCTGGAAATAAAGCATAAAATTCTTTAATGTTCACAACGCCGCTTTTTTTAATACCTCTTATTGAAAGAGCTTCGTCTTTATTATGTTTTTCTTGAAGATAGTCTATGACTTTCCAATGTTCGTCAGTCATTTCAATGTCATTTTCTTTTCCGATTTCAGTTCCAACCTCTTTGGTCCATTGAGAAAAATCTGTTAAATACCCTTGTTCGTTCCTGTTTATATTTTCCATTTTAATAATTTAGTTTTATTTTAAATCTATTTTTTTTCCTTTTAAACTCATATTTCTACCTACAAACGGAATTGGTATTCCCTTAAGGAGCATGTTCCAATAAACCCATCTAAAGGCTAATTTTCCCCAATGATTGAATACACTTTCCTTTAACAATTTAAGCGGCCCGATTCCTGCTATTGGAAATGTACCTTCTACAGGTTCTTGTTCGTAGTTGAAATCTATAAGTAATGCTTTGTTGTTTCCTGTTTCAATAAAACAGTTGGCATGACCATCAAATTCTTCTTTTAGAGGTTTGTTTTCTATATAAAGTAAGATATTGTCTGTAAGTGTTTCAGCTTGAAAGTGAGCTACAGATCCAGCTTTTGATGCAGGAACATTTGTTGCGTCACCTATAACAAATACATTTTCGTTTTCTAATGATTGTAAGGTGTTATGATGTGTTGGAACAAAGTTTAAATCGTCTCCCATTCCCGACCGCTCAATAACTGAATCTCCCATATTTGTTGGTACGGTTACCAATAAATCGTATTCAATTTCTTTGTCTATATAATCTATTATTTTATTGTTTTCATTATCTACACGTTCTATGGCAAAGTCAATTTCAATATTGATATTTTTTTCTTTTAATAAATATCCTAATGATTTTGAGCATTTTTCTTTTGTAAAAGCACCATCTAAAGGAGTTACATAAGTAATTTCTACTTTATCCCTTATTCCTTTTTTCTTAAAGAAAGAATCGGCCAAAAAAGCAAACTCTAAAGGTGCAACAGGACATTTAATGGGCATTTCAGCAATATGTACAACTAATTTTCCACCTTTCCAATCTCTTAGTTTGTTGCGTAATGCTAAAGCACCTTCATAAGTGTAAAAATCAAATACATTTTTTTGCCAATTTTCACCTTTCATTCCTTCTACTTCTTCGGGAACGGTTTTAGACCCCGTAGCAATTATTAAGACGTCATAGAGAAGTGTTTCGTCTTCTAATTCAATTTTATTCTCTTGCGGAAAAATTTGTTGAATCTTTTTTTGAATATAGTTCACACCCTTAGGAATGAATTTTTTTCCCACCTTTTTTACTTGATCTTCGGTATAGGTGTCAAAAGGAAGAAATAAAAATCCTGGTTGATAATAGTGTGTTCTATACTGATCCACAATGGTTATCTTCCACTCTTTTTCAGGAAGCCTTGCTATCAAATGATTTGCCATAATCGTACCCGAAGTGCCCGCCCCTAATATAACTGCCTTTTTCATTTACTTGAATTTTAATGGTACTCGTTCAACGTGAACAAAGAACAAATTTACTACTGCCAACGTTCAAAAAAGATGACAAATATCACGTTGATCTTAGTGAAAAAACTTCTTGAAATCCGAAAGCCTGCCCATGACGGGCAGACTTTTTCAAAAAGTAAAATCGATTAAAACAAACTAATTATAAAGTGCCTTTAATGGCTGCCTGTGCAGATGCTAACCTTGCAATGGGAACCCTAAACGGAGAACAACTTACATAATTCATTCCCGTAGTGTAACAAAACTCTACTGAACTGGGTTCGCCCCCGTGCTCGCCACATATACCCACTTTTAGATCAGGTTTGACCGCTCTACCTTTTTCCGTGCCCATTTTGACCAACTGCCCCACACCTTCTTGATCCAACACTTCGAACGGGTCTACTGTCAAAATACCTTTCTCTAAATATATAGGTAGAAATTTACCGATGTCATCGCGTGAGTAACCAAAGGTCAATTGGGTCAGGTCATTTGTTCCGAAAGAGAAAAAATCAGCATGCTTCGCAATTGAATCCGCCAACAGAGCGGCACGTGGAATCTCGATCATGGTACCCACCAAATAATCAATAGTGTCCTCACGTTCTTCAAATATTTTATTTGCCGTACTCCTGATAATCTTTTCTTGCTCTAAAAATTCGTTCAAAGTACCAACGAGCGGTACCATAATTTCTGGTTTGACCTCAATACCTTTCTCTTTGAGGTTTAGTGCCGCTTCGATAATGGCCCTAGTCTGCATCTCGGTGATTTCAGGGTAGGTGTTTCCCAATCTACAGCCTCTATGCCCTAACATGGGATTAAATTCTTGAAGTTCAGAGACCTTGTTCTTTACCGCCTGTAATGAAATGTGCATCTCTTCTGCCAATTCTTTTTGTGTTGCCAATTGGTGCGGAACAAATTCATGTAGGGGTGGATCCAACAAACGAATGGTCACGGGTAGCCCTTGCATCGCTTCAAAAATACCTTCAAAATCACTTCGCTGCATTGGCAAAAGATCTTCCAAGGCATTTCTTCTTCCCTTAACGGTATCGGCCAGAATCATTTCGCGCATGGCCTTGATACGATCTACTTCAAAGAACATATGTTCGGTTCTGGTCAAACCAATGCCCTTGGCTCCAAAATTTCTGGCCACTTTGGCATCTTTGGGAGAATCGGCATTTGTTCTGACCTTCATAGTGGCATATTTATCGGCCAATTTCATGATTTCACCGAACTCACCGCTCAGTTCAGGTTCGCTGGTCGCTACTTTTCCTTCAATGATATTACCGGTCGAGCCATTCAATGAAATCCAATCCCCTTCATGGTATTCCTTACCATCTACGGTCATGGTACGGTTCTTATAATCGATTATCAAAGCCCCTGCCCCAGAAATACAACATTTGCCCATGCCCCTTGCCACAACTGCTGCATGGGAGGTCATACCACCACGTGCGGTCAAAATACCTTTGGCAAGGTTCATACCTTCCAAATCTTCGGGAGAGGTTTCAATACGGGTCAAAATAGTATTACGGAATTTACTTGCCTCATCGGCAAAGAACACGATCTGACCTGTTGCCGCCCCGGGAGAAGCGGGCAACCCTTGTGCAATGATATTTACTCTTTTTAAAGCTACTGGGTCAAATACCGGATGTAATAGTTCATCTAATTTATTAGGCTCTATGCGAAGTAGTGCTTCCTTTTCTTCTATAGACCCTTCTTTCAATAAGTCAATTGCGATTTTGACCATTGCGGCACCAGTACGTTTGCCATTTCTGGTCTGTAATATCCAAAGTTTTCCATCCTGAATAGTAAACTCCATATCTTGCATATCGAGATAATGCTTTTCAAGAATGCCTTGGTATTCATGGAGCTGAGTATAAATAATGGGCATCAACTCTTCTAAGGAGGGGTACTTTTCTATACGCTCTATTTCATCGATTTTTGCTAATTTCGCCCATCTTTTCGAGCCCAACTTGGTAATCTGCTGCGGTGTTCTAACACCTGCTACCACATCTTCACCTTGGGCGTTTATTAAGTACTCACCGTTGAAAACATTTTCTCCGGTACCGGCATCTCGGGTAAAGCATACCCCAGTACCCGAGTTTTCACCCATATTACCGTATACCATGGCCTGTACGTTTACAGCGGTACCCCAATTAGCTGGGTAGCCGTTCATTTTTCTGTAATAAATGGCCCGGCCACCGTTCCAACTATTGAACACGGCGATTATCGCTCCCCAAAGTTGTTGCCAAGGGTCTGTAGGAAAATCATGCCCCGTGCGCTTTTTTACGGCATCCTTAAAATCATAAATAAGGTCTTTCAAATCTTGAATGGTAAATTGGGTATCTAGTTGGATCTTCCTTTTTTCTTTTAGGTGCTCCATGATTTCCTCGAATGGATCGATGTCATCTTTAGATTTCGGTTTCATTCCCAAGACGACCCCACCGTACATTTGAATAAATCTGCGGTAAGAGTCCCAGGCAAACCGCTCATTATTTGTCTTGATGGCCAACCCTTTGACAACTTCATCGTTTAGCCCCAAATTTAGAACGGTATCCATCATACCGGGCATAGATACCCTTGCGCCTGAACGAACCGAGATCAGTAATGGGTTTTCAATATCACCAAATGTCGAGCCCATAATATTCTCAATATTTTCTACTGCTTTTTCGACATCTTTTTTAATTCTCTTCAGAACTGTTTCTTTACCCAGTTCATTGTACTCGGTACATACTTCGGTAGTAATCGTAAATCCGGGAGGAACGGGTATACCAATTGCACACATTTCAGCCAAATTGGCCCCTTTTCCCCCAAGAAGATTTTTCATTTTACTATTACCGTCGGCGACCTTATCGCCAAATCGATAGACCCTGCTGGGAATCTCTTCCAATACTTCCATACTATAAAATTTTAGGTGTCTTTATGTAATTATCAAAACATCAAAATTATATACTCCAATACTGTATTTTCATGATTTTTATCATAATAATCATATTGGGATTGCATGGGACTCCATCATGGCAAATAAGTGTCATTTTCGAAGATCCGTAAAGATACTTTGCTATATTTGTCCTCCTTTTCAAAAGAGGCCCACGTGGCGGAATTGGTAGACGCGCTACCTTGAGGGGGTAGTGTTCGAAAGATCGTGCTGGTTCGACTCCAGTCGTGGGCACAAGGCCCCAACTTTTTGGTTGGGGCTTTTTTGTTACAAAGAAATGCTGGTTCCCCCGAAGTCTCGGGGCAGTCGTGGGCACAAGGC
>CAZEUV010000053.1:8931-11751 GCA_964515285.1 uncultured Maribacter sp. | reverse complement strand
GTTACAAAGAAATGCTGGTTCCCCCGAAGTCTCGGGGCAGTCGTGGGCACAAGGCCCCAACTTTTTGGTTGGGGCTTTTTTGTTACAAAGAAATGCTGGTTCCCCCGAAGTCTCGGGGCAGTCGTGGGCACAAGGCTCCAATTTTTAGGTTGGGGCCTTTTTTGTGTTATTCTTCGCTATATAATTTATCTAATAACTGCCTTGTGGTGTTACTGTTCCAATTTTTGGCACCAGTCGTTTGAACTACGATCTCTCCCCTTTTATCTATAACATATGTAGTGGGTATGTATTCTGGGGATAATAAATCAGGACTGCTGGTTCTCTCAAAATAAACAGGGAAGTTGTATCCTTTTTTATCCATATAATCAGAAACTTTTTCTTTTTCATCATGCGCTACAAAAACAAACTCCACCTTGTCACCATAATCTTCATAGAGCTCTTGCAAGCTTGGCATTTCAGCTACACACGAAGGACACCAAGTTGCCCAAAAATTCAAAAAGACAACACGACCTTTTGTGTCTTCAAAATCAAATGAACCTCCTTCTAAACCAGACAGTTTCCAAGTATAATCATTCAAGATTTTACGTTCTTCTTCGTTTAGTTCAGTTGGGCTGAACGAAAACAATCTAGAAACATAGACTTTTAGATAAAAACCAACAGGCGTAAAAAGAAACAGCACTATAAAAATTATATAGGCTGCATTGGTCAGTTGTTTTTTCGTGGGTTTCATTCTTCTTCGATAAGACGGTCTAGTAGATCTTGTACCGTTTTATTGTCCCAATCCTTGATTCCTTCGGTTCGAACGACCACCATTCCGTTTTTATCTATGATATAAGAGGAAGGAACAGGCTCTGTTTCAAGTGGGGCGGGTTTTCCGATAATAAGGTAGGTAACCGGAAAAGCAAATCCGGTTCTGGCCATGTATTTTTCGACCGGGGATCTTTCCTCATTGGTGATGATATAGAAATCTACCCTGTCACCGTAAGTGTCATATAGGGTTTGGATGTCTTTCAGTTCAGCTTCGCATTGCAAACGCCATGAAGCCCAAAAATTAATGAAGACCACCTTACCTCTTGAGCGGTTGAAATTGAAAAAATCCCAATTTTCATCCTTGAGTTTCCATTCGTAATTCGAAAGTGTTTGCCTTTCTTCTGTAGCGACCACTGTTGGGCTAAACGAAAAAATAGTATTCAACCAAACTTTTGAATAGTACCCCAAGGGGGTTACAAAAAAAGAAAGCACAATGGCTATTATGATAAGTGTGTAAACAGTTTCCTTTTTCATAATTGGGACAAATATTTGCGCGGGTATCTTTTTGCGCTATACGGCATTCTCCCTTTTAATAACATTAAGCGCTGAACCTTCTCTATACCACCCGATCTGTGCTTCGTTATAGGTATGGTTTGCAAGAATAGTGTCTTTGCTTCCGTCTGTATGAACCACCTCTAAGGTCAACGGTTTTCCCGGCGCAAAATCTGAAATATCAACAAAGTTGAATGTATCGTCTTCCTGAATAAGATCGTAATCATTTTCATTGGCAAAAGTCAAACCCAGCATTCCCTGCTTTTTCAAGTTGGTCTCGTGTATACGTGCAAATGATTTTACCAGTACGGCCGCAACGCCCAAGTGTCTGGGTTCCATCGCCGCATGTTCTCGAGATGACCCTTCGCCATAGTTATGATCGCCAACGACAATAGTACTAACACCCTCGGCCTTATAAGCACGGGCCACATCAGGCACACCACCAAACTCGCCCGTCAATTGGTTCTTGACAAAGTTGGTTTTCTTTCCGTATGCGTTTACGGCCCCAATTAGGCAGTTGTTCGAAATATTATCTAAATGTCCTCGATAACGTAACCATGGCCCAGCCATTGATATATGGTCGGTGGTACATTTTCCGAAGGCCTTTATCAATAATTTGACACCTTGAAGATCCTCGTCCTCAATCGGTGTAAAAGGAGTCAATAATTGCAAACGCTCAGAGGTCGGGCTCACTTTTATCTCAACACCAGAACCATCAGCATCGGGTTCTAGATAACCGGCATCATCAACATCAAAGCCATTCGGGGGCAATTCGATACCCACTGGTTCTTCAAATTTTATCTCTTCTCCATCTTCATTGATCAAGGTATCGTTCATGGGATCAAAATCCAGCCTACCCGAAATCGCTATTGCGGCAACCATTTCAGGTGAGCCCACAAAGGCATGTGTATTTGGGTTGCCATCGGCCCTTTTCGAAAAGTTTCGATTAAAGGAGTGTACGATGGTGTTCTTTTCATCGCCTTTAAGGTCACTTCGGTCCCATTGCCCAATACAAGGTCCACAGGCATTCGTAAAAATAGTTGCTCCCAAGTTTTCGAAAATTTGAAGAAGCCCATCTCGTTCTGCTGTGAATCGTATTTGTTCTGAGCCGGGATTGATTCCAAAATCCGATTTCGGTTTTATCTTTTTGTCAACAGCTTGTTTTGCTATGGATGCAGCTCTAGTCAAATCTTCGTACGAAGAGTTCGTACATGATCCTATCAAGCCCCAATCAACCTTGATCGGCCACCCATTTTCTCTAGCTTTTTCACCCAATTGACCTATTGGGGTAGCCAAATCTGGCGTAAAAGGACCATTCAGGTGTGGTCTCAATTCATCTAGGTTTATTTCGATTATTTGGTCAAAATATTTTTCTGGATCTGTGTATATTTCTGGATCTGCTGTTAAATATTCCCTTATCTGATTAGCGGCATCTGCAATATCACTTCTATCAGTTGCCCTCAGGTAACGCTCCATAGAATCGTCATAGCCAAAAGTAGAGGTCGTCGCCCCAACTTC
>CAZEUV010000053.1:4780-8831 GCA_964515285.1 uncultured Maribacter sp. | reverse complement strand
ACTCCTATGGCCACCATACCCAATCCACCTGCATTTACGGTATGTGAATCGGTACCGATCATCATCCCACCGGGAAAAGCATAATTTTCTAAAACGACCTGATGTATTATTCCCGCTCCCGGTTTCCAAAAACCGATTCCGTATTTATTCGAAACGGATTCTAAAAAATCGAAAACCTCGGCACTGGTACTATTCGCAACTTTTAAATCAACATTTGCACCGCTTTTTGCCTGAATGAGGTGGTCACAATGTACCGTAGTAGGTACGGCTACTTTTGGTTTGCCCGCCTGCATAAATTGCAACAACGCCATTTGGGCGGTAGCGTCTTGGCAAGCGATACGATCGGGTGCGAAGTCAACATAATCTTTGCCCCGTGTATATGCATTGGAAGGAATACCTTCTTGCAAATGGGAATATAAAATCTTCTCAGACAACGTAAGCGGTCTGCCTACGATTTCACGAGCCTTATCGACCCGTTCTGCCATTTTAGCGTAAACGCCCTTTATCATATCTATATCGAATGCCATAAATAAAATGTTTTGAAATTAGTCAGTTTTATAAAATTAAGAAAATCAGCGGTGTAAATAAAATAATCGACCCATGTTTCGAAGCGATTTATGAAATTACAGAGTCAATCAGCATATTTTGGTAAATGAAGAATTTTACAGTATAAATTCATCATTTCACTATAAATCAAGACCTTATAATAAGGTATTGACAATATCTTCTTCAGAGATACCTTCAGCTTCAGCCTTGTAATTTTTTATAATCCTGTGACGCAGAATACCCATGGCAATTGCCTTCACATCTTCAATATCAGGGGAAAATTTACCATTGATGGCAGCATGTGCCTTTGCCCCAAGCGTCAAATTTTGAGATGCCCTAGGCCCTGCCCCCCAATCGATATACTGCTTTACATAATCAGAAGCGGTATTCAATACCGGCCGAGTACTGTTCACCAACTTTACGATATACTCAACTACATTGTCAGGTACCGGAATACGCCTTATCAAATGCTGTACCTCAAGAATTTCTTCTGCGTTGAACAACGGGTTTACCTGAACACTGGTATCGGATGTTGTTGATTTTACGATTTCTATCTCTTCTGAAATAGACGGGTACTCAAGTGCTATGGCGAACATAAAACGATCCAACTGCGCTTCTGGCAAAGGGTACGTACCTTCTTGCTCTATGGGGTTTTGGGTCGCCAAAACGAAATAGGGCAACGCCAACTTATGCTGTACCCCTGCAATGGTCACCGCCCGTTCTTGCATGGCTTCCAATAATGCCGCCTGTGTCTTGGGCGGGGTACGGTTTATTTCATCCGCCAGAACGATGTTTGAAAATATGGGGCCTTTTATAAATTTGAAACTACGGTTTTGATCCAAGATCTCGCTACCAAGAATATCACTCGGCATTAAATCGGGAGTAAATTGAATTCTCTTGAAATCAAGACCCAAAGTTTGGGCTATCGTATTGACCATTAAGGTTTTTGCAAGACCTGGCACACCGATCAACAAAGAGTGGCCACCTGTATAAATTGACAATAGAATTTGATCAATGACTTTTTCTTGGCCGATAATCACCTTGCCGATCTCTTGTTTTAATGCGGCATGTCTTGCGACCAGATTATTGATTGCTGCTACGTCTGACATATATTTAGTCTTTTACCCAATTGTTGGAGAAATCACAATCTCTATTTCCTCCGTTCACCGTTATATAGGTATCTTCAATATGCTCGTTCATCCACTTTTTGATGGCATTATATTGTTTTTCGGTTTTCGCCAACTGCTGAATTCTTATATAATCTTTTGAATATGTAGCTACATGTTCGTCATACCTGTTCGTCACTCGCATGATCTTGTATTTGGGCCCGCCACCTCTATCGTCCTCTTCTAAAATGGGATGCGATATTTCATCGTCCTTCAAATTTCTGACCTGATTGTATAATGCGGGATCCATTTTCGTCAATTCAAACCGGGCACCGAAATCACTAGGGTTACGTAGCACGCCCCCATCGAATTTGGTTTCTTTCTGATCAGAGAAATTCAAAGCGGCTTCAGCAAAGGTATACTTGCCGTCAAGAATATTTTGGCGTATACTGTCAAGTTCGACTTTCAGGTCTTCAAGTGTCGACGGGGTTATTTCGGGCATCATCAAAATATGCCTTAAATCGAGTTCTTGCCCTCTTATTTTTTCTATATAGATAATATGGTACCCGAATTGTGTTTCAAAAGGCTCTGAAATCTCACCTTCTTGCAAACTGAAGGCTACATCTTTAAAGGTCTTGTCAAAGCCAGCGTCTTTGGTTATACTATAAAACCCGCCTTTAGGTTTTGAACCTGGATCTTGCGAATAGAGAATGGCCTTTACGTTAAAACTGGCATCGTTGTCCTCAACATCGGCTTTAATGGTATTTAACTTGTCTATAATTTTTTGCTTTTCTTCTTCTGAGGGTTCTGGCTCTTTTACAATTTGTGAGATTTCCATTTCAGCACCAAATACAGGGCGTTCATCTTCTGGGATCTTACCAAAGAACTGTCGTACCTCTTCAGGGGTAATTTCAATTTCAGAAACAATGCTCTGCTGCATTTTTTCAGACAGCATTCGCAATTTGTTTATTTTGTAGAGCTCTTCTCTAAAACTGACTTCATCTTCTTTTTTATAGTACTTCAACACTTTTTCCATTGAACCTATCTGCTGTACCAAAGATTGTAACTGCCGCTCGCCCGTGGCATTTACCTCATCGTCTGAAACCAAAATACTGTCTTGCACTGCTTGATGGGCGTACAAACGATCTTCCATCAGTTTGCCCAAAAGACTACATCGGGTGACATCTTCGGTAGAAGCACCCTGACTTCGAAGATCGATCAATGTCTTTTCTATGTCAGACTCTAAAATAACATAGTCACCTACCACAGCAGAAATGCCATCTAATTTTATTCGTTTGAAATTAGTCGCCGAATCTTTCTTTATACTGGGGTCGGCCTCTGCAACAAGTTCAGGTGGCTCTATTTGGGTATCTGGTATTGAATCAGTCTGTTGCGAAAACCCAATTCCACATACTCCAAAAAACGATAGAAAAAATAATACTTTATTCATCTTGCTCATAAACCTCAAATTTTTTTTCTTTGATTGCCTCATCAATGACTTCCGCTTCCAACCTACGCATATAATCTAATTTTCGTCGATTTAGAAGTACTTGCTTTATTGTGGGTTCAATATATGATAAAGGGGCAATATCATTGACATTCAGAACCCCTGTAACCTTCGCCAAATATACCCCTAATGCATCCTCTAATTCAAAAAATTGGGATTTTTTTAAGTATTTATCCTGATTTTCAATGGTCAAGGGGGGTATTTCTTCAATAATACGCGAAGCTCTGACCCAAATGGAATCATTGAAATTCAATTTCTTGAAATGTACCCCTATAGAGTCTAAAAAAGCAACATCGTCTTTCTTGAACTTTTTCATTTTTTTTATTACCGTTTCTTTATTAAGAAACCGTTTTGGAAGTTCAATAAAACGTATTTTGACCAAACGCTCTTTTAAGCGGAAATTTTCTTTTTCATTTTCATAGAATCTTCGCATTTGCGATTTACTGACTGTTGAATCGCCACTTCGTTGCACCAAAGCTTCTTTGTAAGCACGTGTATATAAGTCAGTACGGTAGTTGGTCACCAAGGTCTCGAAAGCTGCCAATTTATCATCGGGTAGATTTATCTTCGCTTTGGAAAGCAGTAATTGTTTTGAGGCCCAATTATTGATGTAGTTGGTAACTATAGAAATACTATCTTCTTTAGTTATACCCCCGTACATAAGCGGTGCTACATCTTCTTTGTACAAATAGGTCTCACCAACACGTGCCAAAGGTCTTTTTTCTTCGGTATCCTTCCACAGTGAACTGCATGAAAAGGTCAAAAACGCCATGGCAACGGTAAATGTAATTACCCTTGTTTTCTTGGTTGTTAAAAACATCCCGCAAAAATAACAATAATCCCACGCCATACAAGAAGAGAAACAATGATTAACACATTTTTGGCGACCCTA
>CAZEUV010000053.1:0-4680 GCA_964515285.1 uncultured Maribacter sp. | reverse complement strand
TATTTCAAAACAGCCTCTAAATTAAAACGCGGTACACGTTTATGAACAAAAAAATAAAGCTTATATGGGATTTTAGGGTGAGCGAAGCGGCTAAAACGGCGGAGCACCATGAAAAACACTTAAAAGAATATATTGCCATTGAAGAATTGGAATTGAATATTACTGGCCATCAGCATATAAGCAATATGCACAGCTTAGCATTTATGGTTGTAAGCGAGGCAAATATGACTACAGTTCGCGATGCTCTAAAACCCCATCGTGGCCAGATTTATGAAGAATAGTCCTTCTTTTCAAAATCACTGAAAACAGGGTTCTAAAGACAATTAACTTTGTGCACCTTGCATATCGCATGTTCAAGTGCTTGGTTTGAAAGAGTTCGTAGAACTAATAAAACCTAGTATAAAGCGTTTAATGTTGTATAAATACGTGAAAGTTAAAATCAAGACCCATGGCCGACCACCAAGATCGAATTGACCAACTCAACCAAAAACTTGAGATACTATTAAGCAAACAAGAGGGTTTTGCGAAAGAGTTGATGGCGCTTTACAAAGAAATTGAAGATGTAAAGAACGGGAAACCTGAAACTGTTGGCGGGCAAGAGGTCATTCCTCAGAAAACACGGCAAATAATCGAACAGCCAGACCCCGTCGAAAAGGTCAAAGCAAAAATCGAAGCCGAGCCAAAAGAGGAAGTGATAGCACCAAAAATGGTCATAGAACAACCTAAGCAGGTCATTGCCCCAAAAATCAAAAAACCAAAAGGAAAGTCAAATTGGGAAAAGTTCATCGGTGAAAACCTAATCAATAAAATCGGTATTGCGGTTACGGTGATCGGGGTTGCCATTGGTGCCAAATACTCTATTGAGAACGACCTTATCAGCCCCTTGACGCGTATTATTCTAGGGTATCTTATGGGGCTGGGTCTTTTGGGCTTCGCCATCAAACTGAAAGCAAAATACGAAAACTTCAGTGCGGTATTGGTAAGCGGCGCATTGGCCATTTTATACTTTATCACCTTTGCCGCCTATAGTTTTTACGATCTTTTTCCTCAACTAATGGCCTTTGGTCTAATGTTGGTATTTACCGTATTCGGAGTTGTAGCCGCCATAAACTACAACAAACAGATTATAGCGCATCTAGGCCTTGTTGGCGCGTATGCCGTCCCCTTTTTACTGAGCAATGATTCGGGCAATGCAATGGTATTGTTCAGTTATATGGCCATTATCAATATAGGTGTTTTGGTCATCTCGTTCAAAAAATACTGGAAGCCTTTATACTTTTCAGCATTTGTATTTACATGGTTGATCTTTTCAGGTTGGTTTGCGTTCTCTTATGAAACCGAAATCCACTTTCAACTGGCATTGACTTTTCTCTGCATCTTTTTCATTCTTTTCTATATCACCTTTTTGGCGTACAAGCTGAAAGCCAATGAAAAGTTCAAAACATCAGATGTGGTAATGCTCCTACTAAACTCATTTGTTTTCTACGGCCTCGGCTATGCCATTCTCGACAGTCACGAAACCGGCAGCCAGCTTTTGGGCCTCTTTACACTTTGTAATGCCCTTGTTCATTTTGGCGTAAGTGCATTGATCTACAAGAAAAAATTAGCGGACCGAAATCTATTTTATTTGGTCTCAGGCCTGGTTTTGGTTTTCATTACCATAGCCATACCCGTACAATTGAACGGTAATTGGGTTACCTTACTTTGGGCAATGGAGGCTGCCCTGCTTTTTTGGATCGGGCGAAGTAAAAATGTACCCGTCTATGAATATCTATCCTATCCTTTAATGGTATTGGCCCTTTTTAGCCTGTTCGAAGATTGGTCATTGGGCTATGATATCTATAATTATGATAATACAGTACACATAAAACCGATATTGAACGGTAATTTTCTTACCTCGGCCCTCTTCTTGGTGGCCTTTGGTTTTATCAACTGGGTGAACAATATCAATAAAGGAACATCCGAAGGAAAACAACCTGATGTTATTTCGAAAATCATGTCGTTTGCGATTCCCGGTATTCTGCTGTTGGTACTGTACACTGCCTTTTTCTTAGAATTGGATTGCTACTGGGATCAGTTGTACAACAGTTCTGAAATTGATATCAACGATGGCTCTTACCCCCGTTACAACTACGACCTATGGAATTTTAAGTACGTATGGCTTCTCAACTACACCCTATTGTTTCTCACAGCTATGGCATTTGTGAACATCACAAAATTGAAAAACAGGGTTTTGGGCATCGTCACCTTGGTTCTTGGCCTATTGGCAACAGCCTATTTCTTGACCGGTGGGCTACTCATTTTAAGTGAATTAAGAGAAAGCTACCTTTCGCAAGAACTTTCTGAATACTACGAAAGCAGTTTCTTTTCAGTGGGCATACGTTATGTGGCCATTGCATTCTTTGCCGTGTTCGTTTTCGCCCTATATAAATTGGGCAAGTCAGACTTTATGAAACTCAAGTTGAAAATACCTTTTGAAATACTGATGCACATATCGATTATATGGATACTGAGCAGTGAATTATTAAATTGGATGGATATCGCCGGATCCGATCAAAGTTACAAGCTAGGTCTTAGTATTCTTTGGGGAGTATATGCCTTGCTGCTCATCGTACTAGGTATCTGGAGAAACAAAAAATACCTGCGTATTGGGGCTATGGTACTTTTCGGTGGTACGCTGTTGAAATTGTTCTTCTATGATATTGCATCTTTGAACACCATAGCAAAGACCGTGGTTTTTGTTTCCTTGGGTATCTTACTACTGATTATCTCATTTTTGTACAACAAATACAAACATCTTATAACCGATGAACACGAAAATTAAATTTCTTTTTTTCTTCGGATGCCTATGTTCAACACTTGCATTTGCACAATTGGATACCTACGGCTATAAAATGGAAGTATCGGGCATTTCAGAACAATGGCATAAAATAACCCTGCCCGATGCTGTTTTTGAAAAAATATCTTCTGATATGAACGACCTCCGTATCTATGGTATCACGCCCAACGATACTATAGAAGCACCCTATCTTCTTCTTGTCGGTACTGAAAAAAAAGGTCGTAAGAAAATCGATTTTAAGTTATTGAACGCTAACTCAAATGCAAATGGGCATTACTTTACCTATGAAATACCCACCACGGAAACGATCAATGAAATACAGCTCGATTTCGAAAACGAAAACTTTGATTGGAAAATACGACTAGAAGGAAGCCATAACCAACAAGAGTGGTTCACCATTTTGAAAGAGTATCGCATACTATCGATCAAAAACGAACAAACTGATTACAGCTACACCGATCTGAATTTCGCCAATTCAAAATATCGTTTCTACAGGCTACTGGTAAAAAGCGGTAAAAAGCCAGCGCTGAGTACCGCTAAAATCAGTCTAGATGCAAAAATCGGTGCCAATTACAGAGACTACGGTATTGCCTATACCAACATCAAGAGCGAAAACAAACAAACCTTTATAGATATCGATCTGAAAAAACGTTTGCCTGTTAGTTTTATAAAAATCAATATATCGGATACGTTTGATTACTACCGACCCTATACCATTTCATACCGCTCTGATAGTGTAGCGACAGAAAAAGGCATGAAATACATGTATACGGATATACGGTCGGGCACATTGAACCCTATCGAAAAAAACGAGCTGCGTTTTACCAATACTTTGGCACGAAAACTAAGAGTTACCGTTCATAACTACGATAACCAACCTTTGAACATTGAAGGGGTCGAGGTAAAAGGCAATGTACATGAACTTGCCGTACGTTTTACAGAACCTGCAGATTACTATCTCGCATACGAAAAAACCAACGCTAGAAAACCCCAATACGATATATCAAGGGCCACATCGAAAATTCCCAATAATCTCTCTGACCTGACATTGGGCAAAGCGCAGGTCATTCTAAAAAAAGGAATGCCAGTTATTTCACCTTTGTTCGAGAACAAATTGTGGCTTTGGGCGATTATGGGCATCGTCATTCTTGTTCTTGGCGTATTTACCTTGAAGATGATGCGCAAGAAGTAGCTTTTGGGTTTAGTGGTTTAAACCCCTAAATTTACACTTCTAAACTAGCGTTCGTGCAAGACCCAAAACAGACCCGAATCAATAAATATCTTAGCGAGGTTGGCTATTGCTCTCGCCGAGCCGCCGATAGACTCATCGAGCAGGGCAGGGTAACCATCAACGGAAAGGTTCCTGAAATGGGAACAAAGGTCTTTGAAAACGATGAAGTTCGTGTAGATGGCGAACACATTTCTAACCCAAAAGAAAAACCTGTTTATCTAGCCTTCAATAAACCCATTGGCATTGTTTGTACGACCGATACCCGTGTAGAGAAAGATAACATCATCGACTTTATCAACTACCCCAAACGTATTTTCCCCATTGGTCGGTTAGACAAACCCAGTGAGGGTCTTATTTTTTTGACCAATGACGGTGATATTGTCAACAAAATACTGCGCGCTAGAAATCACCACGAGAAAGAATATATCGTAACCGTCAATAGACCGATCACCGAAAGATTTCTTCAACAAATGCGTAACGGTGTTCCGATACTGGAGACCGTTACCCGAAAATGTGACGTTGAGGAAATAAGCAAGTTCCAGTTCAAGATCATATTGACCCAAGGCTTAAACCGTCAAATTCGCCGTATGTGCGAGTTTTTAGACTATCG
>CAZEUV010000052.1:0-18232 GCA_964515285.1 uncultured Maribacter sp. | reverse complement strand
CGCCAAATCCGTAGGTAAACTGGGCAAGCCCCATGTTGAGGATTGGGACGACCACTTGGATGAAGTAAGATAAATCATGCCATTGATAAATTAGGGCCTGTAAAGAACCATTTCAATTTGGTCTTGGGCAGAATTCGAAGACTAACAAGACCCTAGACATTATTTTGGGTAATTAAAAATAATGTGCATCCGATAATCCTTTGGTATCGGTTGCACAAATAACCAGAGCCATTTCAAAGGAGCTTTACAAAGATATACTTCTATATTTCGGGTGTTTTATCTTGAAAGAGAAACTTTCCTTTTTGCTTTTTTTGGGGCCAAGATTCATTTTCCAGGTTAAAAGTCCTTTCTTTTTATCGTATTCAGCGGCAAAGGTCACTATATCATCAACTTTTATTTCTTTGTTCTGAGAGAGGGGAATACGATCCATGAGCTTTAAATTTATTGAAGTCGACATATTGTTTTTTACTTCCAACTCATAGGTTCTGTCTAATATTCGATTACTTCCCATAAAAGATTTGCTTTTAAAATTTTTGCTTCGCTTTCTTGTAACCGTAATGTTTGGCTCTATTCCCAAAGAAACGATCATTTCTTTTTTTACTGTATATGGGTCTATAGTAGTTTTTCCGGAATAAGACCCATTGAAGTAAATGCTGGCTTCACCGGGTAAAAGGTTATAGTCTTCCCAATCTTTGAAACTGGCCGTTAAAAAGACATTTTCGTTGACAATAGGTACGGCAAAGTATTCGTATTCTGACTTCAGCTTAAAAGTATTGATTTCAATAGTAGTTATATCACCGTCGGATACGATGGAGCAGGGCTTTTTAATGATAAATTTGGTCTGGGTCACATCATCTTCGGTCTTACTTTTTTTCGTTGTTACCACTATAACCCCATTGCTACCTTGGCTACCATATATAGCTTGTGCCTTGCTTCCTTCCAAAACTTCAACGGATTGAATTTCACTTTCATCTAAATCTCCTTCAATAAACCCTTCAACAGGAATTCCGTCAATGATGTATAGTGGTGGTTTGGGTTCATGATACCTGCCTTTTATGCTTCCTATTCCTCTAATACGAATTCCAGAAACCTTTCCTTGTAACACACTTGATAATGCATAGTTTGAAGATTCCGTATTTGTACTCATAGCTGTAACCACTACTTCTTCTAACATCTCTGCATTTTCTTCCAATCTGATATTCATCACTGAAGAAAAAATAGGTGTTCGTGCGGTGTTAAAGCCTAGGTAAGACATTTCTAATTCTTGACCTTCTTCTATATCAATAGAATAATACCCATCAAAATCAGTTTGAACACCTTTTGAAGTGCCACTGACCATAATATTGGCTCCAGGTAATGGTTCACCAGAATTATCGGTAACAATGCCCGTGACCTTTTTCACGGTTGGATTGTAAACATAGCGTTGTTTTTTGGTGGGTTGGGTTTTACTTGTCCACCCGTTTGAAAAGTTTAAATATTTGGCGCTCAAATTAGGCTTAGATACATTGAAATTGGGGTTTCCCGTAGATAGAACGATGTTGACGCCATTCCAATCAACTCCTGTTTTTTGATATACGTGTGCTTTGTAGCTAAGATTCAAAGGTGTATTGATACTCTTTGATTTGATATCGTAGTTGGGAATCCACCCTGCATCACTGACCAGATAGGTGATCGAGAGGTTCAAACTTGTCGCAATGGGGGCGTCAAACTTAATCATCAACTCCCCTTGTTCTTTCTCAAGAGCTTTATTGAGTTCTTTGAGTTCATTTTTGATGGCTCTAAGGTCATACCCCAATAAATTGATTTCTAAATTGGTAGTGTAAATTTCGTTTTTGATTGCTGTAATCCGTTCACGATAATAGGTGCTTATCTGTTTGATTACCTCTAAGTTCACTACCTGCGTTTCTGAACTGACCATACGGTTGGCGGTAATCACCTTTTCCTCCTCTTTCAGGCCAATGATAGTGTTTTTCAATAAAGAAATCTTTGATTGCACGGCATCTAATTTCAACTGTAATATCAAAAAATGAGGCGAACTCTCTGTTTTGGGTAGAAAATTGATGTCGTACGCCATAGATAAAATAGAAACCGATTGCAAACCAGAAATTTGAATGCTATTCTCATCGATTTTTGTTGAAAGATCGGTAAATGTAATTTCAGAACTACCTGCTTTCAGGTTAAAAGAGGCCAAGCGTGTGATTTGCGCACCATTTAAATAGATAGTGACCTCTTTGATCTTTGATGGTGCTTGGTTGTCATTGCCAAATAGCAATATTGGAAAGACACATAAAAATAATATTAGATTTTTCATAAGTTTTGGTTTTAGAAGTTTGGGTAAACTTAGGCACGAGCCTTGATTTATAAAACCAAGAATTAGGCAGTGAGATCTTTGAATGAGTGAAAGGCGGTTTTGGCAGAGTTACCGAGAAAAGAGTCTCGATTTTGCCATATTCCCAATTTTATTGTGGGTTTATAATTCCCCGATGCCAACAATCAGGCTTGCCCTGAGATCATTAATTTGGTATTGAGAAATTTACCGGTAAAGAACTAAAAAAATATGTTCGAAGGCTAAAAATCAATAATCTTCAGTTCTTTTTAAAATTGGCACTATTGGGCAATTCAAACCCTTCGAGACCAAAATAAGGAATGGCCGCCAAAAGATGGTCAAAGATATCGGCCATGATATATTCATAGTTTTCCCAACGTTTGTCGCTACTAAACGCATATATTTCTATAGGCAGGCCCTGAGCGGTAGGTGCCAACTGTCGCACCATGATCATCATATCGCTATTAATGCCTGAATGGTTATTTAAATAGGCATCGATATACTTTCTGAAAACTCCTATGTTCGTTAAGTTCCTACCATTGATCAAGATTGATTTGTCAATATTGTTCTCTTCATTGTACTCATGTATCACATTTTCCTTTTTTTGAAGATACTTCGTGATCAACGCTATTTTATGAAGATCTACAAGATTTTCTTTCGTAAGAAACTTAATGCTTTCCTGTTTTATCAGTAAAGCCCTTTTAATACGCCTCCCTTGTGAATCGACCATTCCACGCCAGTTTCTAAAAGAATCAGAAATTAAGGCATAGGTGGGTATGGTCGTTATGGTCTTGTCGAAATTCTGGACTTTGACCGTGGCCAGATTGATTTCGATTACATCGCCATCGGCACCATATTTTTCAAAAGTGATCCAATCGCCAATACGCACCATATCATTGATGGATACCTGAATACTGGCCACGAATCCTAAGATAGTATCTTTAAACACAAGAATAATGACCGCAGAGGCTGTGCCGAGTGCGGTCAAGAATTTCCACAACTCAATTCCAGTTAGTACGGAAAAGGCATAAAATACACCAATGACCCATAAAAATATCATGAACACCTGAATATAACTATCAATGGGTTTGTCTTTGAGTCTGGGCAGTATTTTAAAATAGTCCTTAACCGTATTCAGCAAACTTCTTATGACCCATAGAAAAAGAAGGATTCCAAAAACTTCCATGCTTTTGAGAACAATTGCTTTCACGTCAGGGAAATCCCTGAAAATATAGGGCACGGCTCCATAAGCAACTAATACAGGTACAATATGTGCAATATTCCTAGGAGCTTTGTTGCTTACCAGTAAATCATCGAAATGTGTTTTCGAAGTGTTCGAGAACCTACTAAAGGCATTTACCAATAGTTTTCGCAATATAAAGTCTAGTACGAATAGTATCGACAACAGCACCAACAATAACACGAACATATTGATGTATTCAGCACTTTTCTCCGTAATTCCCTGAGTTATAAGATATTCATATAACCAATGTGATATTTTTTCCATTTGTTGTATAAAATCAGGTTCATTGCCCTTATGCCCAGAACCTTAAATCGAGTGTCGCAAAATTAGGGGATCTACTGTGATTATTGACCATGGAAACCTGTGTTTCTCACGGCCGTCCTAGACTTGAATACCATGTGCTTGAAAGGGAAGGTACTGCTATACGTTTCAATCCAAGAACTTCTCCCTCAATTTAGCGGTTGGCACCATGCATTGGTCTTTTTTGCCAAACCAACGATAACGATAGCGCGCCACTAAATCGTATACGATATTTCGTAAATAGCTGGGAATCAAGATTAGTACGTTTGCCAAAATCCAGATTCCACCGAAAGATGCGGCAATTTTCAAAGCAGCGGTAGATTTCGTGTAATAGGCCACCCCGGGTTCGATAAGTATAATGGAATCGACCTTTGAAGTATCAATATCTCGTTCAGCGACCAACCTTTCACCAATGTCACTTTGTAGCGCTGTGTAACGAAAGAGGTCTTTCTTATCACGTTTGATGACAAATTTAACCGCCCCGTTGCAGAGATTGCAAACACCGTCAAAAAGTATTATTTTTTTATCTGACATGTCTCTATGAACTCAATTGGTGCATATTCATTTACTGACCACTTATCACTGCTTCCTATCTACCAACTCTAATTGGTCAACACCGATAGTGGTCATGAAAAGTCCGTAGTTCACCACTGCCTTGCTCTTTTCGAGCTTGTCAATGGAACCAACGGCTTTTCCGTCAAAGATACGAACTCGATCTCCGATTTTAAAAACGGGTCTCGGCTTGTTCTTTTCCTTGACTTCATTTTTCTTTTTTTGAATTTTTTTCTTTCTACGGATGACCTTTACCTCTTTTTGTGCCTCTTGGGCCACCTTTGCTTTTTTGTCTCGTTCGAGTTTTGCTTGGTTGGCGGTCTTCTTTTTACGTTTGCTGTTCTCTACCTCAACGATACGAATGAGCTCAGAGACCAAAACACGTTTCTTTTTGTCTTGAAAATATTTGTCAGCAGCAGTATTTACTCGGTTTCCCAACTGAACCATTCGTTGGTCATGATCGTACAGTTCTTGATAACTCACCAATTTGGCTTTTACCTTGGCGTTCAGTTTTTCCAATCGCTCTGATTCTTTACGCGCTTTAGATTCTTCTTCTTGCATCCTAGAACCCGTTTGAGCCATTTTACTGCGTTCTTTCTGTAATTTGGCTATCGTGGCATCAAAACGCACTTTGCCTCGTTCTATCTTCTTCTTTGCCTTGTTTATAAGACTGTAGGGAATCCCGTTTTTTTGGGCCACCTCGAAAGTAAACGAACTACCGGCCTGGCCCAACACCAATTGAAAGGTGGGTTCAAGGGTCTTGCCATCAAAGAGCATATTGGCATTCGAGATGTGCGGTAATTCGTTTGCCAATAGTTTCAGATTCGAATAGTGTGTAGTAATCACGCCGTAAGCGCCCCGTTCGTAAAACACCTCTAAAAACGCCTCCGCCAGTGCGCCACCCAGTTCTGGATCGCTTCCCGTACCGAATTCATCAATCAGAAATAAGGTGTTTTCGTTGCATTTGCGCAAGAAACGGTTCATGTTCTTTAAACGATAACTGTAGGTGCTCAGGTGATTTTCAATGGATTGATTATCCCCGATATCCGTTAAAATCCTATCAAACAGACATACCGAACTCCGCTCGTGAACGGGAATCAAAAGTCCGCTCTGCAACATCACCTGCAAGAGACCAATGGTCTTGAGGGTAATGCTCTTACCGCCTGCATTGGGCCCCGAAATCACTATAATGCGGTTTTCCGAATGCAGTTCTATGGTCTGTGGATGGGTTTTTTGTTCACTTAGCTTGTTGGTCAAGTACAACAAAGGATGGTAGGCTTCACATAAGAGCAGTGTTTTTGATTCACTGAATTTAGGCAATATAGCGTTCATCTCAGATGCATAGGCCGCTTTGGCAGCGGTAATATCAATATGCGCCAAGAACTCTTGGTATTCGGATAGGAGGGGGGCATAGGGCCTGATATGGGCCGTAAGCACATTTAGAATGCGTTGTATTTCCTCTTTTTCCTCAAACTCTAGATTATTAAGTTCGCGACTATACTTCAAGGTGACCTCAGGTTCTATATAGACAATGCTACCTGTTTTGGAATTGCCCATAACGGCACCTTTCACTTTTCGACGGTACATCGCCTTTACAGCCAAAACACGACGGTTTTCAAAGACCGACTCTCGAATATCATCTAAATAATCAGCCCCGTGATAGCGGGTCAGTGCAGAGGCAAAACTCTGGCTGATCTTATTTTTTATTTCATTTATTTCTCTTCGGGTAGTATGAAGCGCATCAGATGCCTTGTCTTTCACTTCGCCAAAACGATTGATAACAGTATCGATCTGAGCAGCAATACCCGTATTGACTTCCAGTTTTTGGGATGCAACAAATAACAAAGGGTAGTATTCCTTAAACTTTTTGAAGAATTTATTGTGCAGGGCCACTGTTGTACAGATATTCCCTATTTTTCGAAAACCATTGATTTCCAGTGTCGTATTCTCTATTCTTAAGAGCTTTAATTCGTCATCGATCTGATCAAAACCATGATTCGGTATACGATTTTCGCTCTCTAACGAGCTTAGGTATTCAGAAGTTTGTCCTAAAACCAGCAGTATGCTTTCCGAATCAGGTAAGGGTTTGATGGTCAAGGCCCGTTCTTTGCCCAATTCAGTATGGCAACGGGAAGCTAATTGTTTCAAAACCATTGGAAACTCAAGGTCTTCGAGCGTTTTAGTATGTATTGTAGCCATTGATTATCTTATCGCTGGCAAAGGTACGTAGATTTCCCTATTTTTGAATAGACAATAACTTTTGACAATTGTAGATAATGACGGTAAACATAGATGAATCATGGAAAAATCAGCTCTTGGAAGAATTTGGGCAAGCCTATTTTCAAGACTTGGTCGATTTTGTGAAACAAGAATACGTTCAACATACTTGTTACCCAGCGGGAAATCAAATATTTTCGGCTTTTGATCATTCCCCTTTTGACAAAACAAAGGTGGTCATCATCGGGCAAGACCCATATCATGGGCCAAATCAGGCGAACGGACTCTGTTTTTCAGTGAAAGACGGACTTTCGCACCCGCCATCGTTGATCAATATTTTTAAGGAAATAGAGACTGACCTACAAAAACCCTATCCTAAAAGTGGCAATCTAGAACGTTGGGCGGATCAAGGAGTGCTATTGTTGAATGCCACATTGACGGTTCGGGCATACCAAGCGGGTAGTCATCAAAAAAAGGGCTGGGAAAGGTTTACCGATGCTGTCATACAAAAAATATCTAATGAAAGAGAAGGTATGGTCTTTCTGCTCTGGGGAGGTTTTGCTAAAAAGAAAGCGGCCTTGATCGATAAAAACAAACACCATATTCTAACCTCAGGGCATCCTTCGCCCCTAAGTGCCAATAGGGGGTATTGGTTCGGAAACAAGCATTTTAGTATGACCAATGCGTTTTTGAAGACTTCTGGCAAGTTGCCTATCGACTGGTGAAAGATAATTTGAGCCAGATTCTTAATATTTTTTTATCAGTAAAGTCTGAGCAGTTTTAGAATTCGATTATTTTCTTTCTTATTTAGAGCGAAATAGACTACTTTTGTTATTGATCAATACCAATTTCGCAATAGATGAGTAACCCTAGTTTAAGGTCTATCCTTTTGGTGGATGATGACCATATAAGCAACTTGTTCAATAAAATTTTCATTTCCAAATTGGAACTTGACGTTGAAGTTGATATAGCAGTGAACGGACAAGTTGCCCTTGATTTCATTAGAGGAACGGAGACAACAATGATGAAAAGCTCTTTGTTGTCACCTTGTCTATTGTTATTGGACATCAATATGCCCGTAATGAATGGCTGGGAATTCTTGGACGCCTATGAAAGCACGATTAAAAAATCTGTGAAAAATTCGATATTCATTGTTGTGCTGACAACCAGCGAGGAAGAAACGGATCGGGTTAAGGCCGCAGGTAACCCAAATGTCAGGAAATTTGTTCAAAAGCCGCTGTCAGAACGAAAGATCAAGGCCTTGATCACTACGTATTTTCAAAGTATGGAAACGAGTTGAACCAATTAAAATCAATGGTTAAGAGCCAAATTTTCAAATGGCGATACCTTATCGATAAGGTTTAACTGAAGAAGTGTAGTACTGACCTTCTTTAGCACATCGACATCTATTTGTTGCTGGCTCCATCTTGTCATCGAAAGCCATTCCTGAATATCTTCCAGTTGTTGTTGGTAGCCATTGGCCAAAGTACGGTCAATACTGGGAATGGATTTGAATTCTGACGTGTACATATTGATCACTTCCAAAATATGCTTCAATAGACGGCTGTTTTCTTTTATAAATCTGTCAGTAGAGGCAATAACAAAACAAGGCCATGAGGTTGGGCAGTCGCCCAATCTTCTAAAAACCCCTTGATCCACAATGGGTTTGGTCGTAAAGTGTTCCCATAAAAAATAATCGGCCTGCCCCTTGGTCAATGCTTTTACGGCACCATTAAGGTTATTGACAATCTCAAATTGCAAGTGGTTCGCATCCCATTCTTGATTCTTAGCGTTTACGTAGGCCATGAGGTGGCTTCCGCTGCCATAGCGACTAATTGCCGCTTTAGTGCCGATAAGGTCATTAATGCACTGATATTGACTTTCTGAGGCGACATGCAGACCCCAAAGTAGGGGAGTGGCAATATACTCTTGAACGATTTTAACCGGGTTTCCTTCTGTAATGCTTTTTACGATGCCCTCGGTCAAGATGATGGCAAGGTCGGCCTCTTCATTTTGTAGTAGTTGACACATTTTACCGGTACCTTCATGAATATCCGCCCAACAGAGATCGATGCCCCGTTCTCGAAAAACCCCTTCATTTATAGCCATGCGCCAAGGAAGGTTAAAATGCTCCGGTACACCAATTATTCGTACGTTCTTCATTGCTTTAGCCAGACTTTTATACTGATTGGAAATCGTTGTTGAGAACTCATCATGTAACTACTTCGAACTTGTTAATTTTTTCAAAGTATACTGAATTAGCTCATCGACTGCCTTTTTCGGGTTTTCAGAAAACGCACTAGTCACTCTATTTGCCAATATACAGTTCATTGAAATCGCCCGGTGGCCCAAGAGTTTTGAAAGGCCATAAATAGCCGAAGTTTCCATTTCAAGATTAGTGATTTTCATACCATCGAACTCAAAAGAGGTCAGTTTTTCATTTAAATCCTTATCAGACATTTCTAATCGAAGTTTACGCCCTTGTGGTCCGTAAAACCCAATATTCGTTCCGGTCATACCAAATCGTATATGATTTGAGGTCAATCGTGAAGATAGGGTTTCGTCACATTTGACCACATAGGGTGTCGGTTTATCGCTGTCCCAATTTGTACAATCAATAAAAGCCTTTGAAATCTCTAAGTGTTGCACTTCCTTGCTATTGTAGTAGTGTAAAAGTCCATCGAAACCTATGGCATATTCGCTGAGCAAAAATGAATCAACATCGATATCGGCTTGAATTGCCCCTGACGTTCCTATACGAACAAAATCCATTACGGTCTTTTTTGTTTTGACCGTTCGGTTTTCAAAATCTAAATTTACAAGAGCATCCAATTCATTGAGAACAATGTCAATATTGTCAGTACCGATACCTGTTGATACTACGCTCAATCGTTTTCCGTTCAAGATTCCCGTATGAGTCAAAAACTCTCGTTTTCCTTTCTTGGTTTCAATGGAATCGAAATATTTGGAAACTTTCTCCACCCGATTTTGATCACCAACGATAATAATAGTCGTAGCGATATCTTCTGGAAGCAAATTGAGGTGGTAAATGCTGCCATCAGCATTTAAAATGAGTTCAGACGGACCTAGCGGCATGCTGGTTACAATTTTAGAATTCTCTCTGTTTGGGTATTGTAAAGAAAATTATATTTCAAGGCACCGCCGAGATATACATCACTGTCTCGTAGGCTAGCATAAAAATTGGTGTTCTGATCCAAAATCTGCTTTCCCTTTGCACTAAGTTTTACGGGGTTGAAAGAAGAAAATAATGGTTTTAATCGCATAATCGCCCTTTCGTATTGACTATCGCCAAATCCTAAATTCCCTTGGCTTTGTAAGACGGTTTTTAATAGTTCTTTTTTTGATTTAGGCTGTTGTTCACTACTGAGCATAATAATATTGTTCTCCACGGCATTTAAGCCGTTCTTGATAGATGGAAATCTACTTAGGTGCGAAGAAATCGCATCGGACAGATAATCGAATTGGTAATTATCAAAGTCGGTCAAATTTTCTAAGCGTATAGGGTTGTCACTACAGTACAACTGCCAAATATAATCTGCATATTCAATATCATCTCGCGTGAGAACGGTTTTGTTTTCGTAGAGATTCACTAATTTGGTATTGCTCAATTCGTTTAATCCGAACAATTTATCGGATTGATCTTCTTTACCACTGCAGACCAATGAAATCTCTGCATATTTACGGTGGGTTTTCAACCAACTTAGTACAGCCAACATATTTATTTGGCAGAATAGATCATATTCAAACCAAAGTACGATCTGATCTTGTTGCTTGTGGTTGCATAGCAGGCGGTACTCTTTTAAGGTTTTTTCGATAAACGATGATTTGGAAACCTTGTAGTTTTTGTTTAAAAACTCAAAACGGGTCTTCCAAAAACTCTCTGAACCAACGTTGGTCAAGGTCTTGCCCTCACACAACATTTCGCGCCAAGTGATGATATCGCCCTTAAGTTTTAGTGAGTTTAATTTTTTGGTAAAAGAATCTCCGTTGGTAATGTGCAAAATGCTGCTCATTTGGGGTACGGTTTTTAGGTTTGAATAATTAAAAGTAACATTAAATAGATATAAACAAAATAAAATCAGCAAAAAAAACGAGTTAAATAGGTAATAAAAAGCAGGACTAAGCTGCTTCCGCCCAGGTCAGTAATATTAACCGCCTACGCGCTTAACTTTGAAACCCTTGTCTTTCAGCATTTCCATTATTTTATCTCTGTAATCTCCTTGAATGATAATTGAGCCGTTTTTAAAACTTCCACCCACGCTTAATTTGGTCTTTAATTCTTTGGCCAATAGCTTAAAATCGGCATCTGTACCCGTATACCCTTCCAATATGGTAATCGGTTTTCCCTTGCGTTTTTCATATTTACAGATGATGGGGTCTTCTTGCAAACAAACAGTGTTTTTTTTCTTGGGCTTTTCGGTTTCCTTGACAACATGATTCGGAAAAAGGTTTTTTAATTGATCCTGTAGGTCCATTTGCTATTCTTTAATCAATCCCAGTTCTACTAAACGTTCATTTAAAAACGCTCCGGCAGTAGCATCTTCATACCCTTTTGGGTTATTGGAGCTCACACAGTTATCCAAGCAATTTAAGGGCATTTCACTGATAGGGTGCATAAAAAAGGGAATCGAGTATCTTGATGTGCCCCAATGTTCTTTGGGCGGGTTCACGACCTGATGAATCGTTGACAATAATCTGTTGTTTGTCAAGCGAGAGAGCATATCACCAACATTGATCATCAATTGATCGGGCCTAGCGATTGCGTCTACCCATTCGCCATTGTGGTTCTTCACCTGCAAACCCTTGCCGTGGGCACCCATTAACAACGTTATCAGATTGATATCGCCATGGGCCGCTGCACGCACGGCATTTTTTGGTTCTGAGGTTATTGGGGGATAATGAATGGGTCGCAAAATCGAATTTCCGTTTTTTATAAAGGTATCAAAATAGGTCTCCTCTTGGTCTAAATGCAATGCCAACGCACGAAGGACGTATTTTGCCGTTTTCTCTAACATTTTATAGGTTTCCTTACCGATCTCATCAAAATCAAGAACCTCTTTTACAGAAACATTGTCAGGGTACTCATCTTTTAACCCAGGGTTGTCTTCAACATACTGTCCGAAATGCCAGAATTCTTTTAAATCGCCTTCCTTTCTGCCTTTGGCATGCTCTTTTCCGAAAGGGGTATACCCTCGCTGCCCACCGGCACCTTCAATTTCATAACCGTTTTTTACCGATTGGGGTAAATCAAAGAATTTTTTTATCTCACTGTAGAGGTCATCCACCAATTTTTCTGGTAAAAAATGACCGCTAAGGGCGACAAAACCTATATCCTCAAAGGCTCTTCCTATTTCTTTGATGAATTTTTCTTTTCTGGTAGGATCACCAGAAGTGAAATCCCTTAAATCTACACTGGGCACTAGACTCATATTCGTTTTTTATATGTTTCTTTCAAAGTTAATAAATTATGGTAACGGAATTCATTACTATTGAACGTTTTGAAGTCTTTTTTGTTACATTTATTCTTTTTTTTACGCTGAACCCAATAATATAGATACGATTTTAAGATGCAGTACAACAATATTAAAATAGAGAAGAGGGTACAGATCGACCTATACAAGAGAATGCTGAAATCTCGTATGATCGAAGAGAAAATGTTGATTTTACTACGACAGGGGAAAATTTCAAAATGGTTTAGCGGTATTGGTCAAGAGGCTATTGCAGTCGGTGTTGCAAGTGCCATGTTGCCTGAGGAGTATATTCTGCCTATGCATCGAAATTTAGGAGTTTTCGTTACGCGAAATATTCCTCTTTATCGATTGTTTTCTCAATGGCAGGGCAAGGCTAACGGTTTTACCAATGGGCGCGACCGTAGTTTTCATTTTGGAACGCAAGACTTCAATATTGTGGGCATGATCTCGCATTTGGGGCCTCAGTTAGGGGTCGCAGATGGTATAGCCCTCGCCAATGTGCTAAAGAAACAAAAGCATGTAACAGCGGTATTTTCAGGAGAAGGCGGTACGAGCGAGGGTGATTTTCATGAAGCATTGAACGTGGCCGCTGTTTGGAACCTGCCGGTCTTGTTCTGTATCGAGAACAATGGTTACGGACTCTCAACCCCAACTAGTGAACAGTATAAATGCGAGCATATAGCAGATAAGGGCAAAGGCTATGGAATGGAATCTTATATTATTGACGGTAACAATATCTTAGAGGTTTATGCCAAAATGGACGAACTCTGCAAAAAAATACGGAAAAAGCCAGCACCTGTTTTATTAGAGTTCAAGACCTTTCGTATGCGGGGGCACGAAGAGGCAAGCGGTACTAAATATGTACCCGAAAAACTAATGTCGGCTTGGGGCGAAAAGGATCCTATCTCTAACTATGAGAAATTTCTTGTAAAAGAAGGTATGCTTACCGAGGATATAATAAGTGTTACAAAAAAGGAAATCACCACAGAAATCAATGATAACCTAAAATTGGCCTTTGATGAGGATGATATTGTTTTAATCCAAAGTAAAGAATTAAATGATGTATTTGTAAAGCATGATTATCAAGAATTTAAACATGGTGATACTGTCGAAAATATTCGTTTGGTCGATGCTATTTCGAAAGGTTTAAAGCAGTCTATGGAGAAGCATGACAATCTTGTGATAATGGGGCAGGATATTGCCGGTTATGGGGGCGTTTTTAAAATCACCGATGGTTTTGTCGATGCCTTTGGCAAAGAACGGGTACGGAATACACCCATTTGTGAGTCGGCTATTGTTTCAGCGGCAATGGGGCTTTCAATAAACGGTATGAAGGCAGTAATGGAAATGCAATTTGCCGATTTCGCGAGTACTGGTTTCAACCCCATTGTCAATTATTTGGCAAAATCACATTACCGATGGGGCGAAAAAGCCGATGTAGTCATACGTATGCCCTGTGGTGGAGGTGTAGGCGCAGGCCCTTTTCATTCGCAGACCAATGAGGCATGGTTTACCAAAAGCCCTGGGCTAAAAGTCATATACCCCGCATTTCCGTACGATGCGAAGGGGTTGTTGGCTACTGCCATAAACGACCCCAACCCCATATTGTTTTTTGAACATAAGGGTCTTTACAGAAGCATCTATCAAGATGTACCGACCGATTACTATACGCTTCCCCTAGGAAAAGCAAGTCTTTTAAAGGAAGGTGACGATATAACAGTGGTTTCCTATGGAGTAGGAGTACATTGGGCCTTGGAAACCTTGAATAAACACTCAAGTATCAAGGCAGATCTTATCGATTTGAGAACATTGATGCCTTTGGATACGGAAGCGATATATACATCCGTCAAGAAAACGGGAAAACTTATTATTCTTCAAGAAGATAGTCTGTTCGGGGGTATTGCCAGTGATATTTCGGCCTTGGTCATGGAAAATTGTTTTGAGCACTTAGATGCCCCTGTCAAACGTGTTGCCAGTTTGGAAACTCCCATTCCCTTTGCAAAAAACCTAGAAGACAACTACTTGCCCAAAGAACGGTTTGAGCAGGTGATTTTAGATTTATTGTCTTATTAGCGTGTATTCTTGAACTTTATCAAATCGATTTACTTTTCTGTTAGGCAGATACTAGAGTTGTGTACTGCTGTTTATCGAATTTAAAAAACCAAATGCGTATTCATATCGTATATCTGGCATAGAACTCGTTTAAACTTTTTTTGCTTCTGAAGCTTAGGGATTGTATCCCTCATTTTTGAGTACTAGAGTAACTTGGCTATGCGACTTAAAAATGACCCCCTTAGGCAACAAAAGCCAAAAATCTCGGTTCTAAACAAAAGTTTATGAGAGTTCATAACCTAAATCTAAAATCTGCATGAAAAAGTCTTTATTTATTTGTTTTGCAATTTTATTGGTGACAGCTTCCTGTTCTGTTTCTAAAGGAGCTAGAGACCAACGAAACCTCTTGAGTGGCTCTTGGACCCTTGATAACATATCTTATGAAAACAATACTGGAAACTTTCAAGCGACCATCTTCAATGACGCCAAAGACATTTGTTTTGAAGGTAGTGGTTGGTTTTTCAGAGATAACAATAGTACCGGTCGCTATACAATCAGTCCTTCGACATTATGTAACGGTGGAGACCGATTTATCAGATGGTCGGTGATAGACGGTAGTCCCAACCAGTTACAGTTTAAATTGATCGACGAGAAATACAAAGATATTTCAGGTGGCCTTGGCTACCGTTTGAACATTACGTCGTTAACGGCCCAGGAAATGGTGCTGAAATCAAATGTTTCCGTTGACGGGGAAAGGGTTACCATTGTTTATGAATTCACAAAAAATTAGAAAAATGTACAAATTGAATCTAAGAAATATATCGATTTTATTCGTTTTCACCCTAATCGTAGGTTGTGGTGCGGTAAAGAATGCCAACAAAACACAGAAAGGCGCGGGTATCGGTGCTGCGGGCGGTGCTGTTATTGGTGCTGTTATCGGAAATAATGTCGGAAGCGGCGACAATACAGTTTTGGGTGCCATAATAGGTGCGGCGATTGGCGGAGCGGCCGGTGGTTATATAGGAAATCGCATGGATAAACAAGCAGAACGAATCGAAGAAGAAATACCCGGTGCCGTGGTTACCCGTGTGGGCGAGGGTATCAATGTGACTTTCAATGAAGATGCGGGGGTTTATTTTGACACTAGTAAATCAACAGTAAAAGGAACATCGGCAACTACCCTGGACAAATTGGCCGGTATCTTTAAAGAATACCCTAATTCAAGTGTATTGGTCGAAGGCCATACCGATAGTGCTGGCCCTGATGATTACAATATGAAATTATCAGAGCAACGGGCTCAATCGGTTACCGAATACCTTATTACCAAAGGAATAGATGGTTCGCGATTTTCAACAAAGTGGTACGGTGAGAACCAGCCCAAGGGTGACAACACCACTAAAGAGGGTAAAGCCACTAACAGACGTGTAGAGCTTGCCATTATGGCCAGTAAAGAATTAAAGGAAGAGGCCAAAGAAAAGACCCAAGAATAACAAAGCTGCTTTATAAGCAGTCACGATAAAAAGAATGTGGGCATTCTGATAACGATCAGAGTGCCTATTTTTTTTAAATAGTATCCGATAGTAGTTAAGGCTTACTATTACCACCATCTTCTTCATGAATCGCCAACGAAGCCAATATACCTCCCAAAAGCGCAACTGATATAACTGTGAGCGAAACCCACTCAGGCAGTTCTATAGTATGGGCAAAGAGCATTTTCAGGCCTACGAAGCCCAAAATGACCACCAGACTGTAATTGATAAAACGGAACTTTTCCAACATCCTTGAAATCAAAAAATACATGGATCGAAGGCCTAAAATGGCAAGTATATTCGAACTAAAGACAATAAAAGGATCTGCCGTGATGGCCAAGATGGCGGGTATACTATCAAGGGCAAAGAGAATATCTGTCAACTCTATAACAATAAGCGCAACGAATAGGGGAGTGGCTGCCTTTACGCCCATTCGCCTTACAAAAAAATCATGCCCGTTGATAACCGAGGTTATCGGATATACTTTTTTGACCTGTTTGAAAACGAAAGAATTTTTCGGGTTGAACTCATGCTCATCACCTTTGAACATTTTAAAGGCGGTATAAAGGAGGAAAATTCCAAAAATATAGATAACCCAATCAAAACGGGTAATTAGGGCCACACCAAAAAATATCATAAGCGCCCTAAAGACAATAGCACCCAAAATACCCCAAAACAACACTCGGTGCTGGTAGATTGGCGGAATCTTAAAAGCAGAAAAAATAACAGCAATGACAAATACGTTGTCGACACTCAATGACAGTTCAATGAGGTACCCGGTAATGTATTTTATGACTGCCTTGTCAGGGGCAAGGCCTGTAGGGTTAGCGATGAGGCCATTGGAGAACAACCAGTAAATAACACATCCAAAGCTGAGGGCGACCGTGACCCAAATTGCTGTCCATATACTGGCTTCTTTAGTTTTTATGATGTGGTCTTCTTTGTTGAAAACCCCTAGATCAAGTGCTAAAAAGAAAACTATAAGTGCAATAAAGGCTATCCAGACCCACATAGACTAAAAAATTAAGCTGCGAAGTTAAACATCATTTTGATGATAGAAATAGGAATAGGCACTGATTTTTCAACAATCTGCTAAAAACCAAAGGTCAGTTTCACAGCCACCTTGTTGCCTTCACGCTTTTTCTTTATATTGATGTCGAAATCAGAAGAATATAGGGTAGTGGTGCCGACAAGGGTTTTTCCACTTTTTGTGAAATCGAAGGTAATCGACTTACTAATGCCCTTGATAGTGAGATTGCCAATGACCGAAAAGCCGTTCTCGTTTTCACTGACCGAAGTACTTTCAAAAGTTATTTTAGGGTGGTTTGAGGCATTAAAGTACCTACCGCCTTTTAATGACCAATTACGAAGAAAATTGCCTGTATCAATGGTTTTTGCATTCACCGAACCTTTGAACTTTGAATTTGACAGGTTGTTTAAATCAATAGAAGAATCAGAACTAAAGCCCGAAATGGTACCGTCTACATCTTTCGAAAGGAATACGAAGCTTATCTCGGCAGTGGTGATCTGTACGTTTTTCTGAGCGATCAAAGAAAATGTCGATAAGAATACAAGTAAAAATAGAATTCGTTGGTGCATTTTAGATAATGTTTATGGAAAATACCGAAGTTACTGGTTTTTTTATCGGAATCGATGAAAGGGCGTTTAAAAAGGATGAAGTAGACAAGAAGTAGCATCATTTAGGATTTAGACGATTTATGTGCTACATTGGCCTTTAGAAACACTATTGTGAAATTGTTATGAAAAAATCAATTCCAGTATTTCTCTGTGCAGGGATTTTCGCACTGGGAACATTGAGCATGACAGCTCAAGAAACTTCCAATAAAGTAAAAGAATCAAGAATAGAAGAGGAAGAAGGCCCACTGATGTATAAATTCGAACCTGATTTTATCGCTGCCAATGAAAAACACTCAAAAGAAATCGCTATGACACGTAAGTTGCTTGAAAATTTGGATATTTCAGACAACAAGCGCCGAAGGTTATTGCGAGACCTTTATAAGAACGAACCCTCAAAGCGTTTACAGAAGGCTTTGGTGGCCGATATTAAATTTGAGGATGTGGAGGATTAATTTAAAAACCATCGATAAAAGGTCATATAATACCGATAAGCGATCCTTGAAACAGGAGATTACCGACCTGTTTGATTTATTTCATTATTTTTAATGCGAGACATTATATTTTTATCCAATGAATTATTCTAAAATACTTACTCTTGGTCTTTGTGTCACGATTTTTGGTGCATCATTGCTATCTGCTCAAGAACAGTTGCCCAAAGAAACTGCCAATAAAGAATTAGAAGTGCAAAAGCATACCATTTTAGAGCGCTTTGAAACCGATTTCATGGTTTCTGTAAATGAGCGAAGGAAAATGAAGAAAGAGCATATCGCCCTGACCGAAAAAAGGTATAGCATACTTGATACACTTGATATTTCAGAGCGTAAGCGAAGAAAACTAATGCGCGACCTGTATGACAGTCCGTTTTCAGATCGCCTGAACCGAA
>CAZEUV010000051.1:15926-18600 GCA_964515285.1 uncultured Maribacter sp. | reverse complement strand
TTTATCAACAAAGTGGTAATTTGTGGTAAATAGTGGTAATAAAATTAATATATTTGAGTTTTGATATATAAACCAACCATTTAAAGTGATTAATTTTATAGGTACATATGATTGTAAGGCCGATGCCAAAGGTAGGGTAATGTTACCCGTTGCCCTAAAAAATCAGATGTCGCCCACACTGAACAAGGGGTTTGTCATAAAACGATCTGTTTTTCAGCCTTGTTTGGAACTCTACCCTATGGATGAGTGGAATCTGCTGATGCAGAAGATGAACAAGAAAAATCGCTTTAAGAAGAAGAACAATGATTTTATACGTCGTTTTTCAGCAGGAGTCAAAATGGTCGAGATAGATGGTACGGGCAGGTTGTTGATTCCTAAAAACTTGATATCCATAGCAAGTATTACCAAAGAGGTGGTGCTGAGTTCTGCGATCAATATCGTTGAGATTTGGGATAAGGAGAGTTATGAAAGAGTTATCGATGAAACCACTGATGATTTTGCCAGCCTCGCAGAAGAGGTGATGGGCGATGATGGTGATTATGGTGATGACGATGTATCATGACCCTGTTCTGTTGCAGGAGTCGGTCGACGGACTCGCTATTAAGGAAAGTGGTGTTTATGTGGATGTGACCTTCGGAGGTGGAGGCCATTCCAAAGAAATATTGAAACGATTGGGTAACGAAGGCAAGTTGTTCGCCTTTGATCAAGATGAGGATGCCCTTGAAAATACGATCGATGATGGGCGTTTCAGGCTGATCAATGAAAACTTCAGGTACCTGAAGCAGTTTTTAAAGTTCTATGGCATTCGGAAAGTAGATGGAATCTTAGCTGATTTTGGTGTGTCATCACACCAGTTCGATAAAGCTGAAAGGGGTTTTTCAACCCGTTTTGATGCTGATTTAGATATGAGAATGAGTCAAAAGAATGAAAGTTCAGCCTTTGATGTGGTCAACAAATATGATTATGATAGCCTGCGAAAGGTATTGTTCGCATACGGTGATTTGAGAAATGCAAATAGTTTGGCAAGGGCCATAATCGAAAAAAGAGCGGAAACGCCCATAAAAACCACTGAACAGTTAAAAGAGGTGTTGCAACGATTTTTACCCAAGTCAAAAGAGCATAAGATTTTGGCGCAGATATACCAAGCGATACGCATTGAGGTGAATCAAGAAATAATCGCAATCGAGGAATTTTTGTCACAAACTGCAGATTTGTTGGATGCAGGTGGAAGATTGAGTGCGATAAGCTATCATTCGCTTGAAGATCGATTGGTGAAACGGTTTATAAGGGCAGGAAAATTTGAGGGAGAACCTGAAAAGGACTTTTACGGAAATATAGAAGTGCCATTTAAAAAAGTTGGTGGGCTGCTCGTGCCATCTAAAGATGAGATCCGAATGAACAATAGGGCGCGAAGTGCCAAATTGAGAATTGCGGAAAGAATATAATAAATACGGAATAATGAAAAAGGGATTGCTCGATATTTTGAAGGGAAAGTTTTTGGTAAGCGATGAGGCTCCGAAAAACTGGCTGTTTATCATTTTCGTTTCCTTTTTGGCAACGGTCATGATCGGTAGTTCACATAGTGCCGATGAGAAAGTGCACGAAATAGCTGCCTTGAACGAGGAGGTAAAAGAGCTACGCAGCGAATTTGTTGATGTGAGGTCTGATAAGCAGCGAATGAAATTAGAATCTAAGATTTCAGAGGTTCTTGAAAAAGACGGTTTGTACCCGTCAGAAAATCCACCAAGAAAAATCAAGGTAAAATCGAATAAAGAAGAGTAGTGGCAGTAAATAATAAAAACATATTGACCCGGTTGTATTTAGTGACAGGCTGCCTCTTTCTATTTGCGGGTGCCGTGCTTTTTAAGTTAGTGAGCATTCAGGTGGTAGATGGTGATAAGTACCGTGATCTTGCCGAAAAGCGTACTTCAAAAATGTTCACCATCGCCCCCAATCGCGGTGACCTTATTTCAGATGATGGTAGTTTATTGGCCACTTCGGTTTCTCGCTATACCATACGGTTTGATGCCGTAACGGTAAATGATAGTGATTTTAAGGAGCATGTAAAACCACTTTCCCAGGCTTTGGCCAAAATGTTGGGTAAATCGGCAAGCCATTACCAGCAAGTCTTGCGAAAGGCAAAAGAGAACAAGAATAGATATGCCCTGATCGCAAGAAATTTAGACTACTCTGAATATATGGCGGTAAAAGAGTTCCCTCTTTTTAATAAGGGGCCGTACAAAGGCGGTTTGATCGTAGAGCAAAAAACCGTTCGCGAGCACCCTTTAGGCAAAATTGCCGAGCGAAGCGTTGGTTATGAAAACGTTGACGAAAACGGATACTATAGTGGTGTGGGTCTTGAAAGGGCCTTTGGTGAGTATTTGAGAGGGGTCGAAGGAAAACGATTGAAACAGAAAATAGCCAAAGGGCAATGGAAACCTATAGGTTGGAATAATATTGTCGAGCCCAAAGATGGTTATGACCTGATCTCAACAATCGATATCAATATGCAAGATATCGCTCACCACGCCTTATTGGGCCAGCTTGAAAAATACAAGGCCGAGCACGGCTGTGTAATCGTTATGGAGACCAAAACTGGAGAGATCAAGGCGATTTCTAATTTGGGCGTGACTAAAAAAGGGAAGTATTACGAACGTTTGAACTATGCTATTGG
>CAZEUV010000051.1:3441-15826 GCA_964515285.1 uncultured Maribacter sp. | reverse complement strand
CCGTTGCAAACGCTCACCTTTTACAATGCCATTGCCAATGACGGTGAAATGATCAAACCAAGATTGATTAAAGAGGTAAAAGAATGGAACCGTACTATAAAGAAGTTTGATAAGGAAATTATAAATCCTGCGATTTGCTCGAAAGAAACGGCGTATAAAGTACGGCAGATGTTAAAGAACGTGGTAGAGAAGAAACACGGTACGGGGCATCGTTTGTATTCTCCTAATTTCTCTATGGCGGGCAAGACGGGCACGGCACAAAAGAACTATGTGAGCAAGGATCCCGATAAGTTACGGTACATATCGAGTTTCGCAGGGTATTTTCCTGCGGATGACCCTAAATACTCGTGTATCGTGGTAATTCACGAGCCCGATCGAAGTGTTGGTATTTACGGTGCTGATGTTGCAGGTCCTGTTTTTAAATCAATTGCCAATAAAGTATACGCTACATCACCATTGATCGATGAGGTAGATATGTTACGGGCAGAGGATCAAAACCTTGACAAGGCTTATCAAGATTATTATGCCCACTCTCGAAAGAAGTTTGACAAAGTGCCGAACGTTACGGGAATGAGTGGAATGGATGCCGTATCGATTTTAGAAAATCTAGGTCTGCAGGTAGAAGTACAAGGAAATGGAAGAGTAAAAAAACAATCGGTTTCAAAAGGAACCGATATCAAGAAAACCCAAAAAATAGTATTGGTACTGTCATGAAGTTGTTAAAAGACATATTGTACGGGGTTGGTCTTACTACAGTGAACGGGCCTACCGATGTTATGGTGAATGCCGTGTGTTTTGATTCTAGAAAAGTCAAAAAGAACGATGTGTTCATCGCCATACGTGGCACCGTAACAGACGGGCACCAGTACATTGAAAAAGCCATTGATTTGGGTGCCAAGACGATTATTTGTGAAGCGCTTCCTGATGTTATGACCGACGAAATCACCTATGTAGTGGTCGATAACGGCAATAAGGCTTTAGCTGTCATGGCATCGAATTATTATGGTAATCCATCCAAAAATTTAAAGTTGGTGGGCATAACGGGCACCAATGGCAAGACAACTGTCAGCAGCTTATTGTATCAATTGTTCAAAAAAGCAGGGTATAAGGTCGGGTTGATATCTACCATAAATATAATGGTAGACGATAACGAATATGCCACAATGCACACTACACCCGATGCTCTGGTAATCAACGAACATCTGAAAATGATGAACGACGAAGGGGTAGAGTTCTGTTTTATGGAGGTTAGCTCGCATGGTATTCATCAGAAAAGAACAACAGGTTTGGTTTTCGAAGGTGCCATTTTCACGAATTTGTCGCACGATCATTTAGATTATCACAAGACCTTTGCTGAATACCGAGACATAAAAAAAATACTTTTTGACGACTTGCCCAAGAAGGCATTCGCTCTTGTCAATATCGATGATAAGAACGGCATGGTTATGTTACAGAATACCAAAGCGAGAAAAAAAACCTATGCTTTAAAAACCTATGCCGATTATAGGGTTCAGATTTTAGAAAATCACTTTGATGGCCAATTGTTGAAAATCAACGATAATGAGCTTTGGTCTAAACTCATCGGTCATTTCAATGCTTATAATATACTGGCAATTTATGCTACAGCGGATTTATTGGAACTGGAAAAACTCGAAATTCTTAGGCTACTGAGTGAGCTTGAGAATGTTGATGGGCGGTTTCAGTACTATATATCCAAAGAAAAAATAATGGCAATAGTCGATTATGCCCATACACCGGATGCGCTAAAAAATGTGCTTGAAACTATCAACACATTGAGAACTGGAAATGAAAACGTCATCACCGTTGTGGGGTGTGGTGGCGATAGAGACAGATCTAAGCGCCCGGTTATGGGTCATATCGCTTCAGAAATGAGCAATAAGGCCATTTTCACATCTGACAACCCCCGCACTGAATCGCCCACTGAGATTATAGCAGCGATGGAGGGTGGTGTAGAGCCACAGAACATAATGAAAATAGTATTGATCGAGAATAGAAAACAAGCGATAAAGACCGCTTGCCAATTGGCTGCGGCCCGTGATATAATTCTTGTCGCAGGAAAAGGGCACGAAACGTATCAAGAAACCAACGGAGAACGAATCGATTTCGATGATTTTAAAATAGTGAAGAGTTTGTTGAAGGAAATGAATAAATAATGGCATTGGCCCGAGCTAGATAAATACCGAGGCCAAAACAAAATCTAGATTCAAAACGAGTGTGTGCGAATTTAGAAATATGAAAAAATATGCTTTATTACCTATTTGAATATTTAGAAAAGCAGTACCAAGTGCCCGGGGCGAGCCTGTTTCAGTATACGACCTTTCGTGCGGCCATGGCCATACTATTTTCTTTATTGATCGCCACGGTATATGGTAAGCGCATCATTGTTTTTCTTCAACGCAAGCAAATTGGCGAGACCGTTCGTGATTTGGGACTAGACGGGCAAAAACAAAAAGCAGGTACACCCACAATGGGTGGCCTGATTATTATTTTGTCAACCTTGATTCCCGTACTCTTGTTCGCAAGATGGTGGGACAATATCTACATCATCCTTTTAATAGTTACAACAATTTGGATGGGTGCCATCGGTTTTATCGATGACTATATCAAAGTATTCAAAAAAGATAAAGATGGCCTAAAAGGAAGGTTCAAGATCTTGGGGCAGGTGGTCTTGGGTCTGGTCGTTGGGGCAACCTTATATTTTCACCCTGAGGTAACCATGCGCGATCACAACCACACTATAATAACCAAAGAATTTACTGTTGAGCAAGTTAGGGGCATGGAAATAAAATCGACCATGACCACCGTGCCTTTTTTCAAGAACAATGAACTTGATTATAGCAATTTTATTTCATGGGCAGGTGATGGTGCGAAAGAATACACTTGGCTGATATTCATTCCTATAATCATACTTATTGTAGCTGGAGTTTCAAACGGCGCCAACCTTACCGATGGCATCGATGGGCTTGCAGCGGGTACCTCGGCGATAATCGTATTCACACTGGGTGTTTTTGCGCTCGTGTCGGGTAATATCATTTTTTCAGAGTATTTAGACATCATGTACATACCTAGAGCAGGAGAACTCATTGTTTTCATTACTGCCTTTGTGGGTGCGTTGGTCGGGTTTTTATGGTATAACGCATTTCCTGCACAGGTTTTTATGGGTGATACGGGTAGTTTGACTATTGGGGGGGTAATCGCAGTGATTGCGATAATCGTTAGAAAAGAATTGTTGATTCCCATACTGTGCGGAATTTTCTTTGCCGAGTCGATTTCCGTGATTATGCAAGTAGGTTATTTCAAATACACCAAAAAAAGATTTGGTGAGGGTAAACGTATTTTTTTGATGTCGCCCCTGCACCACCATTATCAGAAAAAGGGATACCATGAAAGTAAGATCGTAACCCGTTTTTGGATTATCGGTATCATATTGGCCGTGGTGACTATTGTGACCTTGAAAGTTCGTTGATATGCAACGTTTGGTAATACTTGGGGGAGGGGAAAGTGGAGTAGGCACCGCCATTTTAGGAAAAAAAGAAGGCTATGAGGTCTTTGTTTCCGATAAGGGAAAGTTAAAAGAAAAGTATAAAAAAGTTCTTGAACATTTTGAGATTGACTGGGAGGAAGAGAAGCATTCAGAAGCAAAGATTCTAAATGCCGATTTGGTAATGAAGAGTCCGGGTATACCTGACACCGTTCCCTTGATGGTAAAACTGAGGAAAAAAGGAATTCAGGTAATTTCTGAAATCGAGTTCGCATCGAAATATACCGATGCCATCATTATCGGAATCACTGGAAGCAATGGCAAGACCACTACCACAATGCTGACCCACCATATTATTAAAAACGAGGGTTTATCCGTCGGTATGGCCGGTAATATTGGTGACAGTTTTGCAAAGATGGTTGCAGAGAACGATTATGGTTTCTATGTTTTGGAAATCAGCAGTTTTCAGTTAGATGGTATTCGTGGGTTTAAACCGCATATTGCCATTTTAACCAATATTGTACCAGACCATTTAGACCGATATGACTATCGATTCGAAAACTATATTGCCTCTAAATTTTTGATAGCCAAGAACCAAAGCAGTGATGATTATCTCATTTACGACGCAGACGATAAGGTCATTGTCGATTGGCTCAAGAAGCACCCGGTTCAATCTAAATTAGTGCCTTTTTCGGTTCAAGATGAATTGAATGAAGGGGCTTATCTCAAGAACGATAAAATTATTATAACAACTGATAACAACACCATAGAAATGACAACAGACGCTTTAGCACTTGAAGGCATACACAATCTTAAGAATACCATGGCAGCGGCTACAGTGGCCAAATTGGTCAATATTCGAAAAGAGACCATACGCCATTGTATAGAGAATTTTCAAGGTGCTCCGCATCGGCTTGAAAAGGTATTGAAAATCGGCCATGTGCAGTATATCAATGATTCTAAGGCCACCAATGTGAATGCCACTTATTATGCGCTTGACAGCATGAGCGCACCAACGGTCTGGATCGTAGGGGGTGTTGATAAGGGCAATGATTACAAAGAGCTGATGCCCTTGGTACGTGAAAAAGTAAAGGCCATTATTTGTCTTGGCCTTGATAATGAGAAAATAAAAAACATATTTGGTAATGTGGTTGATCTGATGGTAGAAACTTTCGCTATGGAAGAGGCTGTAAAAGTAGCCTATAAAATTGCCGAACGCGGCGATAAAGTATTGCTTTCACCTGCCTGTGCCAGTTTTGACCTTTTTGAAAATTATGAGGACAGGGGCAATCAGTTTAAAGAAGCCATAAAAAATCTATAGACCGTGGTTAAATTGTTTAAAAATATAAATGGGGATAAGGCGATTTGGGCCGTTGTGGCACTTTTGGCCCTGTTTTCTTTTTTACCCGTATACAGTGCCAGTAGTAATCTGGTCTATGTTGTGGGTAATGGCACTACAATAGGGCATTTGGTCAAACATGCCATGTTGTTGTTTTTGGGCTTCGGTATCATTTACGGGGTGCATAAGATACCAACCCATTTTTTTAGGGGGCTTTCATTGATTGCAATGCCCATTGTCATTCTACTATTGATTTATACGCTGGCCCAGGGCACTACTATAGAAGGGGCAAATGCCAGCCGTTGGATACGTTTGCCATTTGTGGGCATCACGTTTCAAACCTCTAATCTGGCAGCGGTTGTACTTATGATTTATGTCGCACGCTACCTCGCTAAGATAAAAGACAAGGTCATCACCTTCAAAGAAAGTATACTACCCTTGTGGCTGCCGGTATTTATAGTGATTATTCTCATTTTACCTGCCAATTTCTCAACGGCCGCCATTATATTTTCAATGGTATTGTTGTTGTGTTTTTTAGGAGGATACCCCATGAAATATTTATTGGCCATTGTCGGCGCAGGAATACTGTCATTGACCCTTTTTATTTTGGTGGCCAAGGCGGCTCCAGATCTTTTTGAGGATAGGGTAAATACATGGGAGAACCGGATAGATAATTTTATCAATGGAGGAGATTCTGAGGCAGACTACCAAATAGAGAAGGCCAAGATAGCCATCGCTACCGGTGGCATATTCGGCAGAGGTGCTGGTAAAAGTGTTCAAAAGAACTTTTTGCCGCAAAGCTCTTCTGATTTTATTTATGCGATCATTATTGAAGAATATGGTTTGGTGGGTGGTTTTGCACTTATGTTTTTCTATTTGCTATTATTGTTTCGCATTGTTGTTGTGGCCAATGGTACGAGTACGGTTTTTGGAAAATTATTGGTGCTGGGCGTAGGTCTACCCATTGTGTTTCAGGCACTGATCAATATGGCCGTTGCAGTCGAATTATTTCCGGTTACAGGGCAAACATTACCGCTGATCAGTAGTGGTGGCACCTCAAGTTGGATGACCTGTTTGGCCATTGGTATTGTTTTGAGTGTTAGTAATAAAAATCATCGTACCAGCAGATCACGTGTTGATATTGATGAGACCAACCCTTTAGAAGTGCTGAGTGGGCAATTATAGGTTCATACTTTCAGGAGGGGGCACGGGCGGACATATTTACCCCGCCATTGCCATTGCAAACGAGTTGAAAAGAAGGCATCCTGATGCTGAATTTCTTTTCGTAGGTGCTAAAGATAGAATGGAGATGGAGAAAGTACCCCAAGCAGGGTATGAAATCGAAGGATTATGGATTACGGGGTTACAACGGAAACTGACCCTTAAAAATTTAATGTTTCCCTTTAAACTGATAAGTAGTTTGTTGAAAGCAGGTAACATAGTATCGAAGTTCAAACCTGATGTCGTAGTCGGCACGGGCGGTTTCGCTAGTGGACCTCTTTTGAGAGTGGCATCTGGTAGGGGGGTTACCTGTGTATTGCAAGAACAGAACTCCTATGCGGGTATCACCAATAAACTGTTAAAGAACAGGGTAGCAAAGATATGTGTTGCCTATGATGGCATGGAAAAATTCTTTCCAGTCGATAAAATCGTAAAAACAGGAAACCCCGTTAGAGATAATTTGACCAAGACCAGTACAGATAAAAATGAGTCATTGGCCTTTTTCAAGCTCGACCCGAGCAAGACCGTTTTATTGGTTTTGGGAGGAAGTTTGGGGGCAAGAAGAATCAATCAGCTTATCGAACAGAAATTAGGGTTTTTCAAGGCCAATGACCTTCAAGTGATTTGGCAATGTGGCAAGTTGTATTATGAAGAGTACAAAAAATACGATTCTGACGGCATACGGATCCATAGTTTTTTAAATAGGATGGATTTCGCCTATGCCGCTGCCGATATTATCATATCAAGAGCCGGTGCCGGTGCCGTTTCAGAATTGAGTATCGTTGGCAAGCCCACGGTGTTTATTCCTTCGCCAACGGTTGCAGAGGATCACCAAACAAAGAACGCACAGGCTTTGGTGGCCGAGAATGCGGCCATATTGATCAAGGAAGCAGATCTGGACGAAGAATTTGAATTGATTTTTTCAGACTTGCTCCAATCCGATACAAAGCGATTGCAACTTGGAGCGAATATTAAAGCATTGGCCTTGCCAGATGCTACAAAACACATAGTTGACGAGATAGAAAAACTGTTAAAATAAAAATTCCCTTTCAAAAAGGGGGGGGAGACTTTGAAATGAATTTGAAAAATATACATAACGTTTACTTTATAGGCATAGGGGGCATTGGTATGTCTGCTCTGGCCCGTTATTTCAAGTTTATAAACAAAAAGGTGGCTGGTTATGACAAAACTGAAACCCCATTGACCAAAGAACTCGAAGAGCAAGGTATTGATATTCATTATGAAGATGACATATCTAAAGTGGGGTCGCAATACTTTGACACTGAAAGCACCTTGATAGTCTACACCCCGGCAGTACCTGAGAGCCATAGCGAATACCAGTATTTCGTTAGCAAGGGCTTTGATATAAAAAAACGTTCTGAGGTGTTGGGTCTGATAACAAAAGATACTTTTTGTTTCGCTGTGGCCGGCACCCATGGCAAGACAACAACCTCTAGTATTTTGGCCCATTTGCTAAAAGAAACAGGTACACCACTTACCGCTTTTTTAGGAGGTATATCAGAAGATTTCAACAGTAATTTTTTATTCGAGGGCAACGAGTTTTCTGTTGTAGAGGCAGATGAGTATGATCGTTCTTTTTTAAGATTATCGCCAAATGTCGCATGTATTACTTCTATGGATGCGGATCATTTGGATATTTATGGAAATAGTGATGAACTAAAAAAATCGTTTAAAGAATTTGTTGCCAGAATAAAACCCGGTGGAAAATTATTTGTCCGAAACGGATTGCCTTTAAAAGGTACTACCTATGGTATAGAAGACGACTCTGATTATTGTATACAAAATTTAAAGATTGAACATGGCGCCTACATTTTTGATTTGTGCACCCCCGAAGCAACCCTATCGGGGGTAAGGTTCAATAAGCCGGGCAGGCATAATTTGCTCAACGGTTTGGTAGCTTTTGCAATGGCGGCCGAAATAGGTACCCCCCTAGGTCGCCTAGCTAAAGCATTAGAGGTTTTTAAGGGAGTGCAGCGTAGGTTCTCCTATAAGATCAAAGACCATGATTTTGTTTTTATCGATGATTATGCCCATCACCCAACTGAGGTGAAGGCGGTTTACGATGCTATCAAAGAAATGCATCCGAATAAGAGAACAATGGCCATATTTCAACCCCATCTGTTTTCAAGAACCAAAGATTTTGCGGATGATTTTGCAGAAAGCCTTTCGAAATTCGATATGGTGGTACTGTTGGATATATATCCGGCAAGAGAGAAACCAATGCCGGGCATCACCTCTGAATGGTTACTTGGGAAAATAGAAAATCCCCATAAAAAAGTAGTACAAAAAACAAATCTGGTCGAAGAAATAAAAAAGCAGAACCCTGAGGTTCTTGTAACAATGGGTGCCGGGGATATTGGGTTGGAAGTATCAAAAATCAAAAAAGAATTGAGCTATGCGAGTTAATTGGAACTATATAAAGATACTAGCGTTGATAATTGCCGTATCAGGGCTTTATGCGTTTTCAAATTTCAGGAGCGAACTTAAGAAAGTAAGCGGAATCCACATAGAATTCGTTGGCGATCAGAACCTTTACATCACTGAGGGTATGGTTGATAAATTGTTAATACAAAGTTATGGCGACCTTACAAATATGCCCAAAGAAAAATTAGATTTGAATTCTATAGAGAAGATCATTGAGGCCAATGAAATGGTAAAAAGTGCGCAAGTTTTTATCACCGTTGATGGCGAGTTGGCGTCAAAGATCATTCAGCGCAGACCAATTGGGCGTATTCAGGGGAGTTCTAAGTTTTATCTTGATGATGAAGGAAAACGCATGCCTTTGTCTATGAGTCATTCTGCCAGAGTACCCATTATTACGGGTGATATTACAGGTGAAAGCCTAGAGGATGTGTATGAAATATTAAAATATATAAATGAGGATAATTTTCTTCGTAAAAATGTTATAGGTATTCATATTGAAAATTTAGGCAAGTACCAGCTGAGGTTTCGAATGGAGCAGTTTGTGGTCAATTTGGGAGGTGCCGATGGCCTTGAAGAGAAATTCAACAATTTCAAGGCATTTTATACCAAGGCCAATAGAGATAAAACATTGAAAGATTACAATATAGTGAGCTTGGAATTCGACAATCAAGTAGTGTGCACCAAAATATAAATCATGCAAATGGAACAAGATAATTATTCTGTAGGACTGGACATAGGTACCACCAAGATCGTGGCTATCATAGGCAAAGAGAACGAATACGGTAAAATTGAGGTTTTGGGTATTGGCAAATCAAAGAGCTTGGGCGTACATCGTGGTGTGGTCAACAATATTACCCAAACCATAAAGTCGATTCAGCAGGCTGTTGAGCAGGCCGAGGAAAATTCCGGGCTAAAAATCAATTCTGTTGTGGTGGGTATTGCGGGGCAACATATCAGAAGCCTGCACCATAGCGATTATATTACCCGATCTAAATCGCAAGAAGTCATTAATGAAGATGATCTTGACATACTTTGTAACCAAGTCTATAAGTTGGTCATGCTTCCTGGCGAAGAGATTATACATGTTTTGCCACAAGATTACAAAGTAGACGGCCAGGCAGAAATAAAAGAGCCCATTGGTATGTACGGTGGCCGGTTAGAAGCTAATTTTCATGTCGTCGTCGGGCAGGTTTCCTCAATAAAGAACGTAGCCAGATGCATTAAAAGTGCAGGATTGGATTTTGGCAATATCACTTTAGAGCCATTGGCATCTTCTGACGCGGTACTGAGCCAAGAAGAGAAGGAGGCTGGTGTGGCACTCATTGATATAGGCGGCGGCACTACCGATTTGGCTATTTTCAAAGATGGTATAATACGGCATACAGCTGTAATTCCTTTTGGAGGCGGTGTTATTACAGAAGATATAAAGGAAGGCTGCTCTATCATAGAGAAACAAGCCGAGTTGTTGAAAATCAAGTTCGGTTCGGCCTGGCCAGGAGAGAATAAAGACAATGAAATTGTTTCCATTCCTGGGTTGAGGGGCAGAGAACCAAAAGAAATTACCCTTAAGAACCTTTCAAAGATCATACACGCTAGAGTGGTGGAAATCGTTGAGCAGGTATATATGGAAATCAAGAATTATGGCCACGAAGAACAGAAAAAGAAACTTATAGCGGGTATTGTGCTTACGGGTGGTGGTAGCCAGCTGAAACACCTAAAGCAATTGGTAGAGTACATAACGGGTATGGATACCCGTATAGGCTACCCGAATGAACATTTGGCCGGTGATTCAGATGAGCAAGTTGCAAGTCCTTTATACGCTACCGCCGTTGGTTTATTGATGAACGCAGTAGAAAACAAGAATAAGGACAATGCCTTTGATGAAGAGCCTGAATTGGTGGCCGAAGAGGCCGTATATGCGCAAGGTGATGGAAGTAAAGCGGTCTCACCAAAAACACTTAGAGAACGAAAATCGGTTTTCGATAAATGGTCAGAAAAATTAAAAGAGTTTTTAGACAACGCCGAATAAAGAACGAACGTAAATAGATAGTATAACCAGTAATACATAAAGAATGAGCGATATTATTGAATTTGAAGGAATAGACTTTGATTTACCTAAGAACCAAAGTAACGTAATAAAGGTCATTGGAGTCGGCGGTGGCGGTAGCAACGCCATTAACCACATGTTTCAAGATGGTATTAACGGAGTCGACTTTGTGATTCTCAATACTGATGCGCAGGCATTGACGAATAGTGTTGTGCCAAATAAAATTCAACTTGGCATATCACTCACTGAAGGGCTCGGGGCCGGTGCTAACCCAGAAGTGGGTGAACAAGCGGCCATTGAGAGTATGGAAGATATTAAGACAATGCTCGGTGTTACTACCAAAATGGTATTCGTAACGGCAGGTATGGGTGGGGGAACAGGTACTGGTGCTGCTCCTGTTATTGCCAAAGTTGCCAAGGAAATGGATATTCTTACGGTGGGTATCGTAACCATGCCTTTTGAATTCGAAGGAAAAATGCGTTGCCGACAAGCTCAGGTGGGTATAGAAAAATTACGGAACAACGTTGATTCTTTGATAGTAATCAACAATAATAAACTTAGGGAAGTGTACGGTAATTTAGGTTTCAAAGCCGGTTTCTCTAAGGCAGATGAAGTATTGGCCACCGCTGCTCGGGGTATTGCCGAAGTGATTACCCACCACTATACTCAAAACATTGATTTACGTGATGCTAAGACAGTGCTATCGAACAGTGGTACCGCAATAATGGGTTCTTCGGTAGCTACGGGTTCAGCCAGAGCAAACGAGGCGATTATAAAAGCGTTGGATTCGCCATTGCTGAACGACAACAAGATTAGCGGTGCTAAAAATGTACTATTGCTCATTGTTTCTGGGTCAGAAGAAATAACCATTGATGAAATAGGCGAAATCAATGATCATATTCAAACTGAGGCCGGTCATGGTGCGAACATCATTATGGGTGTAGGTGAAGACGAAGATTTGGGCGAATCGATTGCAGTTACGGTCATTGCGACTGGTTTTGATATCGACCAGCAAGATGATATCGTAAATAGCGAGGCAAAAAAGATTATTCATACCCTAGAAGAAGAACAAAAAGCATTTCATAATTTGACTCCAAAAAATACCGTTCATGAGTTGATTGACGAAGAAGATAGGCACGAACCTGTACTGAAACACACCTTGACAGATGAAGATGAACTTGGTGATTTTGATTTGATTCCTACTACCAATTATATAAAAAACTTTAACGTTTTTTATGAAGAGGTGATTGCCGAAAATGTTTCAGAAGATGATTTTGTCATTATCGATTCTAGTGATACATTGAACGATATTGAAGTTGTAGATCCTAAAGTTGTTGCTTCGGAAAAAGAGGAGGAAGATCAGTTTGCGATGAGTTTTGATATGCCCTTATCAGAATTGAACGAAGAGGAAGAAAAAGACAATGTCATTACCTTTGGTCTAGATGAGGAAATTAACGAAATCGATGTTAATGAGCACATTGAGGTGATTCCTGTTTTGGAATATAATAAAGACGGTGAAACACGCTATAGTCTAGATGATTATATGAAGTTGGAAAATCAATTGACCGGTGCAAAATCGAAAGCTGAGGAATTTGAACCAAAGATCGTAGAAGACGAATTGGTTTTCGAAAGAAAGACCTTAGACATGAGGGGGGAAGGTGAGGTGGCATCTACTGAAACAAAGAAAATTGACCCTATGGAAAGTCCCTTGGAGGAATTACTCAGAGATAGGGCCGATGAAAGAAGAAGAAAGCTCAAAGATTTCAATTATAAGTTTCAAAATAGTATGAGCAATATAGATGAAATCGAAAAAGAACCCGCATATAAACGG